>JEMY01000034.1:0-210 GCA_000585075.1 Candidatus Accumulibacter regalis | reverse complement strand
GTACATGGTGTCGGTTTGCTTGACGGTCCAGTCGGCGGGTTTCTTGTGCAGGCCCCAGCGGGCGCCTTTGAGTTCGGGCGCGGTCTTGACCTCGGCGCGGCGCACCTCGTCCAGCGCCGTGCTGCTCAGAGCAACGACGTGAAAGCGGTCAAAGCAGACCTCGGCTGCTGGAAAGTGCTCGGCGGCGCCGGCCTGAAACGAGCCGCTCAT
>JEMY01000033.1 GCA_000585075.1 Candidatus Accumulibacter regalis | reverse complement strand
GTCCTGCCGCGGCGGCGGCGAAGCCACCGCTCGCCAGCGGGTCCGAAGCCGACGCGCTGCCGGCGGTCGCCGCGCCGTCGGCGCAATCCGGCGACGCGTCTGCGCCCGTCGCCTCTGTCGCCCCTGAAGCTTCCGCGCCCGACGCCTCTGCGGCCCCTGAAACTCCCGCGCCCGACGCCGAAGCGATCAAGAAGGCGACCATCGTCGCGGCGATGGAACGTGCGCGCGCCCAGCGCGCGGCGGTGCAACCGCGCAATACCGAGCAACTGACTTCTGAGCAGAAGCGCCAGCTCGCTGCGGTCGACGCGAGGAGGGCGGCGCTGCAGGCAGAAGACGCGGCGGAGCTGGAGGCGGCGAGTGCCGGGCAGGCCACGTCGACACCCGTCGAGAAACCTGGGCGAACGGCCGGATGAGCGATTTCAGCACGCCCCCTTATCTGCTGCAGCAAGGCACCAGCGTTCGCCGGGTCATGGTGCAGGTGCTGCTCGCACTGCTGCCCGGCATTGCCGCCTACGTCTGGCTGATCGGTCCGGGTATCGTCGTGCAGCTGGGGCTGGCGACCCTGGCGGCGCTCGCCGGCGAGGCCCTGGTGCTCGGCCTGCGGCGCAAGCCCCTGGCCCTGTTCCTGAGCGACGGCAGTGCCATCGTCACCGCCTGGCTGATCGCGCTGAGCTTCCCGCCGCTGGCTCCGTGGTGGTTGATCGTCGTTGGCACGCTGTTTGCCGTCATCGTTGGCAAACATCTCTACGGGGGCCTGGGCCAGAACCCGTTCAACCCGGCGATGCTTGCCTTTGCCGCCTGCATCGTCTCGTTTCCGGCGCTGATGTCGCAATGGCCGACGCTCGGCCTGCAACTCGGTTTCGCCGAGCAGCTGAAGATGATTGCCGGTCTGGCACCGCGTGTCGACGTGATGAGCGGCGCGACGCCGCTCGATGCGCTGAAGACCGCGTTGAAGCTCTCCAATGGCAGCGTCGATGTGCCTACATTGCTGGCCACGCAGGATGTTTTCGGAAATTTCGCCGGCCGTGGCTGGGAGTGGGTGGCCAGCGCCTATCTGCTCGGTGGCCTGTGGTTGTGGCAGCGCAAGCTGATCAGCTGGCACGCACCGTTCGGCTTCATTGCCGGCTTGAGCTCGCTGGCGCTGCTGCTCTGGGGGTGGAATCCGCAACAGTTCGCCAACCCGGTTTTTCATCTTTTTTCGGGTGGCGCGCTGCTCGGCGCCTTCTTCATCGTCACCGACCCGGTTTCTGGCTGCACGACGCCGAAAGGCAAGCTGATCTTTGGCCTGCTTGCCGGCCTGCTGGCGTACATCATCCGCGTCTTCGGCGGTTTTCCCGACGGCATCGCTTTTGCGGTGCTGCTGCTGAATCTCTGTGTGCCGCTGATCGACATGTATTCGCAGCCGCCGATCTTCGGTCTCAAGGACGAGCCATGACGCCGCCGCTCAAGACGATCGGCGCCGCAGCGATGGCCGTGCGCACGGCCATCGTCCTGTTCGTCTTTGTCGTCGTCTTCACCGCTCTGCTGGCGGCGGTTTTCAGGTCCACCGAGCCGGCCATCGAAGCCGCGGCGGCGGCCGAGAAAATGAAACTGATCGGCGAAGTCCTGCCGCGCGAGCTTTACGACAACGACCTGCTCAACGACCAGCGGCAGTTGCCGGCAAGCGCCGGTCTCGGGCTCGACGAGCCGTCGACCGCCTATCTGGCGCGCAGGAACGGCAGCGCCAGTGCGCTGGTTTTCGAAGCCGTCGCCCCTGACGGCTATTCCGGCAGGATTCGCCTGTTGCTGGCGGTGGCTGCCGATGGCAGCCTGCTTGGCGTTCGCGTCACGCAGCACAAGGAGACGCCCGGGCTGGGCGACTACATCGACCCGCGCAAGGACAAGGACAAGAAAAGGCCGTGGATCAGCCAGTTCAACGGTCTCTCGCTGGCCAGCGTTGCCGAGGGCGAATGGGCGGTCAGGAAAGACCATGGCCGTTTCGACTCGCTCGCCGGTGCGACGGTCACGCCGCGCGCGGTGATCAAGGCGGTGCACAAGGCGCTGCAATACGTCGCCGACAACCGCCAGCAGTTCTTCCCCACGCTCCCCGCAGCCAGCCAAGGAGAAAGCAAGTGATCGATCGCGAACAATTCCGCCAGATCCTGGACAACGGCGTCTGGCACCAGAACGCCAGCCTCATACAGCTGCTTGGTCTGTGTCCGCTGCTGGCAGTGACCACGACGCTGGTCAATGGGGTGATGCTTTCCCTGGCGACGATCATCGTCATGGCGGTGGCCAACGTTGCCGTCGCATCGCTGCGCAACCTGATTCCGCACGAGATTCGCATTCCGGTCTTCATCCTCGTCGTGGCCGCACTGGTGACCGTCGTCGACCTGATCTTCAACGCCTACTTTCACGAGCTGTACCTGGTCCTTGGCATCTTCATCCCGCTGATCGTCACCAACTGCATCGTCCTCGCGCGGGTCGAAGCTTTTGCCAACAAGAATCCCCCTCTCCAATCGCTGCTTGACGGTGTTTTCATGGGTATCGGTTTGCTGTGGACCCTGGCCCTGCTCGGCGGCTTGCGCGAGCTGATCGGCGGTGGCACGCTGTTTGCGGGAATCGACATGGTCTTTCCCGGCGTCCACGGGCTGCAACTGCTGCCTGCCGACTACCCGGGCTTCCTGCTCGCCGTTCTGCCGCCGGGTGCTTTCATTCTTCTTGGCTTGCTGATCGCCTGGAAGAACTGGGCCGAAGCGCGCGCCGCGGCGCGCAAGCCCGATGCCGGGTCCGACCATCGGTCGCCGCTGCCCGTCGCTGACGGTGTCTGAGCAGCGCCGGATTTCTCCCGCTCCAGGTTTGCCGATGAACAGCCAGCAGCGGCAGGAGCTCTTCGAGCGCTTACGCGCGGCCAATCCCGAGCCGACCACCGAGCTCGAGTACGCGACGACCTTCCAGTTGCTGGTGGCCGTCATCCTGTCGGCGCAGGCCACCGACAAGAGCGTCAACCTGGCCACCCGCCGGCTCTTCGCCGATGCGCCGACGCCAGCGGCGATGCTGGCCCTGGGCGAGGAGGGTCTGGCCGCGTACATCAACCGCATCGGTCTTTACCCGAGCAAGGCGCGCAACGTCATCGCCACCTGTCGGCAACTGGTCGAGCTCTACGGCGGCGAAGTGCCGCCCTCGAGGGCGGCGCTCGAAGCCTTGCCGGGAGTCGGTCGCAAGACGGCCAACGTGGTCCTCAATACCGCCTTTGGCGAAGCGACGATCGCCGTGGACACGCACATCTTCCGCGTTGCCAACCGCAGCGGACTGGCGCCCGGCAAGACGCCGCTGGCGGTCGAGCACGAGCTTCTCAAGCGCGTTCCCGCCGAGTTTCGCCAATCGGCGCATCACTGGCTGATCCTGCACGGGCGCTACGTGTGCAAGGCGCGCAAGCCGGAATGCTGGCGCTGCGCGATCGCCGACCTGTGCGCGTGGTCCGGGAAGGCCGATCCTTGCGCAGCGCAGCGGCCATGAGCGTCGCCAGCGCGCTGGTCTCGGGCAACGATGCGCTGCCCGCGCTGGCCGAAGAGGCGCTCGCGAAGGCGCTCGCCAGGAGCGGCGCCAGCCATGCCACGGGGGTGCTGCTCTTCCTCACTCCGGACTTCTCCCGCTGCGCGCAGCAGACGGTCAGCGCCGTGGCCCGGGCCGCCCAGTGCACCGAGGTCGCCGGTGGCATCGCCGCCGGTGTCTTCAGCGAGCACGGCTGGGTGATCGATCGACCTGCGGCAGCCGTCATGGTCTTCGCCGGCGGTCTGTCGCTGGATCATCGCGAAGGCGGCGCGCCAGCGGGCGAAGCGCATCGGGAAGCATTCATGAGCTATGCCGGGGGCAGTTTTCCGTATCCCTGGGGGGACGCGACGAAGCGCCGCTTCGGCGGCAGCTTCGCTGGCAGCACTGGCGGCAGCGCGCCCACCGTCTGGCAGCACAGCCGTCTGGCGGCAAGCTGTAGCGTGCGCGTGCACGGAGCGCGGGTCGACATCGGCGTATCGAGCGGCTGGAGCCTGCTCGCCGAGCCGCGGCGGATAGAGCGCAGTCGCGCTTACGATCTGCTCTCGCTGGGGGGTGAAAGCGCGCTCGACAGCCTGCTCGGTGCCCTGCCAGCCGACCTGCGCGAGCAGGGGCCGCCGCCGCTGGCCGCACTGTCTGCGCTGCTGATCGACGAGGAGAGTGGCGCCAACCGGGACGCATTCAGTGCCGCTGGCCGGCATTCGATCGCCATTCTCTCGGCCAACGCGGCGGATCGCTCGCTGACCCTGGCCGAAGGGACGAGGCCGGGGCAAAGGCTGGCCTGGGCGATTCGCCGGCCACAGTCGGCCGAGGACGACATGCGTCGCAGCGTCGAGCAACTGGCCGCCGTTGTGGCAGAACCGGTTGCCGGCCTGGTTTTCTCGTGCATCGGTCGCGGTCCGTACTTTCATGGCGCCCATGAACCTGAGCTTGACTGCCTGCGCCGGGCGTTTCCCGGTCTGCCGCTGTTGGGCGTTTACGGAACCGGGCAAATCGCGGCCTGCGCAGCGGGCGGCAATCGTTCGCTGCACAATGCCGTGGTCACCGCCCTGATCAGCAACTCTCCCCGGAGGTCCAGTGTTCAATCCCAGTCGTGAGCAGGTACGGCAGTTTTTCTGCGCCGCCTGGCGCAAGCATCTCGATCGCGCCATCCTCGAGGGCGCCGAAGTCACGGCCGCCGACCTGATCGTCGAGCACCCGGAATATCATGCGCTGCTCGAAAATCCCGAGCGGGCGGTCGAGCAGGAGTTCGCGCCCGAGAACGGGCAGATGAATCCCTTCCTGCACCTCTCGCTGCACCTCGCCGTCGCCGAGCAGATCAGCATCGATCAGCCGCCGGGCATACGTGCCGCTTACCAGGCGCTGCGCGGGCGGCTCGAAGTCCATGACGCCGAGCACGCCATCCTCGAGTGCCTCGGCGAGGCGCTGTGGCGCTCGCAGCGCGACGGCAGCGCCATCGACGGTGTCGCCTACCTCGACTGCGTGCGGCGTGCCGCCGGCGCCTGAGGCGCAGCAGGGTGCCGCAGCGAACCCGGCGTGCGGACTTTGCGCGTAGAATCGACGGGTCGCTTCGAGAGGAAGATTCCCCATGCGCTTTTCCGGCTCCGACAAATACGTCACGACCGGTGACCTGACGCTGGCGGTCAATGCCGCCGTCACCCTGCAGCGACCGCTGCTGATCAAGGGTGAGCCGGGTACTGGCAAGACGATGCTGGCCGAAGAGGTTGCCGCCGCGCTCGGGCGGCCACTCTTCCAGTGGCACATCAAGTCGACGACCAAGGCGCAGCAGGGGTTGTACGAATACGACGCCGTTTCCCGCCTGCGCGATTCGCAGCTCGGTGAGGCCAAGGTCGCCGACATCGGCAGCTACATTCTGAAGGGCGTGCTCTGGCAGGCCTTCGAATGCGAGACGCCGTCGGTGGTGCTGATCGACGAGATCGACAAGGCGGACATCGAGTTTCCCAACGACCTGCTGCGCGAACTCGACCGCATGGAGTTCTTCGTCTACGAGACGCGCCAGAACGTTCGTGCGCGTCACCGGCCGGCGGTGTTCATCACCTCGAATAACGAAAAGGAACTGCCCGACGCTTTTCTGCGCCGCTGTTTCTTCCACTACATCAAGTTCCCCGACCGGGAGACGATGAAGCAGATCGTCGACGTCCATTTCCCGGGACTGAAGCCGGCCCTGCTGCGCGAGGCGCTGGAAGTGTTCTTCGATCTGCGCGAGATCCCCGGTCTGAAGAAGAAGCCGTCGACGTCGGAACTGCTCGACTGGCTCAAGCTGCTGCTCGCCGAGGACATCCCGCCGGAAGCGCTGCGCAGCAAGGACAACAAGAGCGCCATCCCGCCGCTGCACGGGGCGCTGCTGAAGAACGAGCAGGACGTCCACCTCTTCGAACGGCTGATCTTCATGGCCCGCCAGAATCGCTGAGCGCTGACAGCCGCTTCGGCTGAACGATAGCCACCATGCTGATCGATTTCTTCCTGCATCTCAAAGAGAACCGGCTGCCGGTGTCGATCAAGGAGTTCCTGGCCTTGCTCGAAGCCCTGCAGCAGCACGTCATCGAGCACAGCCTCGACGACTTCTACGTCCTCTCGCGCGCGATTCTGGTCAAGGACGAGACGCACTTCGACAAGTTCGACCGCGCCTTCGGCGAGTACTTCAAGGGCGTCGAAGCACTGCCCGGCATGGAAGCACTGATCCCCGAAGACTGGCTGCGGCAGGCGGTGAAGAAACACCTCACCGACGCCGAACGCGCCAAGCTCGAAAAACTCGGCTGGGACAAGCTGATGGAGACTTTCAAGAAGCGGCTCGCCGAACAGAAGGAACGTCACTCCGGCGGCAGCAAGTGGATAGGCAGCGGTGGCACTTCGCCCTTCGGGCACGGCGGCACCCATCCCGAAGGGATCCGCGTCGGCGGCAAGAGCGAGAACCGCTCGGCGGTCAAGGTCTGGGAGAAACGCGAGTATCGCAACCTCGACGACAGCGTCGAACTGGGCACACGCAACATCAAGGTCGCCCTGCGCCGGCTGCGCCGTTTTGCCCGCCAGGGCGCGGCCGAGGAACTGGACCTCGAAGGCACCATCGCCGGCACCGCGCGCAACGCCGGCTGGCTCGATCTGCGCCTGCGGCCCGAGCGCCACAACGCCGTCAAGGTGCTGCTGTTTCTCGATATCGGTGGCTCGATGGACGATCACATCCGCGTCTGCGAGGAGCTGTTCTCGGCCTGCCACAGCGAATTCAAGCACCTCGAGTACTACTACTTCCACAACTGCGTCTACGAATACCTGTGGAAGGACAATCGCCGCCGCCACAGCGAGCGTATCGACACCCACGACGTGCTGCACCGGTACGGCAACGACTACAAGCTGATCTTCGTCGGCGACGCAGCGATGAGCCCCTACGAGATTCTGCAGCCCTGGGGCAGCGTCGAATACAACAACGCCGAGCCGGGCGCCACCTGGCTGCGCCGGCTGACCGACACCTGGCCGCACGCGATCTGGCTCAACCCCGAGTCCGAGCACGCCTGGCAGTACCGTCAATCGACGTCGCTGATCCACAACCTGATGGGCGGGCGCATGTTCCCGCTGACGCTCGACGGGCTGGAGCGGGGGATGCGGCTGCTCAGCAAGTAAGCGCGGCGGCTCGCTCGCCGCGGATTTGCCCGCGTAGTTCCACCCGACTCCGCAGCGTCTCGCCGGCTGTGCAGACGGCTCGCGCCCGTCTTCGCCGTACCCTTCGCTTGCCGACCGGATCGCCGACCTTCCCCGCGCGTTCGCGTCCTGAGAACGCGCCCGCAATCCGCCCCAGTGCATGTTGAACGCATGAACCGGAATTCTGGAAGTATGGAAATGAAGGCCGGAAACCCGGCCCTTCCGGCGCCTCCCCGAGAACGTTCCAATGTCATGATCCTTGGAAAACCGGCGAAGGATTGCACGCCTGCGGAAGACTTCCGAAAACGCCGTGCAACTCGATGATAAAAAACAATTAATATTATGTAGTGACGATTAACTCTGGCAGTTATTGCGGGTTTTACGCCACCATCGCGGTTGAAAACGTTTAGCCAGAAGTTCTCTGGCCATGGCATTTCATCGAGAGATCCTGTTAATCGGCTTAAGATTCCTGGGCGCAGCAGTTGCCGGCCAATAAATAGGCATAAAGCATCGGTCGGCAATAAGAAACATGCGCAAAAACAGCATGTTGAATAACAACTCTGAGCTGTTGTGCTTTCCTTGAAGTTTTTGAAGTACGCGTTTGGCATGTTCTTGCGGGCTTGTCGAAAAAACTTGCGCCGGTTATTGGTCAGGCCAATTTTTATTATTATTTCCTGCACCTGTGGGGCTTGTCAGACAAAATTTTTCTGATAGTCTTTGTCCCTCAAATGCTTTCCGTCGCACTGAAGTCTTTGATCTGCATCTAGAGACTTCAAAAAATTTCCCACCCTTGGAGAATCCCAAATGACTTCGAAATCGATGTTGTTGAGCGTCAGTCTTGCCGTCGCCGGCGCCCTTGCTTCCGGCGCTGTTTCCGCACGCACCGAGATCCAGAACAAGGGATCCGATACCCTGGTCAACGTTGCCCAGTCGTGGGCCGAGCAATACGGCAAGATCAATCCGAATGTGGCCGTTGCCGTTTCCGGCGGCGGTTCGGGCACCGGTATTGCAGCGATGATCAACGGCACCGTGGACATCGCCAATTCCAGCCGCAAGATGAAAGACAAGGAAATCGCCGAGGCCAAGGCCAAGGGCCACGATCCGGTCGAGCACGTCGTTGGCTACGATGCCCTGGCCATCTTCGTACACAAGAACTTCCCCGGCGATTCGATGACCATCACCGACCTGGCCAAGATCTACGGACGCGGCGGCGGAGCGACCAAGTGGAGCGATCTGGGAATCACCATTCCGGGTTGCAAGGACGAGATCGTCGTCGTCAGCCGGCAGAACAACTCGGGAACCTACGCCTACTTCCAGGAGGCCGTTCTCGGTGAGAAGGGCAAGTTCCGCCAGGGAACGCTGGACATGCACGGCTCGAAGGACGTTGCCGACCTGGTCGAGAAGACGCCTTGCGCGATCGGCTACAGCGGCCTGGCCTACGCCACCGACCACCTGAAGGCGTTGTGCATCGCACCCGAGAAAGGCAAGCCCTGCGTCAAGCCGACCGAGGATACCGCTTTCGACGGCACCTACCCGATCGCCCGTCCGCTGTTCATGTACACCGATGGTCAGCCGAAGGCCGATACCAAGAAGTACATGGACTGGATCAAGAGCGACGTCGGCCAGTGCATCGTGGCCAAGGAAGGCTACGCGCCGATCAAGAAAGTCACCTGCAAGTAATCCATTCTTGATGCCGGGCACGGGGACGCTGCCGTTCCCGTGCCCGTTCTGCAACCTGTTGTCCGTTAGCGCTGTGGGGAGCCGCAACCGATGAGCCATTATGAAGAACGTCTCGAGAGAGACCTGTCCCGAATCAAACAACAAGCGACCCTGCTGGCCAAGCGCGTCGACGAGGCCCTCGGCACGGCGGTGCGCGCGCTGCTCACCGGAGACGACAAACTGGCCTACGCAACCGTCCTGGGCGATCAGCGGATCAACGCCGAAAACCGCAAGCTGGACAAGATGTGCCACGCCTTCATCGGCGTCCATCTGCCAAGCGCCGGGCATCTGCGCCTGATGACGGCGATGATTCACGCCAATGTCGCGCTCGAACGCGTCGGCGACTACGCGGTGACCATCGCCCGCGAGTCGGTGCATCTGGCCAAGCGGCCTGACGCGCTGATCAAGCGCGAGGTCGAACTGCTTGCCGGCGAGTCACGGCAGATGTTCAAGCAGGCGGTTTGCGCCTTCATCGACGGCAACGCCGAGAAGGCCAGGGCGACGATGATCATGGCCGATCAGGTCGAGCGGACCTTCGACGTCGTCTTCGCCGATCTGGTCACCGAAGGGGAAAACTTCAGCATCGAGGATCTCTTCGCCTACCTGGGCGTTTTCAATTCGCTCGAGCGCGTTTCCGACCAGGCCAAGAACATCTGCGAGGAGACGGTATTCGCGGTCACCGGGCAGACCAAGGCGAGCAAGGTCTTTCGCATCCTCTTCCTCGACGAGGACAACAGCGTCCTCGGTCCGATTGCCGAGACCGTCGCCCGCAAGAATTTCCCCGAGGGGGGCGAATTCCGCAGCCTCGGCCGTCGCGCCGGTACGACGGCGCCGGAGGTGGTCAGCCTGCTGCAGGAGAGCGGTGTCGATCTGGCCCGCCATCAGTCAAAAGCAATCAACCTGAGCCTTCGCGATCTTGCCGATTTTCACGTCATCGTCAGCCTGCAGGGTCCGGTCAAGTCCTACGTCGAAAACATTCCGTTCCACACCGCGGCGCTGGAGTGGGACGTCGGCGGTCCCGTAGCCGCGGAGCTTACGGGCGACCAGCAGCGCGAGCGCTACGAGGCGCTGACGCGCGAGATCGCCATGCAGGTGAGCAGCCTGATGACCACCCTGCGGGGCGAGGAGGCCGACTGACATGGCCAACAGCAACACTGTACCCGGCGCCGCTGTGGCTGCCGGGGGGGCGGGCGCGTTCGATCGTCGCGATTCTGACTGGTACGTAGACAAGGCGGTTCAGGGCCTTGTGTTCCTCTGCGGCATCTCGGCGATCGTCTTCGTCCTGGGAATCTTCATCTTCGTCTTCAAGGAAGGTGTCGGCTTCATCTTCCACCACATGAACGTCCGCGAGTTCTTTCTCACGCCGTACTGGTTCCCGAGCGACGCCGACGACCCCGAATACGGGATCCTGGCGTTGATGGCCGGGACGGCCAGCGTCACCGGTCTGGCGATGCTGGTCGCCGTGCCTTTTTCGCTCGGCGCGGCGATCTACATCGCCGAGTTTGCCAGCGGCAAGACGCGCGAAACGCTGAAAGTGCTGGTCGAACTGCTGGCGGCGATTCCGTCGGTGGTCTGGGGTTTCATCGGCCTGGTGATCATGAATCCATTGATCATCAAGTGGTTCGACGTGCCGGTGGGTCTGTGCGTGCTCAACGCGGGCATCATCCTTGGTTTGATGGCCGCGCCGATCATGACCTCGATCGCCGAGGATGCGCTCAAGGCGGTTCCCGATCGCTACCGCGAAGCTGCCGAGGCGATGGGCGCGACGCGCTGGCAGGTGACCTACAAGGTGGTGCTGCCGGCGGCCAAGAACGGCCTCCTCGGTGGCGTTCTGCTCGGTGTCGGACGTGGTTTCGGGGAGACGATGGCCGTTCTGATGGCCACCGGACACGCGGTCAATATTCCCGACAGCGTCTTCGACTCGGTGCGCGCGCTGACCGCCACCATCGCCGCGGAGCTGGGTGAAACGGTGGTGGGCGGCGAGCACTATCAGGCGCTGTTCACCATCGGCATTCTGCTCTTCCTGGTCACCTTCACCGTCAACCTGACCGCCGATCTGATCGTGCGCGGAATTCGCAAGGGGTAGAAAATGACAACTGCCAACGCAGCCCTGTTCCAGGCGAGCAGCCTGAATCACCGTAATGCCAGGGTCCAGAGCCTCTATCGAATGCTCTTCGGTTTGATGACCCTGATGTTGATTGCGCCGGTACTGATCATTCTCGGAACCCTGATCCACAAGGGCGGCGGGGCGATCTCCTGGGAGTTTCTGTTTACCGCGCCGACCGACGGCATGCGTACCGGCGGCGTGCTGCCAGCGCTGCTGGGCACCGTCTGGCTGGTGATGGTCGCCCTCTTGCTGTCGGTTCCGATCGGCATCTTCGCGGCCATCTACCTCAGCGAGTACGCCGGCGACAACTGGTTCACGCGGGTGATCAATCTGGCGATCATCAACCTGGCCGGCGTGCCGTCGATCGTGCATGCCCTGTTCGGGCTCGGCGCCTTCGTCATCTTCTTCAAGTTCGGGACGAGCATTCTGGCAGCGAGCATGACGCTGGCGGTGATGACCATGCCCGTGGTCATCGTCGCCACCCGAGAATCGCTGCAGTCGGTGCCGCTGGCGTTTCGCGAGGCCTGCTGGAACATGGGAGCGACGCGCTGGCAGACCATCCGCAAGGTGGTGCTGCCGAACTCGATCACCGGCATCCTGACCGGCGTGATCCTCGAGGTTTCGCGCACCGCCGGCGAGACCGCACCGATCATGTTCACCGGCGCGGTGTTCTTCACGCCCTTCCTGCCGCAAAGCGTGTTTGACCAGACCATGGCCTTGTCGCTGCACCTGTTCGTCGCCGCGACCCAGGTTCCGGGCATCGCCGAGGAGGTCCCGTTCGGCGTCGCTCTGGTCCTCATCGGACTGGTGTTGCTGATGAACAGCGCGTCGATCGCGTTTCGCATGTGGCTCAGGGGGAAGAAGAAATGGTAAGTCAAAGCGCTCTCGAACGAGTGGAGCTTGCCGGTCAGGACGGCGCCGCTTCCGCGGCGCCGCGGATCAAGCTGGCGGTCAAGGACCTGACCATCAGTTACGGCAAGGCAGCGGCGTTGAAGGACGTCAACCTGGAGATTCGCGAGCACGAGATCTTCGGCATCATTGGCCCCGCCAATGCCGGCAAGACCTCGTTCCTCAAGGCGGTCAACCGCATGGACGTCTTCAACACGGGAATGCACGTGGCCGGCGAAATCCGCTTCAACGGACTCGATACCCGCCACCTGAAAAACGTCTATGCGCTGCGCAGTCGCATCGGTGTCGTCTTTCCGCTGCCGGTCGGCCTGCCGATGACGGTCTATGAGAACGTTGCCCTGTCGCCGCGCCTGCGGGGGATCAAGAACAAGGCCGAGCTGGACGTGATCGTGCAGCGCTGTCTGACGCGAGCGGCCCTCTGGGACGAGGTCAAGGATCGTCTGCATGCGCTTGGCAGCCTGCTTTCCGGCGGCCAGCAGCAGCGCCTGACGATCGCCCGGGCCTTGTCGCAGGAGCCCGATCTGTTGATGCTCGACGAGTTCTCGATTGCCGTCGACCCGGTGACCACGATGCGCATCGAAGATGTGCTCAAGGAGCTGCGCCGGGAGGTGACCATCATCCTGGTCACCAACCTGGTGCAGCAGGCGCGGCGCCTGGCCGACCGCACGGCGTTCTTCCTGAATGGCGAGTGCGTCGAGGTCGGCGTGACCGAGGATCTGTTCACCGGTGAGGTGAAGGATCGGCGCACCCGCGACTACGTAGAGGGACGATTCGGCTGAGCCCGGCTGCCTAGCTGGCGCCCTGTTGCCGCGGCGGCCGGGCGCCGGCTTTCGCGCCAGGCGACGCCGCTTGCCACTGAATTGACTTGAATGCCAACGAAGGACATAACGAGATGACCGCCGTCCAAGCCGCTGCTCTGCAGCAGCCAGTTCCAGAATACGCGATCGATACCAAAAAACTGAACCTCTGGTACGGAACTTTCCAGGCTCTGTACGACGTGGACCTGCGCGTCCGCCAGGGCATGATCACCTCGATGATCGGGCCCTCGGGATGTGGCAAGAGTACCTATCTGCGCAGCGTCAACCGCATCAACGAGCGTCTCGGCTACGTGCGCATCGAGGGCAGTATCGACGTCATGGGCCAGAATATCTACGACCCGGGCGTCGAACTGATCCAGGTGCGCAAGCAGGTGGGGATGGTTTTCCAGCGTCCCAATCCGCTGCCCATTTCGATTCGCGACAATATTCTTTTCAGTCACCGTCTGCACGCCAAGGGCGGCGGTGACGTACACCAGGGCACTGCGGACGAAATCGTCGAGGAGTCCCTGCGCACCGTGTTGCTGTGGGACAAGGTCAAGGATCGACTCAAGCGCAAGGCGACCGAGCTGTCGCTGGAAGAGCAGCAGAAGCTGTGTATCGCTCGTCTGCTACCCGTGAAGCCGAAGCTGTTGCTGATGGACGAGCCCTGTTCGGCCCTCGATCCGAAGGGTACCGAAGCGGTCGAGGAGTTGCTCTGGGAACTGCGCGGCCAGTACACAATACTCATCGTCACCCACAACATGGCGCAGGCCCGTCGTGCCAGCGAGGAATGCATCTTCATGTTGATGGGCAAGGTGGTCGAGCATGCGCTTACCGAGCAAATGTTCGTGACACCGCTACACAAGGAGACCTCCGACTATATCGAAGGCCGTTACGGTTGAGCCTACGGTTTGCGCGCAACAAGGCAACGCCCGGCCCGCCGGGCGTTGTGCCGTGGGGGGGCGCTGCCGCTGGCTTGCCAAGGCGGGAGAAAGTGCTAGACTCGCTGCCGTTTGCCGACCGTCGTCAAACCACCGCCAAGTCACTTTCCGGCGCCACCGGGCGTCGCTCAACCGGAGGAATCAGCATGGGCCTTTTCGATTTCGTCAAGGAAGCAGGCGAGAAGCTTTTTCGCTCCCAGGATGCACAAGTCGCGTCGGATGCGGTGACCAATGCGCCCAACGACGATGCGGCCAAAGCCAAACTGGACCAGATGAACCGTGTCGCTGGCGATGCCATTGAGGCTTACGTCAACGCGCAGGGCTTGACGGTAACCGGGCTGACCGTGACCTTTGACGGTGGCAGTGGGGCGGCGACCGTTTTCGGTGTCGCCGCTGATCAGACCAGCAAGGAGAAAGTCCTCCTGTGCTGTGGCAACGTCAGCGGCGTCGCCCGGGTCAACGACATGCTTTCGGTCGACCAGAGCGCGCCGGAAGCCCTCTTCTACACCGTGGTCGCCGGCGACAATCTGTCGAAGATCTCGAAGCTGCACTACGACAATCCGAACAAGTACATGCTCATCTTCGAGGCCAACAAGCCAATGCTCGGTCACCCGGACAGGATCTATCCCGGCCAGATGCTGCGCATTCCTCCCCCCTGATCCGGGCCGGCGGCGCGCTGCGCGCTCAGGGCTGGCGTGCCGCGGGGTCGGCCTGTGGCTGGCGGGGCGCCGCCAGTCTTTCGAGCATGGCGCGCACGGCCTTGATCTGCACGCCACCCTGGGTGGCGTAGTCGCTGCCCGAATAGCCCCACCAGTCCCAGCAGCCGAAGGGATTGTTCAGCCACTGCCAGGATCCGAGCGCCAGGCCATAGCGCGGTTCCACCTGCGGATAGAGGACGATGATGCGATTGCTGTCCGCCCAGCGGTTGTAGCCGGCGCCATCGACGAAGCGGCGGCCGATCTGCGCCGTGCTCTGACGACAGCCATGGAAGACGACATGCACCCTGCAGGCATTGCTGTGGCAGGCCTGCGGCACGAAAGCGTAAGCGGCGTCTGCCAGTCCGGCGTCGATCGCTTTGCCGGCGACGAAGGCGCCCTGATCGAAGCGCAGCATTTCGCCGCTGAGGGTCGATGCCGCCGGCCGTAGTCGGCCCAGCAGATAGCCGAGCATCTCGCCGGCGGCGTCGAAGTCGCCGCAGCGGTTGATGAACGGCGATTGCTCGCTGCCGCAGGGATTGGCTGCCGGGGCGACGATCGAAATCATGGCGTGCCCGGCCTCCGGCAGCTTGACGAAGCGAATCGCCGACGGGGCTATCCACTGGCCATAGAAAGCGGCCAGCCGCTCCATCACCGTGGTGTCAACGATGCTGTCCCTGCCGCCTGAGAACAGCCACACGCGGTCGTCGCTCAGGTGCTCCAGAGGATCTATGCGGCCCGCGCCGGCAATTGCTTCAGCCCTGGCGCGCAGTTCGTCCAGCGACGGCAGCGCTGCCCACCACGAGGGCGCCATGCACTGGGTGAGCGCTCGCCGGATCGATCCTTCGGCACAGTAATACGGGCCGCCCGCGATTACGCCGGCGCCGCTGACCAGCTGCGCGTGCGCGACCTGAAACTGCACCGCCATGAACGCCCCCGACGAGATGCCGGAGACGGTCAGGCCGCTCAATTCGGCGCCCAGCGCCGGCAGAGGCGGCGGTGCTTCCGCTGCGCGGGCGTGGCCGGTGCTCAGCACGAGGACGAGAGCCGTGGCGGCAAGGCTGCGCCAGAGGGTATTCGCGGTGGCCATGGTGGTTGCCGGGGAATGACGATGAAAACGGCGACCGGCAAATGCTAGCAGATCGCCTTGCCAACGACCAGCGCGGCTGGCGGCGACCGCCCGCCCGATGGCTCGCCGGCCTGCAGCGGCGGTGCCTTGTTTGATCGCCGTGGGGCCCCTAAACTACGCCCTTGCTCACTCTCCGCCGCGGCTGTCGCGGATCGCCATGCGCCAGTCCCCAGTCGCCATCGACTCGAAACTTCCCTGGGTCGGGACCACCATCTTCACGGTGATGTCGAAGCTCGCCGCCGACTGCGGCGCGATCAACCTGTCGCAGGGGTTTCCCGATTTTCAGGCCGAAGCGGCGCTTTTCGACGCCACCCTGCAGGCGATGAGCGCGGGGCGCAACCAGTATCCGCCAATGGCGGGCGTGGCCGAACTGCGCACGGCGATCGCCGACAAGGTCGCGGCGCTCTATGGCGCCGACTGCGACGCCGAAGACGAAATCACGGTGACCGCCGGTGCCACGCAGGCGATCTTCACGGCGATCGCCGCCTTCGTACGCGGCGGCGACGAGGTGATCGTCTTCGAGCCGGTCTACGACAGCTACGTGCCGGCGATCGAAACGGTTGGCGGGAAGGCCGTTTACGCGGCGCTGCGCTTCCCGGACTACCGGCCGGACTGGGAGCAGGTCCGTTCGCTGCTCAGCCCGCGCACGCGGATGATCATCATCAATTCGCCGCACAACCCCACCGGCAGCCTGTTCGACGCCGACGATCTCGCGGCCCTGGCCGAACTGACGCGCGATACGAACATCGTGCTCCTTGCCGACGAGGTCTATGAACACATCGTTTTCGACGGCGCCCGGCACGAGAGCGTCGCCGCACATCCCGAACTGGCCGCGCGCAGCATCGTCGTGTCGTCTTTCGGCAAGACCTATCACATCACCGGCTGGAAGATCGGCTACGTGTTGGGTCCTCGCGAACTGATGCGCGAGTTTCGCAAGGTTCATCAGTTCAACGTGTTTACGGTCAACACGCCCTGCCAGCTGGGGATTGCCGAGTACATGCGCGACGCCTCGCGGCATCTCGGCCTGGCCGCGTTCTACGAAGGGAAGCGCGACTTCTTTCGCCGCCAGCTCGGCGCTTCGCGCTTCGAGCTGCTGCCCTGTCGCGGCACCTACTTCCAACTGGCGCGTTACGGCGCCATTTCCGACCTCCCCGACCAGGAGTTTGCCCGCTGGCTGACCCGCGAGGTGGGGGTGGCGGTGATTCCGGTGTCCGTATTCAATCACGACGGTCACGACGAGCGCGTCGTCCGTTTCTGTTTCGCCAAGCAGGAGGCGACGCTGGCCGCCGCCGGGGAAAGACTGCGCGCGATTTGACAGGCGTTTCGCGATGACCCCACAGTGGCCACACGATACACTTTCCTGGCCCAAGACCAAGGAGAAATGATGAGCATGATGCAGGAGTTCAAAGAGTTCGCGATGAAGGGCAACGTCATGGATCTCGCCGTCGGCGTGATCATCGGCGGTGCCTTCGGCAAGATCGTCGAATCCGTCGTCGCCGATCTGATCATGCCGGTGGTGGCCCTCATCATGGGCGGCAAGCTCGATTTTTCGGGCATGTTCCTGGTCCTGGGCACGGTGCCGGAAGGCGTCGCGACGACGCTGGACGCGCTGCGGAAGGCACAGGTTCCCGTCTTCGCCTACGGCAATTTCCTGACCATTCTGGTCAACTTCGTCATTCTTGCCTTGATCATATTCATGATGATCAAGCAGGTGAATCGCCTGAAGCGCAACGAGCCGCCGGCAGCCCCCGCCGCGCCACCGGAGGAGGTGCTGCTCCTGCGCGAGATTCGTGACAGTCTGAAAAAATAGTCAGCGGGTTCGCAAGGCGCCGCCATCTTGGCCGCCTGGCCCGGTGAGCCGCGGTCGCCGGCGTCAGTTTTCCTTTCCCTTGCGGGCGTCGCCGGCGACGACCAGCGTCAGCTGCCCGGGGTCGATGTACTTGCGGAAGGCGGTGTTGACCTGCTCCGGGGTCAGCGCCATCACCCGTGTCTCGAAGTCCTTCGAGTACAGCCAGTCATGGCCGAGGTCGAGCAGCGAAATCCAGCGTGCAGCGACCGCGCTGTCCTGCGAGCGAGCGACCGCGCGTGCTTCGAGGATTCCCTTCTTCGCCTCGGCGACCTCGTCGGCCGTGAAGCCGTCGCGGCGGGCGCGAGTCAGCTCCTCGAGGAAGGCCTGCTCGGCGCGAGCCAGGTTCTGTGGCGCGGCCATGGCGGCAAAGGACCAGGTCGACAGATTCTCCCGCATTCCCATCGACAGCGACGAGCCCGCGCTGTAGCTGAGGCCGTCTTTCTGGCGCAGGCGATCCATCAGCCGGCTCGACAGTCCGCTGCTGCCGCCAAATATGTTGTTCGCCACGTAGAGCGCCGGTGCGTCTTCGTCGTCGAAGCGCAGCGGCAGATCGAGACGCGCGCGCACGTAGCCGTTTTCCTTGTCGGGGGTGTCGATGGCGATGCGCTGCGCCGCCACTTCCCGAAACTCCCGATCGACGCGGGCGTAGGGTGATCGCGAGACGTAATCCGGAAAGAGCTGCCTGAGCTCCGCGGTGATCGCCGCTTCATCGAAGTCGCCGACGATGGCGATCTCACCGCGGGCAGTTCCCATCAGCTCGCGGTGATAGGCGACGACATCGGCGAGCGTCGTCGCCTGCAGCTGTTCGATACGCTCGGCGAGTTGCGCGTGGTAGCGCGGGTCGCCAGGCGGGTAGGTGTTGAAATGAGCGGCCAGTGCGTCACTGGAGAGCATCTGCGGATCGTCGAGCTGAGCTTTCAGTGCGGTCAGCGTCTGCCGCTTCAGCTCGTCGAACTCGCTCGCCGGGAAGCTCGGTTGTCTGAGCAGCTGCGCGGCCAGCCTGAGCGCTTCGGGTAGCTCGTCGCGTCTGGTCTCGAATTGCGTCAGGCCACCGCGGATTTTCAGGCGGGTGAACTCGTCGGCGATTTGCTGGCGGGTCAGTTGCTCGCTGCCGCGGCTGAGCATGGCCATGGTCAGTGCGCCCGCCATGTCGCGATTGCGCAGCGTGTCTTCATCGCCCCAGCGGAAGCTCATTGCCACGTTGACCGTCTGGCCGCGATTCTTTTTCGCCAGCAGCGCCACTTGCAGCTCGCCGACGCTCGGCCGTCGCGAGCGTTGGTTGATGTTCTCGTGCGAAGCGTCGAAGGCCTCGCCGGCGTCGCCCTTTTCGCTGGCCTTGTAGTTGGCCAGCAGCTTTGCCGCAGTTGGCGCCGCTGGGATCTCGGCGCGCTGCGGCGAATCCTCGGGGATGAAGCTGCCAAGCACGCGATTGTCACGCACGAAGTACTTCGCGGCGGCCGCATCGACCTGCGCCGGCCTGATCTGGTCGAGCTGGTCACGGGAGTAGAAGAACAGTCGCCAGTCACCGAGCGCGATGTACTCCGAAAGCATGACGGCGAATACCTCCGGGTTGGCCAGCGCGCGCTCGTAGGCGGTGCGCGCCTGTTCGACGGCGCGGCCGAGCTCGCTCTCAGTCGCCGGCTGGCGAGCGAAGCCGCCTTCGATGGCTTCGATCATCTTTTCGCGGACGCGGTCCAGCGATTCGCCCTTGTTGACCAGCGCGCCGAAAACCACGAAACCGGGCTCACGGGCATCGATGGTATAGGCGAAAACCTGCGCCGCCAGGCCCGGCTGAACCAGCGCCTGGTAGAGGCGACCATTCGGCGTGTCGCCAAGAATCTCGCCGGCCATGCTCACTGCTTCGGAGTCGGCGTGCAGGCTGGATGGCGTGCGATAGGCCAGGGTCAGCAGTTGCACCTCACCCTTGCGGCGGACGACGAATTCGCGCTCGCCGTCCGCCGTCGGCTCGACGGTCCATTGCTTGGCCAGCGTGCGGGTCGGCTTTGCCAGCTTGCCGAAGCTGGCGACAATCCATTTCATCGCCTGTTGTTCGTCGAATTTTCCGGCCACCGTCAGGACCGCGTTGTCGGGCTGATAGAAGTTCCGATAGAAGGTCTGCAGGTTCTCGATGCGGACGTTCTCGATGTCGCTGCGCGCGCCGATGGTGTTGTTGCCGTAGTTGTGCCAGTCGAAGAGAAGCGATTGCAGGCGCTTCATCATTACCCGGCTCGGACTGTTTTCCCCCATCTCGAACTCGTTGCGCACGACGCTCATCTCGCTATCGAGATCCTTCCTGGCGATGAACGAGTTGACCATCGCGTCGGCGCTCCAGCCAAGCGCCCATTTGAGGTTATCGTCGCTGGCCGGGAAGGTGACATAGTAGTTGGTTCGGTCGAGCCAGGTCGTGCCGTTGATCTGGAAACCGCGCGCCTTGAACTCCCTGGTTGGATCGGGAAAGTTCTTCGATCCCTTGAAGATCAGGTGTTCGAGCAGGTGGGCCATGCCGGTCTCGCCGTAGTTCTCGTCGTGCGAACCGACGAGATAGGTCACATTGACCGTAGCCGTTGGTTTGGCGGTGTCCGGAAAGAGGATGAAGCGCAGGCCGTTGGTCAGGCGATACTCGCTGATCCCTTCGACGGTACTCAGCTTTTCGACCCCCGCCGGCAGTGTTGCTGCCGTTGCTTGTCGGGCGGCGGCGCCCGCCGGTGCGAAGGCCAGTACCAGTGAAGACAGCAGGCACGCCGCTGTGCTAGTCCATCGGTTCATCATCATCACTCCACGACTTTTGCAGGGGCTGCGTCGGATTGCGTGCGCGGCCCGGCGACGTCGCCGTCGCTGGCCCGGCAGCTCAATTGCCGCACAGCTTGCCAGAAAGGGAACGGCCCGCACAGAGGGAGAGTCTGGGCGGGCCGGGTGCTGCGATCACTGCCGCGCGGGGAGGGGGAGGGGAGCGCGGCAGCGACAGGACGAAGAGTACCGAATCGCCCGCCGACGATCTGTTGGAGCTCTGTCCCTGTTGTGTAACGGCGTGTGATCCGTGCCGGTACCGGCGAGGCACTTCCCGGCGACGGGCCGCGTCCTTCTGGCCGTGCTTGGCGATGGCGCGTGCCAGCGCTTGCCTTGTGTTCGCCTGAGCTGGCATTATCCACCGCGACAGTGGCCGCATTGGCGCCACCACCGGAGAAGGAGGAAGCGATGAATCAGGAAGCGGAAGATCGGGGTCTGGCGGAAGTGGTGCTGGAACGTCTGGAAAAGGAACGTCTGCCTCGTGCCATCGACCTGAAAGACAAGGTCGATGCGGGGGCGCGGCTTGACGACATGGACATCGCCTTTCTCGAGCGCGTTTTCGCCGACACGCAGGACCTCAAGCCGATGGTGGAGAGGCATCCGGAGTATCACGCGCTGGCCGCACGGCTGATGGAGCTTTACGAACACATCACGGCGAAGGCCCTGGAAAACGAGAAGGCCGGCTGACCCACCGCTCGGCCGCCGTCCGCGATAAGCGGCCGGCGTGGCGACTGCCGGCCGCTTATCGCGTGCTCGGCACGACCGGCGGCTCGCCTGCCGACTCGCTCTCTTCCCCGCCCGCCGTTACCCCGCCGGTGTCTTCAGCCTCGTCGGCGACGACGCGGCTGCCATCGCGCCCGCGCCAATGGCGAACGGCCTGGCGCATGGTCGGGAACGCGCGCTGCTGCAGTGCCTCGTCGGGGTGTTTGGTGGCCTTCAGCCATTGCTCGAATTCGACCTGCCTTCCCGCCAGAACCAGCGTGATGCCCTTCGCCGCCAGTTCGCTATCGAGTCGCCCCAGGGTGTCGATGCCGGTGATGTCGACGTCGGTCATGGCGATCATGTCGAGGACCACGCGTTCGACGGGTACCCGCTGGCGGGCGATCGCGCGATGCACTTCGGCACGGAAATGATTGGCATTGAAGAAGACCAGCGGGCCACAGAAGCGCAGCAGCAGCAGGCCGTCGATCGTCGCCGCGTCGGGAAACAGCTTGTGGTTGTAGAGCCCCGCCCGGCCGCGCACATTGACCAGTTCCTCGCAGTCCGGGCGCGCGACGCGACGGATGAACATCAGCAGGGCCAGGGTCACGGCCAGCATGATGGCCTTGATCGCCCCGAAAGCAAGTACGCCGAGCATGGTGATCACGCCGAGGAGCACCGCCGAGCGCTCGATCAACTGGTAGCGCTTGAAGACCTGGAAGTCGAGCAGGTGCCACGAGGCGAAGAGCAGGACGACCCCCAGAGCGGGTATCGGCAACCACGCCAGCGATCCCGTTCCGACCAGCAGGAGCAGGGAAATCGCCAGCGCGGCGACGATGCTGACCATCTGCGTGCGACCGCCGTTGGCGTCGCTGACCGCGGTGCGCGAATCGGCGCCGGTGACGGCAAAGCCTTGCGACAGCGCCGAGACAATGTTGGCCAGGCCGAAGGCAGCGAATTCGCGGTCCACGTCGATGTCGTAGCCGTTGCGCTCGGCGAAGCTGCGCGCGGTGAGCATGCCGCTGGTAAACAACACCAGGGCCAGTCCCGCCGCCGAGGCAGCCAGCTCGCCGACGACGTCGAGGTGCAACTCCGGGATGACCAGATCCGGCAAGCCGGCGGCCACCGGGCCGATCAGCGCGACGCCGAAGTTGTCGAGCCCGAACGCGAACGCCGCCAGGCCGGCAAGGGCCATGGTCACCAGAGACGCTGGAATGACTTTCGTGTAGCGCGGCAGGAAGAACATCACTGCGGCGCAGCAGATTGACAGGACGACTGTCGGCCAGTGGGCGGTGATCACCAGATGCGGGATTTCCATCAGCTGTTTGAAGAAGCGCGTGGCCTCCGGCTTGCTGCCGAGAACCTTGCCCACCTGACCGATCATGATCGACAGCGAGACGCCGTTGAGCAGACCGATGATGATCGGTCGGGCGAGGAAATCGGCCAGGCCGCCAAGGCGAAGAAAGCTTGCCGACAGGCAGAAGATGCCGGTGAGCAGGGTGAGCGCGATGCTGTACGAGAGGTAATGGCCGCTGTTGCCCGCAGCCAGTGGCGCGATCACCGCCGCGAGCATCGCGCAGGTCGCCGCGTCGGGGCCGATGATCAGCTGCCGCGAGGTGCCGGCGAAGGCGTACACGACCATCGGCAGGATCGAGGCATAGAGGCCGGTCGACGGGCTGAAACCGGCCAGTTGCGCGTAGGCGATGGCGATCGGGATGGCCACCGCGGCCACCGACAGGCCGGCGCGAATATCGTGTGGCCAGTCGGCGGCACGATACCTGACCAGAGGCATCAGTCCGGGCAAGACGCGATTCAGATGATGAACGATGGCGGACATTCGGTTACCTCGATGGTTCGTTGGCCTCCGCCAGCGGTGGCTTGCAGAGGGGCCCGGCACGGGCGCAGCGAGCGGGCGATTGTAGCAGAATGGCCGCAACGGTCGAGCCGCCCCGCAACTCGGAGGGTACGCCGGCCAAGCTCGGCGCCTGTTGCCGAGCGTGCGGTCAATGTGCGGGGGTCCTGCCGGCAGCCGCAGGCGTTGCATCGGCCGCCGCTTGTAGTATGCTGCTGCGAAGTTGTCAGACAACTGGATTGCCATGCTCACCAATGAACTAAAGCGCATCGAGACGAAGAGAATTGTCCGCCGGCCGCGTCTCAGCGAGGAAGTGTCGATTGCCCTTGAAGGGCAGATCGCGCGCGGGGAGATCAAGCCGGGTGAGCAGTTGCCGGTCGAGAAAGCGCTGGCCGAAACCTTCGGCGTCAGCCGTGCCGTGATTCGTGAGGCGGTGGCACGCCTCAAGGCCGACGGTCGCGTCGAGACGCGGCAGGGCGCGGGCGCTTTCGTCGCCCTGGTGCCGAAAAGCCTGAATTTCAGGTTCTGGCAGGGAGACGGCCCGGCGCTGGTCGAATTGCGGGAAATCTTCGAGTTGCGGGCGATGATCGAAAGCTCGATTGCCGAACTTGCCGCCCGTCGTCGCCTGCCCGCCGACATTGTCGCCATTGAGTGCTTCCTGCACGCCATGGACGACGCGCTGGCCAGCGGCAGCGATGGTTCCGAAGCCGACGACGATTTTCACCTGGCGATCGCCGCCGCCACCCACAACAGCTATACGCGTCGCCTGGTGGAATTCCTTGGCCGGCATTTCTCCGAGTCGCGTCGCCTGGCCTGGACCATGCCGGGTCGCAATGGCGCCTTGCCGGAGGAGGCGCAGGCCGAGCACCGCCTGATTTTCGCGGCGGTCGCCGCCGGCGAGCCCGCACGCGCGCGCCGTCATTCCCACGAACACGTACGTTGCGCTGCCCGGCGCGTCGGTATCGTGTTGGCCGACGATCTGGTCAGCGGGCGAGCCGCCGAGCGCCGATGAGGCCTGCCCTCTGCGTGAGCGCCGTGGCCTCGGCACCTTTGTTCCCTTCTTGCTGCGAGGACTGCAGATGAGCATCGAGAGTAGCGTCGCCGATCGGCGTTTCACGGTTGACCGGCAGGCCTTGATCGCCAGCCTGCGCGCGGTACTGCCAGAGCAGGCGCTGCTGGTCGAGGAAGAAGAGATGCGCCCTTACGAGTGTGACGGCCTCACCGCCTATCGGCAGCTGCCGTTGATCGTTGCCCTGCCGGCCGACGAGGCGCAGGTGCAGGCGATCGTCAAGGTCTGTCATGCCTTGAAGGTGCCGGTGGTGGCGCGTGGGGCCGCGACCGGCCTTTCCGGCGGGGCGACGCCGCACCGGGACGGGGTGGTCGTCTCGCTGGCCAAGCTCAAGAAGATCATCAGCGTCGATCCCGTGTCGCGTACGGCGGTCGTCCAGCCCGGCGTGCGCAATCTGTCGGTTTCCGAAGCGGCTGCGCCGTACGCGCTCTACTATGCGCCCGATCCGTCGTCGCAGATCGCGTGCACGATTGGCGGCAACGTTGCCGAGAACGCCGGTGGCGTGCATTGCCTGAAGTATGGCCTGACCGTGCACAACGTCATGCGCGTGCGCGGGCTGACGATCGACGGCGAGATCGTCGAGTTCGGCAATGCCGCACTCGACGCCCCCGGCTACGACCTGCTGGCGCTGATGAACGGCTCCGAGGGCCTGCTGGCGGTGATCACCGAGGTGACCGTCAGGCTGACGCCGAAGCCGGAACTGGCGCAGGTGGTGATTGCGTCGTTTGGCGACGTGCGGCAGGCGGGCGACGCGGTCGCCGGCATCATTGCCGCCGGCATCATCCCGGCCGGGCTGGAAATGATGGACCGGAAGGCGATCCACGCCGTCGAACCCTACGTCAACGCGGGTTACGACATGGACGCCGCGGCAATTCTGCTCTGCGAGTCGGACGGGACTCCCGAAGAGGTTGCCGAAGAGATCGGCCGGATGACGGCGGTTCTCGAGCAAAGCGGCGCCTCGGGGATTCGCGTTTCGCAGGATGAAGCCGAGCGCCTGCGCTTCTGGGCCGGGCGCAAGGCGGCGTTTCCGGCGGTCGGGCGGATGACGCCCGACTACCTGTGCATGGACGGGACGATTCCGCGCAAGCGTCTGGCCGAGATGCTCGACGCCATCAACCGCCTGTCGGAGAAATATGCCTTGCGTTGTGCCAACGTTTTTCACGCCGGCGACGGCAACCTGCATCCGCTGATCATGTACGACGCCAACCAGCCGGGCGAACTCGATCGAGCGCTGGCCTTCGGCGCCGCGATCCTCGAACTGTCGGTGAAGTTCGGCGGCACGATCACCGGCGAGCACGGCGTCGGTATCGAAAAGGTCGACGTCATGGCCGAGCAGTTCAGTCTGGCCGAAATTGCCGCCTTTCACCGTCTCAAAGCGGCCTTCGACGAGCACGGGCTGCTCAACCCCGGCAAGGGCGTTCCGACGCTCGCCCGCTGCCGCGAGTACACCCTGGCCCGCGTCGGCAGCGCCACTTCACCGAGGTCGTGATGGAAGGATTGATCGAAAACTGGATCGGTCGCGTCGCCGACGCGGCAAGTGCCGGCCGCAGCCTGGCCATTCGTGGCGGTGGCAGCAAGGCCTTCTACGCCTGCCCGGAGCAGGGCGAAGTCCTCGAAGTCAGCGGCCACCGTGGCATCGTGGCCTACGAACCGACCGAGCTGGTGGTCACCGCGCGCGCCGGTACGCCGCTGCGCGAACTGGCGGCGGCGCTTGCCGAAAAAGGGCAGTGGCTGCCCTTCGAGCCGCCGCACTTCGGCGCCTCGGCGACCGTTGGCGGGATGTTCGCCGCTGGCCTCTCCGGACCTCGTCGGCAGGCCGTCGGCGCGCTGCGCGATTACGTTCTTGGCGTCAAGGTTCTGAATGGTTCAGGCGAAGTGCTCTCCTTCGGCGGGCAGGTGATGAAGAACGTCGCCGGCTACGACGTCGCCCGCCTGTTCGCCGGCAGCCTCGGCACGCTCGGCGTCGTGCTCGAGGTATCGCTCAAGGTGCTGCCGCTACCCGTTGCCGAGAAGAGCCTGCGTTTTTCCATCGACGAGGCGGCGGCGCTGGGCAAGCTCAACGCCTGGGGTGGCCGGCCGTTGCCGATTTCGGCGTCGGCCTGGCACCAGGGCGTGCTGACGCTGCGTCTTTCCGGAGCCGCCGCTGCGGTCGCCGCCGCGCAGCGACACCTCGGCGGTGAGGAACTGGCCGCTGGCCTGGCGACAGCGTTCTGGGAGTCGCTGCGCGAGCAGACCTACGCCTTCTTTGCCGGTGACGCGCCCCTGTGGCGCTTGTCGTTACCGTCTGTCGCGCCGCCGCAGCCGCTTCCCGGCTCGACGCTGATCGAGTGGGGCGGCGCACAACGCTGGTTGCGCGAGGGCGACGGACGGGCGATCCGGGTTGCGGCGGCCAGGGCCGGTGGGCATGCGACGCTGTTTCGCGCTGACCATGCCCTGAAGGCTTCGGAAGGCGTTTTCCAGCCGCTGCCGGCGCCGCTGCTGCGGATTCATCGCCAGCTCAAGCGCGCCTTCGATCCGCAAGGCGTTTTCAACCGCGGCCGGATGTATCCGGGACTATGAGAGTGCGCTGACCATGCAAACGAATCTTGCCGATTTCATCAAGGACACGCCGGCCGGGCGCGAGGCCGACGCGATTCTGCGCTCCTGCGTGCACTGCGGATTCTGTACCGCGACCTGCCCGACCTTCCAGTTGCTCGGCGACGAGCTCGACGGGCCGCGCGGGCGGATCTATCTGATCAAAGAGATGCTCGAAGGGCAGGCGGTCAGCCAAACGACACAGCTTCATCTCGATCGCTGCCTGAGTTGCCGCGCTTGCGAGACAACCTGCCCGTCGGGCGTTCGCTATCACCGCCTGCTCGAAATCGGCCGCGAGGTCATGGAAGAGCGCGTGCCACGGCCGCTGGTCGTGCGCGCGACCCGCTTCCTGCTCTGCGAAGCCTTGCCGCGGCGCTGGATCTTCAGGCCGGCGGTGGCCATCGGCCAGCTGATGCGCCCCTTGCTGCCCGCGGCGCTGGCCGAAAAGGTTCCGCTGGCGGCGGGCGGGGCGGCCCGGCCGTGGCCGCGGCGCGCCGGGCACAAGCGGCGGATGATTGCCCTGGCCGGTTGCGTGCAGCCGATCCTGACGCCGAACACCAACGCCGCGACGGCGCGCGTTCTCGACCGCCTGGGTATCGAGTTGATCGAGGCGCCGGCGGCCAACTGCTGCGGTGCGCTGCGCTACCACCTGCACGCGCAGGAGAAGGCGCTCGACGACATGCGGCAGGTGATCGACGCCTGGTGGCCGGACGTCGAGAGCGGTCGTGTCGAGGGTTTCGTGATGACCGCCTCGGGTTGTGGCGAGCACGTGCGCGAGTACGGCAAGCTGCTGAAAGACGATCCGGCCTACGCCGACAAGGCCGCCCGGATCGCCGCCATGACGCGCGATGCTTGCGAAGTCCTGGCCGCCGAGCAGGAGCCGCTGGCCGCCCTGCTGCGCCAGGCCGGTGCCGATAGCGGCGAGCGCGTCGCCTTCCACTCGCCCTGCACGCTGCAACACGCGCAAAAGATTCGCGGCGTCGTCGAGGCCCTGCTCACGGCGGCCGGCTATCGCCTTGCGCCGGTCGCCGATCCGCACCTGTGCTGCGGCTCGGCGGGGACCTATTCGATCAGTCAGCCGGTGCTCGCCGGGCAGTTGCGCGACAACAAGCTGGCGGCGATGAACGCCGCTTCGCCGGCGCTCCTGGTGACCGCCAATATCGGCTGTCAGACGCATCTGCAAAGTGGCAGCAAGGTGCCGGTGCGGCACTGGATCGAGCTCATCGACGAGCGTTTGAACGTCGGCGCCTGAAACGGTCGCTCGGACAGCGGCCGGTTCTGCCGAAACGGGGAAGCCATGGAAATCAATAGTCTGAGCGGCGGCTACGCGGCGCTTTGCGAGAACTTCCGCTGGCAGGTTCCGCAGACCTTCAATATCGCGGTCGATGTCTGTGGCCGCTGGGCTGGCGAGCGCAGTCGCTTTGCGCTGTACTACGAGGATGAAAGCGGCTTCACTTCGGCGCACACCTTCTGGGACATTCAAGGCCAGGCCAACCGGCTGGCCAACGTCCTCGCCGCACTCGGCACGCTGGCCGGTGATCGCGTCGCCATCGTCCTGCCGCAATGCCCGGAAACGGCGATCGCCCATGTCGCCATTTACCAGATGGGCGCGCTGGCGGTTCCGCTGTCGCATCTGTTCGGGCCGGACGCCCTCGAATACCGGCTTGGCGACTCGGGTGCGCACGTGGCCATCGTCGATGCCGACTCGCTGCCGAAATTGCTCGCCCTGCGCGACCGCCTGCCGCAGTTGCGGCACGTGATCGGCGTTGGTGCGACGCTCGGCAACGGCGTAAAGCCGTGGGCAGAGGTGCTCGAGCACGCGTCTCCGCGCTACACGCCAATGCTTACCGCCGCCGACGACCCGGCGATGATCATCTACACCAGCGGCACCACCGGCAAGCCGAAGGGCGCGCTGATGGCGCACCGGACGCTACTCGGCAACCTCAGCGGTTACGCCTGCTCGCACGACTTCTTCCCGCAGCCGGGCGACATGTTCTGGTCGCCGGCCGACTGGGCGTGGACCGGCGGTCTGTGGGACGTGCTCTTGCCGACCTGGCACTTCGGAATGCCCCTGCTCGCTTACAAAGGCCGTTTCGACGCCGGCAAGGCGTTTTCGCTGCTCGAAAAGTACGGCATTCGCAACAGCTTCCTTTTTCCCACCGCGTTGAAGATGATGATGAAGGCCGTTCCCGAGCCGCGAGCGCATTACGATCTCGATCTGCGCAGCATCATGAGTGCCGGCGAGCCGGTCGGCGAAGCGGTCTTCCACTGGGCCAGGGAAAAGCTCGGGGTGACGATCAACGAGATGTTCGGGCAGACCGAAATGAACTACGTCGTCGGCAATTGCGCGTCGCGCTGGCCAGCCAGGCCCGGCGCCATGGGCCGCGCTTATCCGGGGCACCGCGTGGCCGTCGTCGATGCGCAAGGCAATGTCCTGCCGGCGGGCGAACTCGGCGAGGTCGCCGTGCATCGCCAGTGCAACGGCGAGGCCGATCCGGTGATCATGCTCGGCTATTGGCAGAATCCGCAGGCGACGGCGGAGAAGTTTGTCGGCGACGGCTGGGGGTTGACCGGCGATCTGGCGAAAATCGACGAAGCGGGCGACCTGTGGTACCAGGGACGCGCCGACGATGTCTTCAACAGCGGCGGCTATCGCATTGGCCCGGCCGAAATCGAGAACTGCCTGCTCAAGCACGCGGCGGTTGCCAATTGCGCGGTCATCGGAATCCCGGATGCGCTGCGGGGAACTCTGGTCAAGGCCTTCGTCGTCCTGCAGCCGGGGGTCATGGGATCGCCGACGCTGGTCGACGAACTGCAGCGGCAGGTGCGGCAGCATCTGGCTCCCTACGAGACGCCGAAAGCGATAGAATTCGTCGCAGCGCTGCCGATGACCACCACCGGCAAGGTGCAACGGCGCGTGCTGCGGGCTCGCGAAGCGGAAGACAGGAGCAGACGGGAAGGGCAATGACTTGAGCGAAGGGCTGGAACGAACGGCGGCAGCCGAGCCGGAGAGGCGGCGCCAGCTCGACTTGCGGACGGCGTTCGACGTGGCCTTCGTGATGATCGAGCCATTTTTTGATCCGCAACAGGGCTGGGCCGGACAGTCGCTCGAGCTGCTGGCCTATCGTGTCCTGCGCGAAAACTTTCCGGCGCTGAGCAGTGACGAGGTGCATACCCTGGTGGTTGCTGCCCACCGCGTATATATCGAGCGCCATCCAGAGCACAGCAGTCACTTGCCTCGCCCGAGCGAACTTCGACGGGTGAATTTCTAGAACAACAAGGCCGACCTTCGTTTCCTGTGCCGGTCTGTGCATGCCTCGTCAGACACTCCGGCCAACGATGGCGTCGCGTGTGACCGTACGGGAAGTCCGAGTCAATGGCAATTTCAATCGATGCCTGCGTGGCCCAGCATCAGGGTGACCGCCGCGAGCAGCAGGACCGCGTAGCGATCCTGCCGCATCCGCGTGGGGGTGGCGTGGTGTTGGCAGTCGTCGCCGACGGGATGGGTGGGCATACCGGGGGTGTGCTCGCCGCGCAGCAGGTGGTGCACACGGCACGCGACAATCTCGAGCGTTTTTCCGCACGTTCCGAATCGGCGCGCGTACTGCTCGAATCGAGTATCAACGAAGCGCATATGCTGATCAAGGCGTCGCGCTTCATCAACGAGAAAGATCCGCACAGCACGGCAGTCATGCTGCTGCTGCAACCGGGAAAGGTCAGCTGGGCGCACTGCGGCGACAGCCGCTTCTACCGTTTTCGCGGCGACAGCCTGGTCTTTCGCAGCACTGATCACTCCTACGTCGCACAGCTGGTGGTGCAGGGAAGGGTGACCCCTGAACAGGCGCTCGTCCACCCCCACCGGAACATTCTGCTGACTTCTCTGGGGGGCGTCGATGCCCCCAAGATCGCTTTCGGCGAAGCCGACGATCTGCAGGGCGGCGACACCTTCCTGCTCTGCTCCGACGGCCTGTGGGGCTATTTCACCGACCAGGAACTGGCGTGGGTGATTGACGGCGCGTCGTCGGCGCGGGATGCGTCCGAATTGCTGATTGGCCGTGCCCGAGCGATGGGCAACGGCGACGGCGACAACATCTCGCTGGCCATTCTTAAATTGGTCGAAGTGCCGCCTGCGGTGCCTGGCGGCAGGGTTTCACTCGCGCCCGAGTCCGCCCAGTAGCGCGGCCACCGCACGGCGTCGTTTGTGCGGATGCTCGACGCGGCCCAATGCCTTCGCGGCCTCGCCATCGACGGCTGCGGCGACCGGACGCGGTTCGGCGCTTTCGTAGGGCTTGCTGAAGTCGAAACCGTCGGCCGCGATATGGCTCGGGCGTCGGCCGGTGCCGGGCTTGCCGACGCCCTTGCGCGGCGCGCTTGCTCGCTCGCTGCGCGCGGCCTCTGGTGAAGCCGGCGCAGGTGCGGGTGCGGCAGGATTGCGGCGATGACGATGCTTGTCGCCGGGCGGGTAGGTGTAGTCGTATTCCGGTTCGAAGCCGGCGATGATCACCTGCTCGACCTTGATCTTGATCAGTTTTTCAATATCGACCAGATACGGCACTTCACTGGCCGAGACCAGCGAAATCGCCGTGCCGGCCTTGCCGGCACGGCCCGTGCGGCCAATGCGGTGGATGTAGTCTTCCGGCGTTCGCGGCAGTTCGAAGTTGATCACGTGCGGCAACTCGTCGATATCGAGTCCGCGGGCGGCGACGTCGGTCGCCACCAGGACCAGCACAGAACCGTCCTTGAACGCTTCCAGCGCCTTCAGACGTTCCAGTTGGCTCTTGTCGCCGTGGATCGAGTCGGCGGCAATTCCGGCGCGCTGCAACTCGCGCGCGAGACGGTTGGTTTCCACCTTGGTGCGCGTGAAGACCAGAACCTGGTTGAAATCCGACGAGCGCAGAAGCTTTACCAGCAGCGCACGTTTGGCTTCGCTGGCCACAGGATGGACGCGGTGAGTGATGGTCTCGGAGACAGTGTTGCGCTTGGCGACCTCGATCAGCTCCGGCGACTTGAGCATCTTGTCGGCCAGCTTCTTGATCTCTTCCGAAAAAGTCGCCGAGAAGAGCAGGCTCTGGCGTTGCTGCGGCAACATGTTGATGATGCGGGTGACATCGGGGATGAAACCCATGTCCAGCATGCGGTCGGCTTCGTCGAGGACCAGCGCCTGGACGCTGTTGAAGTGCAGGCACTTCTGCTCGACGAGATCGAGCAGGCGGCCGGGCGTGGCGACCAGGACTTCGACGCCGCAGCGAATTTCGGCGATCTGCGCCTTGATGTCGACGCCGCCGTAAACGCAGCAACTCCTGATCGGTACGTGCCTGCTGTAGGTTTGCACCGATTCATGGACCTGGATCGCCAGTTCGCGCGTCGGTGCCAGCATCAGCACGCGCACCGGGTGGCGGGCAGGCGAAGGACTCGGGCTGGCGAAGGGGAGAATGCGCTGCAGCAGGGGCAGGGTGAAAGCGGCGGTCTTGCCGGTTCCCGTTTGGGCGCCGCCCATCAGGTCTCGTCCGGCGAGAACGACGGGAATCGCCTGCGCCTGGATCGGCGTTGGCTCGCTGTAGCCCTGGTCGGCAATGGCGCGCAGCAACTCGGGCGCGAGGCCGAGGTCAGTGAAGCGGATGGGTGAAGCCTTCGGATCAGTCAAGTCAGTCAACGCTCGAACACAGAAAAAACGAGATTATACATTGATCTGCGGCGGGCCCAGAGGCGACGGCGGGGAGCGAAGGACTGGCCGGGTTGCCCGGCGCGGCGCTCGGTCAGTCGAGAAGACGCAGGGCGCGTTCGGCAGCGCTGTCGAAGGTGGCCATCCCGGAGACGACCTGCGCGCGGCCTGCGCGCACCTGCTGCTCGAGCAGCGCGCTCGGTAGGGCGACGGCGTAGCCCCAGACGGGGTTGAAAAGGAGCACCGTGTGCGACGACGGACTCTGCCAGCAGCACAGACCACAAAGTGGCTCCTGCTCCCGATCGGGCAGCGCGAAGCGCAGCCAGTCGCCGACCTGCCAGCCACTGCTGGCGGCGGCGCGGGCCGTGGCCTCGTCGTCCGCGTGGGCGAGGTAGTGAACCTGCAACTCGCCGCTTCCGAGTGCGCACGTCCCACCCTTGGCGGCCGGGCCGCTCGCTGGTCTGCCCTGGCTTCGCCGCTCCAGCGGCAGCCCTGCCGGCGTGACCTTTTCCTGCGCCTGGCCGCGCAGCGCCGCGGTTTGCAGGTCGAACAGGCGGTTGAGGAAAGGAAGCCTTTCGGCGCTGGAAATCCCGATTCCATCGAGCCCGCCGCCAATGCGCTTGATCAGTGACGAGGCCATGCCGGCAAGGTGCTTGCGTTCCTCGTTGGTCTGCTTCGGCTGCACGCTCCAGATCAGCTCTCCTCCCGTCGCGCTGTCCTGTTGCCAGCGTGCACCCTCGGTGCCACCCGCCTGGGCCGCCGCGGCCATCACGCGCACCCAGTAACGTTCGAGAAAGGCGGCGATTTCCGGTGAGCGTGTGCGCGCCAGGCTGGCGCGCAGCCATGTCTCGGCTGCCTGCTGGGCGGCGATGGCCTGTTCATGCTCGACGACCAGCCGGATATGGCCGGCAGCGGCCGCGCGCACCGCCTGGTCACCTTCGTTGACCAGCGCGTCGAGTTCGGCGAGTGCCTTGCCAAGTCCATCGCCGCTTTCCTCGCGCGGGTCGCGGAGCGCACTGGCGATGGCGGCGATCCGCTTGCACAGCGGATGATCCACGCCCGTATTCGGGGGAAGCCCGACGGCCGCGCGGGCCATGCGATTGATCAGCAGGCGGGCCGGATGCTGGTTGTTGGCAAATAGGGTCGGATCGACGATGGCCTGCTTCAGGAGGGGAATCTGCAGGCGCCCGATAATTCCCTTGACCGCGTCGGGGATGTCCGCGGATTCGAAAATGGCTTCGAAGATCAGCGCCATGGTGTCCAGCGTGAGGGCCTCGGTCCTGCCCAGCGGTACGTCGAGATCGCTCGATTTCAGAGGGCGCGGCGCGGACGGCGACGATTCGTCGTGGCCGGCGGCGGGGGACGATGCCGAGCGCAGTTCGAGGGCCGTCAGCCGTTCGAGCAGGTCCTTCAGCATGTACGCCGCCGCGGCGTCGTCGAGCAAGGGATTCGCCGCCTCTGCCTGGCCATCGGCGGCGACGAAGTGGCCGCCAGCTCCCGCTTGCAGCAGGCCGCTGCGGTGGCGCAGCACGTCCTGGAGCAGCAGCAGCGCATTCGTGGCGGGCTGCGTGCCGGCGCTTGCCGCTTGCCCGCCAGCCGGCCTGGCCGGCGACGCGACGTTGGCCGTGTAGTGCGCCTGCGCCGGCTCGACGCCCAGTTTCGTCAGCAGCTCGTTGATCTCGGCATACAGCGCCGGCAACCCCTGGCACAGGAGATCCTCGACCCGGTCGAGCATGGCGAAGGTCTGCTCGATGCTGCCGTCGTGCTGCGCACAGAGCGCCGCGAGGCCTTCGCAAATGGCTTCCGGGCCCACCGGATTGTTATCCGGTCCCATCGTCGTGCGATCCAGCAAGGTCAGGTAGAGCGAACGGCTGCGCCATAGCTCGCGGCCGCCGGCATCACGCAGGTGGGTGGCGATTTCACGTAGCCGAATTCCCACTTCGAGGTCATCGTCGCCCATCAGCGTCAGACGCGAGGCGGTCAGGCTTGCAACCTGATCGAACCCATCAAGCGGGTTGGCCGATGCCAGCACATCGTGGGCGTCGCCGACTTCGCGGCTGAAGGCGTCCAGGCTCGCCGAGATGTTGCCGCCTGCTTCACTGACCAGTTTTCTGAGCCGCTGCTGAAACAGGTTCCTGCTGGCGAGCAGAACCTGCGCACGATAGTCGTTTGCAGGCGTTGGCGGAGGCGGCTGGTGCTGATCTGGCATATATCGCTGGGCTGTTCGGTCGCTGTTCCGGTGGAAGTCAGTGGGCGGTGGCGATTGAGTGTATCGTATCCGGCGCGCCCCGACCGCGAATGGCGCAGCTTTTATGGCGGGATTATAGATGAGGATGACCGAGGTCTGGTGCTCGCGGCGTTGACCTCGTCGTCCTGGCGATGGGTGCACCGCAAAGGGAGGAAGCATGAACAACAGGCAGCTTGGCAACAGTGCTCTGCAGGTGTCCGAGATCTGTCTCGGGACAATGACCTTCGGCGAGCAGAACAGCGAGCGCGAAGCGCATGCGCAGCTCGACCGCGCCTTTGCTGCCGGGGTCAACTTCATCGATACCGCCGAAATGTATCCGGTGCCCCCGCGGGCCGCCACCTGTGGCCGGACCGAAGAGATCGTCGGCAACTGGCTGGCCGGGCAGTCGCGGCAGCAGGTGATCGTTGCCAGCAAGGCCGCCGGACCGTCGCGCGGCCTGAACTGGATCCGTGGCGGCGAGTTGGCATTCGACCTGGCCAGCCTGCGTGCCGGGGTCGAAGCTTCGTTGCGCCGTTTGCGCACCGATTACGTCGATCTCTACCAGTTGCACTGGCCGGCGCGCAATCAGCCGATGTTCGGCCAGTGGCAGTACGATCCCGCCAAGGAGCACGAGTCGACGCCGATTCTGGAGACCTTGCAGGCGCTGGCGACGCTGGTGCGGGAAGGCAAGATTCGCTACTTCGGTCTGTCCAATGAGCACCCCTGGGGAGTCATGGAGTTCGTCCGCCTGGCGCGTGAGCACGATTTGCCACGACCGGTCTCGCTGCAGAATGCGTACAACCTGCTCAACCGGGTTTATGAGAGCGGGCTGGCCGAGGTCTGCCAGCGGGAAAACATCGGCCTGCTGCCGTACTCGCCGCTCGCCTTTGGCACGCTTTCGGGAAAGTATCTGGTCGACGCGAACGCGGCAGGCCGGATCACGCGGTTCGCCGGTTTCGGTCAGCGCTACACAAAGTTCAACGTCGTGCCGGCGGTCGCTGCCTATGCCGACCTCGCCCGCCGGCACGGGCTGACGCCGAGCCAGCTGGCGCTGGCGTTCGTTTACTCACGCTGGTTTTCGGCCAGCACGATCATCGGTGCGACGAGCATCGCGCAGCTCGACGAGAATCTCGGCGCCCTGGCGGTGCACCTGTCGGCACCGTTGCTGGCCGAGATCAACGAGCTTCATCTGCGCTACACCAATCCCGCGCCTTGAGGCGGCAGGAGGCGCTCAGTGGCTACTGCCGGCCTGTCGCTCGCTGCCGGGGTTGGCGTCGCTCCTGTCACTCGCTGCGGCTTTCGCTTCGTCGCCAGCATCCGTTGCGGTCGGCCTTCTCTTCTTCCTGGCACCGGGGGGTTGTGGCGGCGGCAGTTGCGGCTCGACGGTATCCAGCTTGTTCTCGCGCATGTAGCTGTCCATGTCGCGCCAGCCCTGATAGATGGCGGCCTTTGGCAGCCAGGAATAGATCGAGTAGCAATCCTCGATGGCGCGCCCCGACTGGCGGCAGCCGCCTCCGACCGCCTGTCCCTCGGCAGCCAGCCGGGCAGCCTTGGCGACAGGTTCTTCCAACCCCAGTTTCTCCTTGACCATGTCACAACCGCTGCTGCCGAAAAGCAGCGGGCCGGCGAGCAGGAGGATGCGTAGCTGGCTGCGCAGCGGATCGAACACGGAACTCCCTGAATGATGGCTTGGCAAGGGCACATTCTACCCATAAACGCGCGTGCCCGTATTCCGCCCGCGTCGCGCTGCCGGCAAGCGTCGGCCAGGCCTGGCTCGGCCTGGCCGCGGTGGCGAGTTCAGGGAATGAGGCGGGCGAGCATCCTGGTGCGCTTCTTGTGTTTGAGCTCCCTGGCCAGGCTGGCGATCAACTCCAGTCGCTGCGGACCGAGATCGCCGGCGAAGGGGTTGATCCGGGCGCGCACATCCTCCATCTTCACGGCATCCCGCCGCAGGCGGAGCTGCCGGTAGATGGCGGCCAGCTGGCTGGCCGCGGGAAGGGCCGCCTCGACCGTCACGCCGGGAGAGCTCAGCGCGCGCAGGAAGCAGGTCGCTGCCCCGACGAGGTCGCCGTCATTGAGCATCGCCTCGCCGCGCAGACTCCACGCGCCCGCTTCGAAGGTGGGCGTCAGCCCGACCGCGATAGCCTCGCCGAAAACGGCGTTCGCCCGCTCCCAGTCGCCCAGTCGGAGTGCCGCCATGGCGTCATGGAACTGCAGGTGGCCGGCGCCCGCTTCGGGTTCGACGCTGGCAAAGCGCGTGGGCTGGTGTGCCGCACCTACCCGCGGGATGTCCAGCGCCGACGAGCTGTCCGCGTGGCTGCCGCTGCCGTTTGCCAGGCGGTGGCGGCGCCATAGCCGTTGCAAGGCGACGCCGCCGACCAGGGCCAGCGCAGCCAGGACCAGCGCGGTCCACAGCAGAGGCGAGGAAATCGCCCGTCGCCAGAGCGGCGGCACTGACGGCGAAGACGCGAGTGATGCGGCGGAATCGAGCGGGTCGCTGGCCGCCGCTTCGGATTCGGCAGGGGATCTTGTGCCGGCGGCGAGCGGAATCGTCCGTTCCGCGAAGCGCCAGCGCAATGGTGACGGCGGCGTATCCGGCAACTCGAACACCATGCACAGTTCGAGACTGGGGGCACGCGTTCTGAGAAACAGGGGGCCATTGGCATCGCTCTCGCGCAGAATGGCGATTTCGTTGCCGGCGCCGAGCTTGGCGAAGGTCTCGTTGCCGGCGCCAATCGGGGCCCGCAGGTAGAGGCAATTCGTCCTGACCACGCCGACAGCCAGCAATTCTGCGCCTATCGGCACGTCGCCGGCTCCGGCCAGGAGGCCGGCAGTTGCCAGGCTGCTTGGTCCGAACGATCCGTCACCCGCGACCTTGAGCGTGGCGCGTACTTCAAGGAAAGTCCCTCGGTTGCGCGGCCTGCGCTCAAACCACTGGCCGTCGATCAGTTGCCTGAAAAACGGCACCTCGGTAACCGTCGCGTTGTCGATTTGCCAATCGTTCTCGGCTTGCTCCTGCTCCGCGGGCAGTGCGGCAAAGCTTGCCAGCAGTAGCAGTGCTGTCACGGCGTGGCGAAGGAGATGCTTGGTTTTCATGCTCATTGGGTCCGTGGGTATGCTGTCGTCGGAGTACATGAGGAGTCAGTGATAAATGCCTCCAGGTGCGTCTGATTTTTGCCAGAACGCTCGCCCAGACGGCGCAAGGTCCAATGCTGCGCTGGCCGGGCAAGGCGGGAAGCCGCCATTTTCAGGCCAATTCACCTAGCGTAACGTGACGCAGTTTACGCGAAAGCGAATGCCATTGGTCGCGGAATCAGCTTGCGCAGGGCCGCGAGCGGCCCGGGAACGATGCTCACGGGGTATAGTGTGCGTCGCACTGCTGCTGATGGAAAAAAGCCATGACCACCTACCCCGGAGCCAGCCTCCTTACGCTCGCCTGCTCGCTGCTGCTCTTCGCCTGCACTGCCTACGTCGGTCGCTGCCGGATCAAGTTTGCCATCAAGGCGCCGGCGACCAGTGGTCACCCGCAGTTCGAGATCGCCTATCGTATTCAGATGAACACGCTCGAGAATACGGTCGCCTTTCTCCCCGTACTGTGGGTCTTTGCCGTGAACACCTCTGAGTTCTGGGCAACCCTGCTCGGCAGCGCCTGGTGGCTGGCCCGGGTCTGGTATGCGCTGGCCTACGCGCGCGACCCGAAGACGCGCGGCGCGGGCTTCGGACTGTCGATGCTCTGCTTCGCTGCGCTCGGGCTGGGCGGCGCCTGGGGAGTTCTGCGCGGGATGCTCGGCTGAAGCCGGACGCCTCCGGCGAGCGCTCCGCGGCCACTCCAGACGGCGCGCAGCCTGCGCCAGGGCCGAGGCTGCGGCCGCTACGCGCGCTGCTGCCCTACGTGGCACCGTATGGTCGGCAGATCGCTCTCGCCCTGCTGCTCCTGCTGCTGGCGGCCGCGGCGACACTGACCCTGCCGTTTGCCGTGAAGCTGCTGGTCGACGGCGGCTTGGCGGCGCCACCCGGCAGCGAGCCTGGCCAACGCCTGGCGGCGATTGGCGAGCATTTCCTGTGGCTGTTCGCGGTGGCCGTGGTGCTCGGCGTCGCCACCGCGGCGCGCTACTACATGGTCAGCTGGATCGGCGAACGGGTAACCACCGACCTGCGCCAGGCCGTCTATGCGCACGTGCTGCGGCAGAGCCCGCAATTTTTCGAGACGCTGAAATCGGGCGAAGTGCTCTCGCGCCTGACCACCGACACGACGGTGATTCACAGCGCCGTCGGTTCGAGTATCAGCATGGGGCTGCGCAACGTCGTGCTCCTGGCCGGCGGCCTGACCATGCTCGTCAGCACGACGCCGCGGCTGATGCTCACCGTCGCCGGGATCATCGTGCTCTTCGTTCTCCCGGCGGTGCTCATCGGCCGGCGCGTGCGCAAACTGTCGCGTGCCAGTCAGGATCGCATCGCCGATACCAGTGGCATTGCCGGCGAGATTCTCAACGCCATTTCGATTGTCCAGAGCTACACCCAGGAGGAGGCCGAAGCGGCGCGCTTCTCGGCCGCCAACGAGAAGGCCTTCGTGACCTCGATCCGGCGTACCGCGATGCGTTCGGCATTCACCGCCTTTGTCATCATCGGCGTTTTCGGCTCGCTGCTCTACGGCTTGTACGGTGGCGTTCAGGCTGTACTCGCCGGCCAGATGAGCGCCGGTCAGCTGAGTCAGACGGCGCTCTACGTGATGCTTGTCGCCGGCAGCGTGGCGGTGCTCGCCGAGGTCTGGGGAGATCTGCTGCGCGCCTCGGGGGCGACCGAGCGGCTGATGGAACTGCTCAGCCTGCGCTCGCCGATTGCCGAGCCGGTGGCGCCGGTCGCGTTGCCAGCGCCCGCCGGCGGACTGTGCGTCACTTTCGAAGAGCTGCGCTTCGCCTATCCATCGCGGCCGGGCCAGCCCGTTCTGCAGGGCCTCGATCTGAGCATAGCGGCCGGCCAGACGGTGGCCCTGGTGGGTCCGTCCGGCGCCGGCAAGACGACCGTCTTCCAGTTGCTGCAGCGTTTCTACGACGTCAGCGAGGGCGCCATCCGCATCGACGGCATCGACCTGCGCTGCGTGCGCCTGGACGAACTGCGCCGGCGCATCGCGGTGGTGGCGCAGGAAGCGGTGATCTTCTCGGGCAGCGTCGCCGAGAATATTCGCTACGGTCGGCCGCAGGCCAGCGACGACGAAACCCGGGCTGCCGCGGCTGCCGCCTTCGTCGACGAATTCGTGCAGCGACTGCCCGAGGGCTACGCCACCTTCGTCGGCGAGCGCGGCGTTCGCCTGTCGGGCGGGCAGCGGCAAAGGATCGCCATCGCGCGCGCCATTCTGAAGAACGCGCCGCTGCTCCTGCTCGACGAAGCGACGAGCAGCCTTGACGCGGCAAGCGAGCGCGTCGTGCAGGCAGCGCTGGAAGCGGCGATGAGCGGGCGGACGACGATCGTCATCGCCCACCGCCTGGCCACCGTGCAACGCGCCGACCGGATCATCGTCCTCGATCACGGGCAGGTGATCGACGCCGGCACGCACCTCGAACTGATCGAGCGCGGCGGACTCTACGCGCGGCTGGCGGCGCTGCAGTTCGCCGTCTGAACGGCTTGTTCGGGGCTGCCTCTGGCTAGCCGCGGTCGACGCTGATCATCGACACCAGTTCGCGTTCGTCGAGTTCCGCTTCGATGATGCGCTGGGTTTCGTCGTTGATCACGTTGGTCTCGCGCAATTGGCGCAGGCGCTGCCGTTCGGCAGCGATCGCCGCCAGGCGCAGGCGTCGGCGCAGGGCGATGTGCGTCGCGCGCAGCGAAGCGTGCCCGGGGTCTCCCTCGTGCAGCTCGAGCTTGCCCCGGTAGCGGCTGAGGAGCTGCTCGACGAAGGCAATATCCTCGCGGTCGGTGAGGTCGCTGGCGACGTCGGCGACGGCAGCGAGCGCCGCGCGCGCGATTTCGGCGCGGGCGGTGCGTTCCTCGTTGGGGCTGTCTTCGTCGCTGTTCAGAGCGAGCTTGCGGATCAGCCAGGGAAGCGGCACGCCGTTGAACGCCAGGGTCAGGATGATCGTTGCCGCCGCCAGAAAGACGACCAGGTCGCGTTCGGGAAAGGGCGTTCCGGCGGCCACCACGGCTGGCACCGATAGCGCCGTGGCCAGCGTGATCGAGCCGCGCACCGCCGCCCAGCTGACGAGCAGCAGGCGTTTCGGGTCGGGCCCCGTCGTGCTGCCGGTCCACCCCCAGCGCAGACGAAAGCGCAGGTGCGCAGAGGTCCACACCCAGGCGATGCGCAGCACCATCAACAGCGCCCACAGAACCAGGGCATAGAGCACCAGATCGAGGGGCGCGAAGTCATCGACGCCGCTCAGCATGCGGCGCAACTGCAGCCCGAGGAGAACGAACACGGCGCCGTTGAGAACGTAGGACAGCATCCGCCAGACCTCGCGCGCGTGCTGGCGGGCGTCGGCGGTCAGGCCTTTCACTTCCTGGCCGCTGGCCCACAGTCCGGCGGCCACCACCGCCAGGATTCCGGAAACGTGCAGCGCCTCGGCGGCAAGGTAGGCCCCGTAGGGTATCAATATCGTCAGCAGCGTCTGCAGCACCGGGTCGCCAGCGTGCAGACGAATCAGCCGCTGGCGCAATTCGCGCCCGACCCACTCGACGGCGATGCCGATGATGATGCCGCCGCCGGCGAGGTGTACGAAGTTGCCGGCGACCGCCGTCGACGAGAACAGCCCGGTCGCTGCCGCGGCGACGGCGAGTTTGAAAGCGACCAGTCCCGACGCGTCGTTGAGCAGGCTTTCGGCATTGACGATATGCACGATGCGCGCGGGCAGGGGCAGCAACTGGGTGGTCGCCACGGTGGCCACGGCGTCGGTCGGCGAAACGATCGCCCCGAGCGTGAAGGCCACGGCCAGTGGCATCGCCGGGATCAGCCAGTGCATCGCGTAGCCGACGACGACGACGGTCAGAACGACCAAGCCCAGCGCCAGCAGCAGCACCGGCTTGAGCGTATGCACGAAGTCGCGACGCGGCAAGACCCAGGCATCGGCAAAGAGAATCGGCGGGATGAACAGGAGCAGGAACAGCTCCGGATCGACTTCGACGCTGCCCAGTCCGGGCAGGAACGACGCCACCACGCCGACGACCACCAGCAGGATCGGCAACGGCAGCGGTGTCCAATGGACGAGCGCACCGCCGACGGCGATGGCCAGAAGAAGAAGCAGGCTGAGTTCAATCAGAGGCATGCGTGATTCTAGCCCACTCCTATGACAAAGGCGAGCACGCGAATGCTTCCGGACGTGAGCCCTCGCGACCACTCGACGCGGGCGGGTTGCGGCCCTTATCCGGTCGCGCTTGCGCTCGCGGAAGGTGCCGTTGTCGCTGGGTCTCCGGTATCTGCCGCCGGCCACTCAGGGCCGCGCCGCGCGTGGCGGTGCCGTCGCTGGGCAGGTCATTCGGCACTCCCCGACTTCCTTGTCGAGCGGTAACGCGTTTGCGGGTGGCCTCACGACGCCAGTAACTCGCCGAGGCGGCGAACGGCGTCCTCGATCGCCGGCGTATGCGGGTTGCCGCAGTTGAGACGCAGGCAGTTGCGGTACATGCCGCTGGCCGAGAACAGTTCGCCGGGCACATAGGCGACGCCGGCAGCAATGGCGCGGTCGTAGAGGGCGGTGGTATCGACCTGGTCGGGCAGTTCGACCCACAGCACGAAACCGCCGAGCGGCTGCGTCATCCGCGTTGCCGGCGGGAAATGCCTGGCCACCGCCGCGCGCATGGCGTCGACCTGGCGCTCGTAGATGCGGCGCAGGCTACGCAGGTGTCGATCGTAGGAACCCGATTCGAGGTACTCGGCGACGACCAGCTGGGTGATCGGGTTGGTGCCGCCGCTACTCACGGTCTTGTGCAGCGCGACCTGTCGCCGATAGCGGCCGGCGGCGACGAAACCGAGGCGCAGGGCGGGTGACAGGGACTTGGAAAACGACGAGCAGAGGAGCACGTTGCCGGCTTTGTCGAAAGCCTTGATCGGGCGCGGCGGCTTGCTGCCAAAGTACAGGTCGCCGTAGATGTCGTCTTCGATCACCGCCACGCCGCGTTCGGCTGTCAGCTTCGCCAGTCGGCGCTTGTGCTCGTCGGGCATCATGCTTCCGAGCGGGTTGCTGGCGTTGGGGACCAGCAGGCAGGCGCTTACCTGGCCGTCGCGGGTGGCCACATCGAGCGCCTCGATCGACAGGCCGGTGCGCGGATCGGTCGGGATCTCCAGCGCTTTCAGGCCCAGCGTTTCCAGCAACTGGAGCATCAGGTGGTAGGTCGGCGACTCGACGACCACCGTGTCTCCGCGCTGGGTCACCGCGCGCAGGCACAGTCCCAGTGCTTCGGTGCACGAGTTGGTGATGACGAACTCGTTGGCCGCCAGCGGTCCGGCCCAGCCGACCGAGCGCAGCACCAGCTGACGGGTCAGCGCCGCTTCATCCATGTTGATGTGGCTGGCGCCTTCGAGCAGCCGCGGGTGCCGCCGCGCGACGCTGCCGTAGAGTCGCTGCAGCGCCCCCAGGGGCAGCAGGGTGGACGCGGGCAGGGCGGCGCCCAGCGGCGCCACGCCCGGCCTGCCGCCCGTCTGCAGCACGCGTATCAGGCGCTGGCTGACATCTACCGGGACGGCTTCTTCGGGGGTCGAGCGTGCGTTCGGCTGCTCGTGTGGCGCGGGTGCATGGCGGACGAAATAGCCGGATTGCGGTCGAGCCTCGACGAGCCCGCGGTCTTCGAGCTGATGCAGTGCCTGCAGTACCGTCGACACCGACAGCTGCCGCTCGCGCGACAGGCGCCGTACCGACGGCAGGCGTTCGCCAGGGCGCAGATTGCCACCGGCGATGATGCTGCTCAGATCCTCGGCCAGTCGTTCGTAGCGCAGAAGTTCGTGTTCCATCGGCTCCACCAATACAGTTGTTGCTGATCTCGATCGGTACAGTTTGCAAGGTAGAAAATTGTGCTGGTCACAATTTTGCCTTTTTGTAACTGTATTATCAAGGCCGGCCGGCCTACACTGTGTCGCATCGGAACAGAAACACGGGAGCTGGCCATGGACTTCGATTTGTACAACAGCGAGTTGTATCTCGCTCACAACGCACCGATCAGGCTGATGTCGGCCAGAGGCGTGCGCGTCATCTGCACCGCAGGCCGGGTCTGGCTGACCGTCGAAGGTGAAGCCGGCGATATCCTGCTCGCCGCCGGCGAGAGCCACCTGGTGCGCGGCAGCGGACTCGCCCTGCTCGAGGCCATTGGCAAGGGGCGCGTTCGCTTCGAGCCGGCGGCGAAGCCGTGGCAGCGGCTGTTGCTCGCTCCCGTGCACGGAATCTGGCAGCGGCTTCGTGGCTCGCCACTCCTCGACCGCCACCCGGAAAGCCCGCTGCCTCTTTGTTCGCGGCAGGTCGGAGCCTGAGGTCTGTGCGCACTGCCAGTCATGAACAAGCAGAAATATTGAACGCTGGCGGCTCTGCGTTCATAATCGCGACTTGTTCATGACTTGCGGTGGTGGCCAGGAATGAGCGAGTACGAGCAGGAGACCCTTCTCGACACCGTCGTACAAGCGCTGCGCGGGCATGGCTTGACGGTCGAGGTGCATAGCCCGGCCGGCGACGAGCGGCAAGCGTCGGCGACTTGCCTGACGATCAGCAAGGGGAGGAGCGGCCATGACTTCATGGCCCTGGTCAAGGGCCGGCTGACGCCCGAGTCCCTCGGCGCCGTGCTGGCGCAACTACGCCACGCGAGCGGCGGCGGCCGGCCTTCGCCACTGTTGCTCACCCCCTGCGTGACGGCGCCACTGGCCGATCAACTGCGTGAACAGGAGCAGCCATTCGCCGATGGCGCGGGCAACGCCTACCTCGAGGGTGGTGGCCTTTTTGTCTTTGTCAGCGGGCGCAAGCTGCGCTCCAGGGACTTCGCCGCGCGAGCCAGCCGCCGCTTCCCCATTGCCCGGCTGAAGGTGCTCTTCGCCTTGCTCTGCGATCCGCAGTTGGCGGCCGCGCCGTACCGCAGCATTGCCGCTGCTGCCGACGTCGCCCTTGGCTCGTTGCCGGCGGTCGTCGCCGACCTGCAGCAGCACGGCGCCCTGGTGGTCACCGGCAAACAGCGTTGCCTTGTCGCCAGCAAGCGTCTGCTCGACGAGTGGGCGCAGGGGTATGCGCTCGGCTTGCGCGGCAAGACGCTCAGCGACCGCTATCTCGCACGGCACTTCGACGACTGGCGTGCATGGTCACTGAACCCCGCGCATGCGCGCTGGGGTGGTGAGGCGGCGGCCGCCCTGCTCCTGGGCGAGCTGATGCCGAATGGGCGGACACCCGGCGTGCTGACCCTCTACGGTGACAAGCTGCCTGCGCGCCTGCTTGCCGAGCAGGGGATCGAAGCCGCCGGTCCGGCGGCGTACGAGCATCTGGTCGAGTTGCGCAAGCCCTTCTGGGGCGCGTCGCTGCTCGCCGGCGACGAGGCCGCTGCCACGGTACCACTGGCACTGACCTATGCCGACCTGCTGGCGACCGGCAACGCGCGCTGTATCGAAGCGGCCGAAATGATCTATAACATGCGCCTCGCCGGACGCTTCCCGCCGCACTGAGCGCCGCGGCGCGCTCAGCGCCCGTTTGCGGATCCCTGCTTCCCAGGGCGGGAATTCATCCACGCTGCCGGCTCGACGCTGACGTTGTTGCCGGCATCGCTCAGCCAGATGCCGCCGTCGCCGACCATGCAGGTGATGCTCATCCCGCGTTGGCTGAGAGCGGCAAGTTCGCCGGTCGTGGCGCGCGTCAGCTCGAAGACGCTGAGGTTGTCGAAGCGCTCGAGCGCCTGGCCGACCCTGGCCCACCAGAGGCCTGCCTTGCTGCCACCATAGGCATAGACGACCACTTGCCGCGCGCGGCCGCAGGCCTTGCGCAGATGTCTTTCGTCGGGCAGGCCGACGTCGATCCACAGGTCAATTTCGTTGGTTGCTGATTTTTGCCAGAGATCGGGTTCGCCTTCGGTGGACAGCCCGGTGGTGAACTGCAGGCTGTCGCTGGCGTTCAGGGCGAACGCCAGGAGGCGCACCATCATGCGTTCGTCGGTTTCGGAGGGGTGGCGGGCGATGGTCAGGGCGTGCGTCGCGTAGTAGCCGCGATCGGTGTCGGAGATGGTGAGTTCAGCTTTGAAAATGGTCGCTTTCAGTGCCATGCGCGGGCTCCCTTGAAGGCCGCCAGTGTGCGCGCAAGGCGGCACTCGGACAAGCTGCCGATCGATCAGGTGGCGGCAGACGACGATTGCCGGGGGAGGCGCCGCGCGGCGTGCCAGGACCTTGATTGACCGTGGTTCACTGTCACACCTATACTGGTGACGCGGTTATTGAATGATTGCCACCCGGGAGGGGGCTGTGCGTCGGGCCGGCGGTGTCGCCGTGCGGCGATTGATCGGCAAGCGGCGGAGGGCATTGATGGCAGTGTTCAGCATTCAACGCAGCGCAGTGCTTTCGCTCTTCGCGGGTCTGGCATTGACGGTCTGGGCGGCGCAATGGGCCGCCGGCGTTGCCGAAAGCGAGGCCAGGCACGAATTCCAGCAGGCGGCGGCGATCCGCGCCCTCCAGCTCAAGGAACGACTCGATGCCTACGAAGGTGTCCTGCGTGGTCTGCAGGGCTTCTTCGCGGGTTCCGAGGAGGTCGACCGTGGCGAGTTCCATCGCTATGTCGTACGGCTCGAACTCAAGCAGGACCTTCCCGGCGTCCAGGTCGTCGGTTTCGCGCGCCGGGTGCCACTTGCGGAACGCGAGGCCTTCATCACAGCGGTTCGTTCCGATCGGCGGCTGCTCGCCGAGGGCTATCCGACGTTTGCGATTCGCCCGCCAGGCGAGCGGCCGGAGTACCTGGTCATCGATTACACCGAGCCGCCGCAGGGCAACGAAGCTGCTTTCGGCCTCGATCTACTCAGCGAAAGCGAGCGTCGGAGCGCCGCCGAGCGGGCGCGCGCGAGTGGTGCAGCCGCTGCAACCGCGCCAATCACCCTGGTCCAGGAGACCGGGCGTCAGAGCAGCTTCCTGCTGCTCCTGCCGATCTATCGCAACGGGGCCTCGCTGCTGACCAGCGAAGAGCGGTGGGCGGCGTTTGTCGGCGTCGTCTATGCCGCCTTCCGGATGGGGGATCTGGCGCGTGGCGTGTTCGGCGAGGATGCCGAGCGTCTCGACCTGAGGATTGATGACGTTGGCCTGGTTGGCGCGGCCGGCGGTGCCGTCGCCGACGCGCAGCCCCTCCTGCGCCTGATGCCGTCGGAGAGCCGCTCGTCGCCGGCGCCCTACAGCAGCGAAAAGCTATTCGACTTCGCCGACCGACAGTGGCGACTGCGCATCGACGCCGTCGACGCGCCGGCGGCGGTCAAACGCACCGCTACTGCCGTACTCGCCGGCGGTGCGCTGATCAGCGCCCTCGTTTTCGCGCTCCTGCAGTCGTTTGCCGGGTCGCGGGCGCGCGCGCTCACGCTGGCCGACGCCATGACCCACGAGCTGCGCGAATCCGAGGCACGCGCGCGCGCGGTGCTCGACAACACGCTCGATGCGATCATTACCATCGACGAGCAAGGTCTTGTCGAAAGCTTCAACCTGGCCGCCGAGAGCCTGTTCCGCTACCGCACGGAGGAGGTGCTCGGGCGCAACGTCAAGATGCTGATGCCCGCGCCCTACGCCGGCGAGCATGACGGCTACCTCAGTGCCTATCGGCGAACCGGGGTGCGCAAGATCATCGGCATCGGCCGCGAAGTCGTCGGCAAGCGTTCCGACGGCAGTTGTTTTCCGATGGAACTGGCGGTCACCGAGGTGACCGTGAACGACCGTCGGCGTTTCATCGGGCTGGTGCGCGACATCTCCGAGCGCAAGAAGATGGAGCAGCTCAAGAACGAGTTCGTGTCCACGGTCAGCCATGAGTTGCGTACGCCGCTGACGTCGATTCGCGGCTCCCTCGGTCTGCTCGAGGGCGGAATCGCCGGCGAGTTGCCGCCGCAGGCAAAAGCGCTGATCGGAATCGCGGCGACCAACTGCGATCGGCTGGTCGACCTGATCAACGATATCCTCGACGTGGAAAGGATCGCTTCGGGCCGGATGAGCTTCCAGTTTGCGACGCAGCCGCTGCTGCCCCTGATCGAGCAGGCGGTCGCGGCCAACCAGGGCTTTGCCGTGCAACACGACGTCAAGCTGGCCATCGTCGCCCGCCTCGCCGAGGGCAGCGCGCACATCGACGCCGATCGCCTTCTGCAGGTGCTCGCCAATCTGCTCTCCAACGCGGCCAAGTTCTCGCCGCCCGGCGCGACGGTCGATGTCTCGCTGCACCGCCGCGGCGATCGCCTGCGCATCGAAGTCGTCGATCGTGGCCCGGGGATCCCGGAGGAGTTTCGTGCGCGAATTTTCGACAAGTTCTCCCAGGCCGACGGATCGACGACGCGGGCCAAGGGCGGTTCGGGTCTCGGCCTGTCGATCTCGCGTGCGCTGGTCGAGCGCATGGGCGGCGAGATCGGTTTCAACAGCGAGCCCGGTCACGGCGCCTGCTTCTGGTTCGAGTTGCCGGAGGTCGCGTCGCTGTCGGGTACGGTACCGGCTAATGGCGGCGAGGCGAGCGCCGACGCGCCACGGGTGCTCGTTTGCGAGGACGATGCCGACGTCGCGCAGCTTCTGGCGAACTTGTTGCAGCGTGCCGGCTATCAGGTCGACCATGCAGCGAGCGCAGCGATGGCTCGCGAGCTGCTCGCCAGCCGTCAGTACGCGGCGATGACCCTGGAGATCGGCCTGCCCGATGAGACGGGCGTCGATCTGCTGACCCGCCTGCGCGCGGCCAAGGGGGGGTTCGAGGTGCCGGTGGTCGTCGTGTCGGGGTCGCCGGATGTGCTGACCCCGACGCTCGGCGGCGCGCTGGCGGTGGTCGACTGGCTCGAAAAGCCGGTCGACGCGCAGCGACTCTCGGCCGCGCTCAAGCGCGCCATCCGCGGGCCAGCGTCGCAACCGACGCGCATCCTGCACGTCGAGGACGATGTCGATCTGGTGCACATCGTCGCCGCCCAGTTCGGATCTCGAGCAGAAATCATCGAGGCGCGTACGCTGTCAACTGCCAAGGCCGAGTTGGCCACGCGCATCTTCGATGTCGTGATCCTCGACCTTGGCCTGCCCGACGGCTCCGGGCTGGACCTGCTGCCGCTGATCCAGGGTCTGGCGCAGCCGCCGGCGGTGGTCGTCTTTTCCGCCAGCGACGCCGAGACGCCGCTCGCTGCGCAGCGGGCGGTCGCCGCCAGCCTGGTCAAGTCGCGTACCTCCAACGAACGGCTGGTGCAGATCGTGCACGGGTTGACGCGGTCGGCGGCGCGGGCTGAACCGGGCCGGCGTGCTCGGTTGGCGGACGAAGACGTGACGAAGAACGAGAAGGAGAACGATGATGAGTGCTAGCCTGCAACGGATTCTTTACGTCGAGGACGAGGTCGACATTCGCACGGTCGCCAAGCTGGCGCTCGAAGCGGTTGGCGGCTTTGCGGTCGAGGTCGCTTCCTCCGGCGACGAGGCGCTGCTGCGCGTGCGAGAATTCGTCCCTGATCTGCTGTTGCTCGACGTCATGATGCCGGGCATGGACGGGCCGGCGACCTTGCGCGCCTTGCGCGCGCTGTCCGAAACCGAGGCCGTGCCGGCGATCTTCATGACCGCGCGAGCGCTGCCCGGCGAGGTCGCCGCGCTCCAGGCCGAGGGTGCCCTGGGCGTGATCACCAAGCCCTTCGATCCGATGGCCCTGGCCGGTCAGGTGCGCGCGCTCTGGGAGGCTCGCGATGGCTGAACTGCCCGCCGCTGCCGCCGCCCAGCTGGCGGCGCAACTGGCCGAGCTTGGCGAGGAGTTCCAGCGCTCGCTGCCGGCGCGACTGCGCCAGGTCGAGGCTGCGTTGACGGCGCTCGGGAAGGACTGGGAGGGCCGGGAGGTCTGGGACGAGAGCGACGAGGCGGCGCTGCGCAAGCTGTGCGCCGCCGCGCATAGCCTCGCCGGGGCGGCGGGAACCTTCGGTCACCCCGACCTTGGCGCCACGGCGCTCGCGATCGAGGAACTGGCGCGGCAGCTGGACGCCGATCCGGCAGCGCGCGTGGACAGCGCCAGGCTGCAGTTCGATCGCCTTCTGAGCACCCTGAAGGCGGCGAGCGAAAGCTCGCCGCCTGCCCTTGCGGCGCCGGCCGCCGCACTCTCTGGATCCAGGAAATGAACACCAGCATGCCGGCGGGCAAACGCATCCTGGTCGTCGAGGACGACCCCCTCGTTGCCCGGGCGCTGGCGCTGCGACTCGCCGCGCTGGGTTACGTGATTGCCGGGCCGGTGGCCTCCGGCGAAGAGGCGGTGGCCGTGGCGGCGCGTGAACGGCCTGACCTGGTATTGATGGACATTGTCCTGCCCGGCGGCGTCGATGGCATCGATGCGGCGCGGGTGATCCTCGACGAGCAGCGGGTGCCGCTGCTCTATCTGACCGCCTATGCGGACGAGGAGCGCTTCGCGCGCGCGCGCATCACTGCGCCGCATGCCTACCTGATCAAACCCTGTAACGATCGCGAGCTGCAATTGGCGATCGAGCTGGCGCTGCAGCGGCACCAGCACGAGGCCTTGCTGCGTGTCGAAGCCGAGCGCCGGGAGCGGCGCATCGACGAGCTGGCGGCGACGCTCTCGGCGCTGGTCGAGGGTTCGACCGACTGCATCTTCGCCAAGGCTGCCGATGGTCGCTACCTCCTCTGCAACCGCGCGTTCGAGCGCTTGCTCGGGCGACCGCGCAAGGACATTCTCGGCCACGGCGACGCGGATCTCTTTCCCGCCGAGACGGCGGCGCGCCGGCGCGCCGACGACCAGCGTCTGATGTCGGCGGCGGTGACCGAGACCTGCGAGGAAATCCTCCGCGCTGCCGACGGCGGCGAGCGCACCTATCTGACGACCAAGGGCTGTCTGCAGCTCGCCGACGAGACGGTTGGCGTCTTTGCCATCGCCCGCGACATCAGCGAACGCAAGGAGGCGGAACGGCGCTTGCGGCGGCTGAGCGGTTTCTTCAACGCCGTGGCGCAGACCAATCAGGCGATCATGCACGCCGAGTCTGCCGGGACGCTGCTCGTCGACGCCTGCCGGATCGTCGTTCGCCACGGCGACGTCGACGGTGCCTGGATCGGCCTGCTCGACGCCGATGGCTGGATCGGCGTCGTCGCCGATTCGGGCATCGCCGGCGAATACCTGCGCGGCCTGCGCATTTCGATCGACGCCCAGCATGAGCAGGGGCATGGCCCGGACGGTGCCGCCATGCGCGCTGGTCGGCCGGCGATCTGCAATGACTTCGTCAGCGACCCGCGCACCGGCCCCTGGCAGGAACGCGCGCGGGCGGCGGGAATCGCCGCCTCGGCGGCGTTTCCGCTCCGGCGCGCTGGCGCCGTGGTCGGCGTCTTCAGCCTCTACGCCGGCGAAGTCGGTTACTTTGACGAGGAGTTGATCGAGCTGCTCGCCGAGTTGGCCAGCGACATATCGTTCGCCCTCGAAAAATTCAGCGCCGACGAGCACCGGCGGCGCGCCGAGGCCGACTTGCGCAGCGCTCTCGCGCGTCTGCACGAGGTCTCGGCTCGGCTCATCGGCGTGCAGGAAGACGAGCGGCGGCGTCTGGCCCGCGACCTGCACGACGATATCGGGCAGAACCTGACGATGATCAAGATCGTGCTCCTGGGCATGCGCCGCTGGTCTGCCGGCGGCGAGCAGGACGAAATCCACGAGGCTGCCGATATTGCCGACCGGACCCTGCAGCGCGTACGCGCCCTGTCGGTCGAGCTGCGCCCGCCGCAGCTCGACGACCTCGGCCTGGTGCCGGCGCTGCGCGCACACCTCGGCAATACCTGCCGCCATGCCGGAATCCGGGCCAGCTTCATCGCCGACGACGGCCTGCCGTCGCCGCCGGAGGATATTGCCATCACCTGCTTCCGCATTGCCCAGGAGGCGCTGAACAACGTCATCCGTCATGCCGGCGCGACTGCGGTGGTGCTCGAGTTGCGCTATGCGCAAGGCGCGCTGATCCTCTCCCTGCGTGACGATGGCCGTGGCTTTGACGCCGCGGCGGCATTTGCCGGCGCGGCGCGTGGCACGAGCCTCGGCCTGCTCTCGATGCAGGAGCGCGCCACTCTTGCCGGCGGCCGGCTCGAGGTGCGCTCGCAGCCCGCGCAGCGCGCCGGCAGCGAGGTGCGTGTGACGCTGCCACTGCCCGGAGCGACCTGATGAACGACCGTATACGCGTCGTTCTCGCCGACGATCACCAGCTGGTGCGTGCCGGCATCCGTTCGCTCCTCGGCGCCTTCAGCGGCGTCGAAGTGGTCGGTGAAGCCGACGATGGCGCTACGGCCATCGCTCGCGTCGGCGAGTGCCTGCCCGATTTGTTGCTCATCGACATCGCCATGAAGGGCATGAGCGGACTGGTGGCGAGCGCCGAGATCCATCGCCTCTATCCGGCCGTGCGGGTGATCGTGCTGTCGATGCACGCCGACGCCGAGTACGTCAGGGAGGCGCTGCAGGTCGGCGCTGTCGGCTACCTGATCAAGGACGCCGCGCCGGTCGAGCTCGAACTCGCGCTGCGCGCGGTGATGCGCGGTGAAACCTGGCTGTCGCCGAGCGTCTCGCGACAGGTCGTCGACGGCTACCTTTCCCGCGGCAAAGGCGGACCACCCGCCGCCGACGCCCTGACGCCGCGTCAAAGCGAGATCCTGTGCCGTATCGCCGCCGGTCGCGGGGCCAAGGAAATCGCTTTCGACCTCGGCATCAGCGCCAAGACCGTCGAGTCGCACCGTGCCCAGATCATGGAGCGGCTGGGCATTCACGATGTGGCGGGGCTGACCCGCTATGCGATCCGCAACGGACTTGTTTCCGCCGCCGAATAGACGTGCCGGACGCTGAGCGCCCCGGCGCCGGGCGGGATTTTTCCGGTCGCCCCTAGGGGATCCCCCGATGGCGCCAGGCCGCCGCTTCCACCAGACTCAGCCCATGTTCAGACGAAGGGGTGATGGTCATGAGGGTGGTCCGGGTGCTGTTGGTCGATGATTGTCCCGAGTTCCGCAAGTTGCTGGCGCGCATGCTGCGCGGGCTGGGTTTCGAAATAGCCGCCAGCGTCGGCTCCGGCGAGGAAGCGCTGCAGGTCCTGGGCAGCGAGCGCCCGGATGTCGTCATTCTCGATATCGCGATGCCCGGCCTGAACGGTCTCGAGACGGCAAAGCGCATCCGCGAGGTGGACGCGGACGTCAAGTTGCTGGTCGTTTCCCTGCACTCGACGCCGGAGTATCGGGCGGCGGCCGCAGCGATCGGCGTCGACGCCTACGTCTGCAAGGCCAATCTGGTTCCTGAATTGCCGCGCGTGCTGGCGGAGCTTTGCGCATGAAGGCCGACGTCCTTCCGGTCTCACCCGAAGATCTCGACAGGCCGCCGGACGCCGGCCAGGAACCGCGCACTCTGGCTGCCCTGGCGGCCGCCGAGGCGCGTTACCGTGGCGTACTCGAAACCGCCGCTGACGCTCTGTTTCTGGTCGATTCGGCCGGCAGCATCCTGCTCGCCAATACCAGCGCCGAGCGGATGTTCGGCTATCGTCCCGGCGCCCTGAACGGACTTTGCATCGACCTGCTGGTTCCCGAAGCCAAGCGCGCGGCGCACCGTGGTCACCGCGCCCGCTTCGACGCGCAGCCGCGACCGGGCAGCATGCGCGTTGCGCATCTCCAGGGCCAGCGCTGCGATGGCAGCCTGTTCCCCGTCGAGATCAGCCTGAGCCACATCGACGAGGCGTCGGGAAGGATTATCACCTGCGCCGTCCGCGACGTCAGCGAGCGCGACCGCCAGTCGCTGGCGCTGCGTCGGCTGAACGCCACGCTGCGTCTGATCCACGATTGCAACGCGGCGCTGGTGCGCGCCGGTAGCGAGAGCGAGATGATCGGTGGCATCGTTGATCGCCTGCACCGCCAGGGCGGCTATTCCGCGGTGTGGGTCGACCTGGTGGATCGCAGTAGCGGCGAGGCTCGACTGGCGGCGGAACCGGCCGCGCTGGTCGCCGCCTCTTCCCTGGCGTCACTGGATGGCGATCTCTGGCGCAGCGGCTTTCGCCAGCAGCTGACGCTGCCTGCCCTGGAGCAGGGGCAGGCGCTGACCTGCCTGTTCGTTTTGGCTAATGGCCCCGAGCACTGGAGCAGCGACCTCGCCGACCGCGGCCAGTGCGCCGCAATCGCTCTGCCGCTGGTCGGACGCGGTGTGTCGATCGGTGCGCTCAACCTGCTGACGCCCGATCCACAGGGCTTCGACGACGACGCCTGCGACGTGCTCGAAGAGCTCGCCGACGACCTCGCCTACGGGATTTTCGCGCAGCGCGCCGAAGCCGGCATGCTGTTGCTCAAGCGTGCCGTCGAAGCGTCGGCCAACGGCGTCATGATCACCGATGCCCTCGACCCCGCTCACCCGATCACCTACGTCAATCCCGGTTTCGAAGCGATCACCGGCTATGGCGCCGACGAAGTGCTCGGCAGCAGTGGCCGTTTTCTGCTCGCCGGCGAACTCGATCAGCTGGAGCTCAACGAGTTGCGTCAGGCGCTGCGCGAGCGGCGCGGCACGCAGGTGACGCTGCGCTGTCGTCGCAAGGACGGTTCGCCGCTGTGGGCCGAACTGAACGTGGCGCCGGTCTGTTCGCCGGACGGTACGCTCGGACACTTCGTCAGCGTCTTCCACGATATCAGTGAGCGCCGCCGTTACGAAGAGGAACTCGAACACCAGACCAACCACGATTCGCTGACCGGCCTGGCCAACCGCAACCTGCTGCGCGACCGCGGGCAGCAGGCGATCGCCTACGCCGAACGCCACGATGCCAAGCTGGCCCTGCTGGCGGTCGATATCGACCAGTTCAAGCGGGTCAACAACAGCCTCGGGCACGGCCATGGCGACGAGTTGCTGCGTATCGTCGCCGGGCGGCTCGCCGACAGCGTGCGCGAAGGGGATACCGTCGCCCGCCTTGGCGGCGACGAGTTCGTGATGATCCTTGCCGATCCGCTCGGCGACGGTGAAGTGGCGCGGGTCATCGCGCGCATCCTGGAGAGCGTTGCCCGGCCTGTGGAAATCGACGGCCACGAACTGGCGATCACCTGCAGCATCGGCGCCAGTCTCTTCCCGCGTGACGGTCGCGATGCGGAGACGCTGCTCAAGAACGCCGACGCGGCGATGCATCGCGCCAAGGCCAGGGGTCGCGGCTCGTTCCACTTCTACCAGGCCGAGATGAACGAGCGTGTTGCCGGGCAGTTGGCCATCGAAGCCGACCTCGGGCGTGCGCTCGAGCGTGGCGAGTTCGAGCTCCACTACCAGCCGCAGGTCGATCTGATCAGCGGCGAAATCGTTGGCGCGGAAGCCCTGCTGCGCTGGCGGCATCCGCTGCGCGGGATGATTCCGCCCAAGGACTTGATTACCCTTGCCGAGGACAGCGGCCTGATCGTGCCGATCGGCCAGTGGGTGATCGAAACCGCCTGCCAGCAGTCGCGTGCCTGGCGGGACGCCGGCCTGACGCCACCGCGGCTGGCGGTCAACCTGTCGGCGCGACAGTTCGAGAGTGACGACCTGGCCGAACAGCTGGCTGCGGCAATCGATCGCGCCGGGCTGGGCAGCGGTGCCCTGGAAGTCGAACTGACCGAAAGCCTCGCCTTGCAGGACATCGGACGGGTGACGGCGATCCTGAAAAAGATTCGTGCCGCCGGCGTGACGACGGCGATGGACGACTTCGGTACCGGCTTTTCGTCGCTCGCCCATCTGTTGCGCATCACCGTCGACCGCATCAAGATCGACCGCTGCTTCGTGCGTGACATTCTCGGCGACCGGACCGCTGCGGCCGTCGCGCTGGCCGTCATCGCCATGGCCAAGAGCCTGGGAGTGAAGGTCATCGCCGAGGGCGTCGAGAGCGAGGCGCAGCTGAAGTTCCTGCGCGAACGGGGCTGCGACGAGATGCAGGGTTTCTACTTCAGCCAGCCCCTGCCGGGCCACGATTTCGAGGTCCTCCTGCGCGAGGCGCGCTGCCTGAGCTTTGCCGCGGCCGGCGCCGCGGATGAGGAGGATGAGGCGTCGCGGACGCTGCTGCTGGTCGATGACGAGGCGAACATCACCAACGCGCTGCGCCGGCTGTTGCGCGCCGACCGCTACCGCATCTTCACGGCGAGCAGTGGCATCGAGGGGCTGGAGATCCTCGCCCGCCACCGCGTCGGCGTGATCATCACCGACCAGCGCATGCCGGCGATGTCGGGCAGCGAGTTCATCGCCCGTGCCAGGGCGCTGTTTCCGGATACGGTGCGCATGATCCTCTCCGGATATACCGATCTGCAGTCGGTCACCGACGCCGTGAATCACGGCGAGATCTACCGTTTCATGACCAAGCCCTGGGACGACGCCGAACTGCGTGAAACCGTGCGCGGCGCCTTCGAGCGCTATCGCCGCGACCACGAGCGGAATTGAACTGCCGACGCCGCCGCACGCCAGGGGCGTGGCCGGGGCTTCGGCAGCGACGCGCAGCGCAGGCGGCGCTGGCGTCAGAGCCTGTTATCATGCCGCCCTTTCAACGCATAGCTAGAGAAGAGACATGAAGAAACAGACCTCGCTGGTGATCGTCGCCATTCTTGCCGCAGCCCTGCTCGCGGCGTGCGGCAAGAAGGAAGCGCCTGCGGCCAGCGCCGCGGCGGCGCCGGCCCCGGCCCCGGTGGCCGCGATCGTCGTCGGACTGGACGACAATTTCCCGCCGATGGGCTTTCGTGACGAGAGCAACACGCTGGTCGGCTTCGACATCGATCTGGCGACCGAGGCCGGCAAGCGCCTTGGCGCCGAGGTGACGTTCAAACCGATCGACTGGAATGCCAAGGAAGCCGAGTTGAGCAGCAAGCGGGTGGACGTGCTGTGGAACGGCCTGACGATCACCGACGCGCGCAAGGAAAAGATCCTGTTCACCACGCCGTACCTCGAAAACCGGCAGATCATCATCGTCACCGACAAGTCGGCGGTGAACAGCAAGGCCGACCTGGCCGGCAAGGTGGTCGGCGTCCAGGACGGCAGCAGCGCGATCGAGGCCATCGAGAAGGATGGCGCGACCGCCAAATCGCTGAAGGAACTCAAGAAGTTCGGCGACAACGTGACGGCGCTGATGGATCTCAGCATTGGTCGACTCGACGCGCTGGTGGTCGACGAGGTCGTCGGGCGTTACTACACGGCCAAGAAACCCGGTGAGTATCGCGTGCTCGAGGAAAACTTCGGCACCGAGGACTACGGCGTGGGGACGCGCAAGGACGATACCGAGCTGATGGCCAGGCTGCAGAAGGCGATGGACGAAATGAAGAGCGATGGTTCCGCCGCTGCGATTTCGAACAAATGGTTCGGCAAGGACATCGTCAAGAAATAGCCCGGCCGCGCCCGCTGCGAACGGAACCCGGCCGTGTCGCCGGGCGGTCGCGGCGCTAGTAGACTTGTGGACGGTTTCGTCGCGAAGGCGACGCCACGGCGAACCCGCACGTCATTGCGAGGAGGCGAAGCCGACGCGGCAATCCAGAGGTTTTACCCTGGGCGTTGTCGATGCGGCGGAAGCGTCGCGAGAGAGTGGCACCGGATTGCCGCCAGGTGGAGCGAAGACGGGCTTGCTGAAAGTCTTGCCAAGAATGCGACACCTCGACACCTCGACACCTCGCTATCTGCCCCACAGCGGGTGTTGAGAAATAGCGCATGAACTATGTAATCGAAATAATGGGCCCCCTGCTCGAAGGAACGGGGGTGACCCTGCAGGTGTTCATCATCACCTTCGTTCTGGCGGTGCCGCTCGGCCTGTTGCTGGCCTTGCTGCGCGTCTCGCGCTTCGCCGTCGTCAGCGCTCTGGTCAACGGCTACATCTGGCTGATGCGTGGCACGCCGTTGATGCTGCAGATGCTGTTCATCTATTTCGCCCTGCCTTTCGTGCCGGTGATCGGAATTCGCCTGCCCGACTTCACGGCGGCGATCGTCGCTTTCGTGCTCAACTACGCGGCGTATTTCGCCGAGATCTTTCGCGCCGGCATCCAGTCGATCGACCGCGGCCAGTACGAAGGTGCGCGCGTGCTCGGTCTGAGCTACCCGCAGACCATGCGCCGCATCGTCCTGCCGCAGGTCTTCAAGCGCATCCTGCCGCCGCTGAGCAACGAGACGATCACCCTGGTCAAGGACACCTCGCTGATTTACGTGCTGGCCATGAACGACCTGCTGCGCGCCGCGCGCGGCATCGTGCAGCGCGATTTCACGACCACCCCTTTCATCGTCGCCGCGGCTTTCTACCTGGTCATGACGCTGGTGCTGACGCTCGCCTTCCAGCGTCTGGAAAGGAAGTACGCGGTGTACGATGAATAGCCCGATGATCCACGCGCTCGACGTGCACAAGCGCTTCGCTGCGGTGGAAGTGCTGCGCGGCGTTTCGCTGGACGTCGGCAAGGGCGAGGTGCTGGCGATCATCGGCCCCTCGGGGTCCGGCAAGAGCACCTTTCTGCGTTGCCTCAACCATCTCGAAACGATCGATCGCGGGCACATCGACATCGAAGGCGAAACGCTGGTCGGTGCGGACGAAAAGGGGCATTGCCGCTACGTCGCCGACGCCGGGCTGCGGCGCATCTGCCGCAGGATGGGCATGGTCTTTCAGCACTTCAATCTGTTTCCGCATCTGACCGTGCTCGAGAACATCGTCGAGGCACCCTTGACCGTCAAGGGTTTGCGCCGCCAGGAGGTCCTGCCCAAAGCCGACGCGCTGTTGCGCAAGGTCGGCCTGCTCGACAAGCGCGACAGCTATCCGGCGCGGCTTTCGGGTGGCCAGAAGCAGCGCGTGGCGATTGCCCGGGCGCTGGCCATGGAGCCGGACATCATGCTCTTCGACGAGCCGACTTCGGCGCTCGACCCGGAACTCACGGGTGAAGTCCTGCGCACCATCCGCGAGCTGGCCGAAGAGCGGATGACGATGCTGGTCGTGACGCACGAGATGGCCTTTGCCCGCGAGGTGGCCAGCCGCGTCGTCTTCATGGACGGCGGCGAAATCGTCGAAGCGCGTCCGGCGAAGGAGCTCTTTGCCGCTCCCGAACATCCGCGGACGCGGGCCTTTCTGGAGAACATGCTCTAAGTCCGGGAACCGCCTGCGCAGGGCTCAGAAACGAATGGCCAGCAAGGGGCATCGCCCCGGCGGCCCCATTTTCCCCTTGCACGTCGACCGTCGGAGCGGGCCATGCGCGCCTCCGGCGAGCGCTCACGTGCATGAATATTCAGCATCAGAAAGCACTCGGAGACATGATGAATCAAACTTCCCGCGACGGTTTCACGAGCTCCTTCGGCGTCCTGGTGGCGACGCTCGGCTCAGCCGTCGGACTCGGCAACATCTGGAAATTTCCTTCGCTGACCGGTGCCAACGGCGGTGCCGGTTTTCTCCTCGTCTATCTGCTGGCGACGCTGCTCGTCGGCCTGCCGGTGATGATCGTCGAGACCATGCTCGGACGAGCGGCGCGGGCCAACGCGGTGAGCGCTTTCGATCGCGTCGCGCCGCGCGGCCAGTGGTGGTGGAAGAGCATCGGCTGGATGGGTTTCGCGGCGGCGCTGCTGATTCTCGCTTTCTATTCCGAAGTCGCCGGCTGGGTTTACGCCTACGTCTTCAAGGCCATGGCCGGGCAGATCGCCACCACCGATCCGCAGGTGGCCGGTGCCGTGTTCGCCGAGCTGGTGGCCAATCCGCTGAGTTCGCTGCTCTGGCAGTGGGTGGTGCTGGCGGTGACCGGCGGCATCATCATGTTCGGCGTTGCCAGGGGCATCGAGGCGGTGACCCGCAGGTTGATGCCACTGCTCTTCATCCTGCTGCTCGTGCTCTGCGCGCGCAGCCTGACGCTGCCGGGGGCGAGCGCCGGGCTGAGTTTCCTGTTCAGCCCGGATCTGGCAAAGATCACCCCGGCCGTCGTGCTCACCGCGCTCGGTCTGGCTTTCTTCAAACTCTCGATCGGCATGGGCTGCATGCTCACCTACGGCAGCTATTTTCGCGACAATCAGAACATCCCGCTGACCGCGACGCGGGTCATGTTTGCCGATCTCTCGGTATCGCTGCTCGCCGGCATGGCCATCTTTCCGGCGGTGTTTGCCTTCGGCTTCGAACCCGCCGCCGGGCCATCGCTGGTCTTCATGACCATTCCCGCGGTGTTTACCGCCATGCCCGGCGGAACGCTGTTCATGACCCTCTTCTTCATCCTGACGGCGATCGCCAGCGTCGGCGCCATGCTCTCGCTGCTCGAGGTGCCGGTGGCCATTCTCTCGGAACGTTTCGGGCTGGGTCGCAAGCGCGCCTCGTTGGGCACCATCGCCGCAGTTGCCGCCCTCGGGGTTCCGGCCGCCCTGTCGTCAAGCCTGACCAGCGACCTCAAGGTCTTGGCCATGAATCCCTTCGACCTCTTCGACTTCCTCAGTTCCAATGTCCTGCTGCCGCTCGGCGGGATCGTGGTCTGTCTCTTCGTCGGCTGGGTCTATGGGCTGCCGGAGATGGCCCGGCAACTGAGCAACGACGGTGCGCTGCGCAACACGCGGCTGGTGAGCGTGCTCTTCCTTCTCGTTCGTTTTGTCGCCCCGCTGTCGATTGCCGCCGTCCTGCTGCATGGATTGAAGCTGTTCTGAGCGCGGCGAGACGCTCCTGGCAGGAAACCGATTCAGCGGGCGACGGGTCGCCGCGTCGCCGCCAGTCCCGACACGACGATCAGCGTGATCGCCAGCCACGACCAGCCGTCGTGCGTCTCGTTCCACAGGATGATCCCGAAGAGGCTGGCAAAAACCACCGTGCTGTAGGCCAGGGCTGCGGCGGTCAGCGTCCTCTCCGTGGCGTAGGCGCGCGTCATGGCCAGCTGCGCGGCGGTGGCAAAGGCGGCGACACCGAGCAGCAGCGCGCCGCTGCGCATGTCGACCGCGTGCCGTTCCGAGAACAGCAGCCACAGCCCGGCGGCGAGCGACGAGAGCAGCGTGAAATAGAAGACGGTGCGCGTTTCCGGCTCGCCGCGCGCGCCGAGTTCGCGGACGCTGAAGTAGGCCATCGCGGCGAGTGCGCCGGAGAGCAGCCCGAGCAGGCCGCCGAGCAACTGCTCGGCGTGCAGCGTCGGCTTGAGGAGCAGGGCGACCCCGCTCAGTCCGAGAAGCAGGGCGGCGACGATTCCTGACGTCATGCGCAGTCCGGCGAGCGCCAGATAGCCGGCGAGGAAGATCGCCGAGGTGTAGTTGAGGGTCACTGCGGTGGCCAGTGGCAGCAGGCCGATCGCCGAAAAGTAGGTCACCACCGCCGCGAAGCCGAAGGCGCTGCGGCCGAGCTGCCAGCGCCAATGCGGCGTGTGCAGCGAAACGCCGCGCAGCCGGGCCAGGGCGAGCATCGGCAAGAGGGCGAGAAAACTGCGGTAGAAGACGATTTCGACCGCCGAATGGCTTTCTGCGACCAGCTTGACGCAGACCCCCATGGACGCGAAGAGGAGGCTGGCGACGATCATCCAGAGCGACTGCATGGTGCATTTTCCGCGCACGACAAGCGTCCGATTCTACTCCAGGCCGCTCGCCGCGGAGTTTCGCCGCCGCGCCGGGGGTGGCTGGCGAGCGCGCGGCTGGGCAGCTTTCCGTCGATGGCGTTAGACTGTCTTCCTTTGTGAACCGTCGTCCGCTGGCCGCGCGCACGACTTCCGCCCCATGAGTCTCCCGAACGAACCGCTGCGCAAAGACTCGACGCGCGCAGTCTCGACACCGCCGCCGCGTTGCGTCACGCGAGGTGCGTCGCTTGCGCCCTGACCCCCCCCCGGCCTCGCTTTCTGCCCGGGCCGGCGCGTCGGGGCGGCCGCTCTGGCTGTGGCTGGCTGCGCGCTTCGTCCTCGCCGGCGTGCTGCCACTGCTGCTGGTTGGCGCGCTCCTGCTGGTCGTCTATCTGCCGCAGGCACGGGTGGATATCGACAATCGTCAGCAGGTGCTTGCCGGCGCCATTTCCGGCCAAGTCGAGCTGCACCTGCTTGGCGCCGAGCGTGAACTGTCGACGATTGCCGCCCACCTTCGCCGGCAGGACGGGCAGCCGCCGCCGTCGTCGTCTTCTTCGTCTTCGTCTTCGTCTTCGCCTTCGCCTTCGTCGTGGCCGGATGTCCTGGGCGCACACCTGGCCGACGGCGACGTATTCACGGCGATCTACGTCGCCGACGCGGATGACGTGGTGCACGCCGTTGGACTTGCAGACGGGCAGGGCGGACAGCGGCGACACCTGTCGAGCACCGATCCAGCGCTCAACGCGGTCATGCGCGCGGCGCGCGCGCGTGGCGCCGCCGCGTGGTCGGAGGTGCCCAGCGCGTCTACCGGTGACCGCGCGGCAGCGGTCCTCGCCATTCCGCTCGGCGATGCGATCTTGCTCGGCGAAGTGTCGATCGATCGGCTGGGCGAGCTTCTCGCCCGTCTGCCAAATGCCGCCGGAATGGCGACGATGATTGTCGACCGCCGCGGGCAGTTCGTCGCCGGCGCACAACCCGGTTCTGGCGCCCGGCTGCGCGAGTTCGCTCCGCTGCCGGGCGTCAGCGACGGGCAGCCGGGGCTTCCCGCGACACGGGAGTTCGTGGCCGACGGCGAGCGCTTCATTGGCACCCTGGCGGGCGTTTCGCAACTCGGCTGGTCGGTGCTCGTCGTGCAAGAGCGAAGCGAGGCCCTCGAGCCGTTCATGAGCACTTTCCGGGCGCTGGCAGCCGGCCTGTTGGCGGCGCTGCTGCTGGCCGTCGGTGCGACCTGGATCGCCGCCCGCGGCCTTGCCCGGCGCGTCGGTAGCTACGCGGCGCAAGCGCAGGCGATCGCCGGCGGCGACTACGAGCGGCCCTGGCCAGTGGCGCAGGTCAAGGAACTGGACAGCCTGGCGACGCACCTCGATCGTATGTCGGCGGCCATTCGTCAGCGTGAGCGCGAGCGCGCGATGAGCGACCGTCTGCGCGTCGAGGAGCAGCTGCAGCAAGCCAATCTGGTCGTCGAGCACAGCCCGGCGATGCTCTTCCGCTGGCGTGCCGACGAGGGTTGGCCGGCCGTATTCGTTTCCGACAACGTCAGCCAGCTCGGCTATTCGTCGGCAGAGCTGCTCGATGGATCGATTCGCTTCGCCGCGCTGATCCACCCCGACGACCTGCAACGCGTCGGCGCCGAGGTGCAGGCATTCACGGAACAGGGCGCCGACCGCTTTCGGCAGGAGTACCGCGTCGTCTGCAGGGACGGGACGACGCGCTGGGTTGACGACCGGACCGCCGTCGAACGCAACGCTGCCGGGCAGGTCACCCATTACCTGGGCGTGGTCATCGACGTCAGCGAAAGCAGGAACGTCGAACAGGCGCTGCGCGAGAGCGAGGCGCGCTACCGGCTGCTCTTCGACAGCAATCCGCATCCGATGTGGGTCTATGACCTGGACACGCTCGCCTTCATGACCGTCAATGATGCCGCCGTGCGCAAGTACGGTTATTCCCGCGAGCAATTCCTGGGCCTCACGGTGAGCGACATAAACCTTGCCGACGACACCCCGATTCTGCCCGAGGATATCGTCTCGGTCGACGAGATGGGCGACGCTGCGGGGGTGTGGAAACACGTCACCCGGGACGGAACGATCATCGATGTCGAAATCGTCGCCCATGCGATCACCTATCAGGGGCGTCCGGCGCAAGTCGTTCTCGCCGAGGATGTCACCGACCGCAGACGCGCCGAGCAGGCGTTGCTGGAGAGCGAGGTGCAATATCGCGAACTGGTCGAAAACGCCAACAGCATCATCCTGCGCTGGAGCCCCGCGGGGCAGATCAACTTCATCAACGACTTCGGTCTGAAGTTCTTCGGCTATTCGGAAGACGAACTGTTCGGCCAGCACGTGATCGGGACCATCGTTCCGGAGTTTGCCAGCGGTGGCCAGGATCTGCGCGCGCAGATGCAGGACATCTGCCGCAACCCGGAGAGCTTCGAGCGCAATATCAACGAGAACATGCGCCGTGGCGGTGAGCGGGTCTGGGTTTCGTGGACCAACCGGGCGGTGGCCGACGCACACGGCCAGGTCGTCGAGGTGTTCAGCGTCGGTTCCGACATTACCGAGCATCGGCGCGTGGACGAGGAGCTACGCCAGTATCGCGAACACCTCGAGGAACTGGTCGCCGAACGAACCGCCGAGTTGCGCCAGGCAATGGCCCAACTCGTGCAGACGGAAAAACTCGCCGCGCTGGGTCACCTGGTTGCCGGCGTGGCGCACGAACTGAACACCCCGCTGGGCAACGCGCGCGTCGTCGCCGGCGTCCTCGGCGAGCAGTTTCGCGAGTTCTCGGAGGCCATTGCCAGCGGCCGCCTGCGCCGGTCGCAGGTGGACGGATTGCTCAGCCGCGGTCTGGAGGCGGTGGACCTGCTCGAACGCAATACGGCCCGCGCCGCCGAACTGATCGGCCAGTTCAAGGAGGTGGCGGTGGATCAGAGCAGCGCCCGCCGGCGCTCGTTCGACCTGCGCAAGACCGTCGCGGCGATGCTCGTCACCCTGCGTCCCGGTTTCAAGCACACGCGTCACCGCATCGACCTGGAAATCCCCGCCTACCTGGAAATGGACAGCTACCCGGGTCCGCTCGAACAGGTCATCGCCAACCTCGTCGGAAACTCGCTGGCGCACGGTTTCGCCGGCATCGACGAGGGGCGCATCGAAATCATGGCGCATACCGTCGCGCCGGATCAGGTCGTTCTGCGCTACGTCGACAACGGCCGGGGAATTCCCGCCGAGGCGCTCAACCGGGTCTTCGAACCCTTCTTCACGACCGGTCTCGGCCACGGCGGCAGCGGCCTCGGGCTGTACATCGCCTACAACCTGGTGACTGCCGTACTCGGCGGCAGCATCGCCGTCGATAGCCCGCCCGGACACGGCACCCGCTTCACGCTGACCCTGCCGCGCTCGGCGCCCGAGCGCGTCGCCGGCAGCTGACGCGCGCCGGCGAGTTCGCGCGCTGAACTCGTGCCGAGCGGGAGATTGTGACAATTTGCGTCAGGCGAGTGACGCAACGTGACCGGGTTCGTCGCCGCCGTGTGCGGAAAGTCACGCTTTTGCGGGCTTTTCCGGTCCTGGCACGGAACTTGATACCGCTTATATCAACGGATTGTCCGTTGCACCCACTCGAAGGAGTTCCCACCATGAAGAAGCTGCAAAAAGGCTTTACCTTGATCGAGCTGATGATCGTCGTCGCGATCATCGGTATTCTCGCCGCCATCGCCATCCCGCAGTTCTCGGATTACACCCGCAAGGGCGAAGACAAGGCTGCGCAGTCGGATGCCCGGAACATTCTCACGGCAGCCGTCGTTGCCTCGTCCCCGGATTGATTCATTTACGCGCTCTTGGAGGTCTCATGAAAAAGATTCTTGCTTCTACTGCCCTGATTGCGGGCTTGCTTGGCAGCGGTACCGCGTTTGCGCAAACCGTGACCACCATTTGTCCGTTGACCTCTGGTAGCACGGCGGCCGGCCCGGGCGCGGTGCCCGCGAGCGGAACGGCGGGTACGCACTACATGACGCGGGCGATTGCACCCAAGTGCTCGGCGAATACGAACGTATCCGGAGTCGATGGGACCGCCGGCGCGTGGTACGCCGTCGGCGCCAACTCGATCAAGGGCAAGACCAATTTTGGCGGTCACACCAACGGCGGAGCGGTGGCCAAGACCGTTGACTGCGCTATCCCGGGTGGTTGCACCGTTGGCGAAAGCCAGACGGCCAGGGGCGTTGCCAACACGGCGGCGGGTGGTACCTGACCGGTACGCCTGGCGGTCGATTTTCTGGAGAGGCGCGCCGATGGCGCGTTTCTCCGTTTCCGGGGCAATGAATGCTGCAGTTCTTCCTGTCTTCGTGGCGCTCGGGTTTTCGTAATCGGGTGTTTCTTGCCGTGCTCCTGCTCGGCGTGGCGCTGGTGGGCGTGGCCTACCTGTCGGCGTCGTTTTCCCCCCGTCAGCCCTTGACGGTGGCGCTCGACGTCGGCCTCTCCGGCCTGCGCGTCAGTCTCGTGCTGTTCACCATCACCCTCGTCCAGGACCTTGTCGGGCGCGAGATCGAACAGCGTTCGGTGGTCCTCACCCTGAGCTATCCAACGCACCGCTCGGCGTATCTGATCGGGCGCTACTGCGGTGTCCTGGCGCTGGCCGGAGTCGCCGCGCTGATCCTGGGGCTGCTGCTGTGGATCGCGGTGATGATGTCCGGCGCCAACTACGACCAGCAGTTTCGCGTCCAGCTCGGCCTGCCCTTCTGGGTCGCCGTTTTCGGCGTATGGCTCGACATCGCCGTCGTCGCCGCTTTCACGCTGTGGATCGCGACGCTGTCGACGGTGACCATGTTGCCGCTGGCGCTCGGCGCGGTGTTCGCCATTGGCGGCCGGGCCCTGGGCGCGGTCTTCGATTTCGTGTCCCGCGGCGCCGACGGGCAGGTCGACCTCGCCGCTCGCTATGGCCCCCTGCTCGACGTCATCCGCTGGCTGTTGCCCGACCTCTCCCGGCTCGACTGGCGGGCGTGGCCGATGTACGGCCTGCTTCCCGACCTCCCGACGATGGGGCTGGCGGCGGCGATGGCCGTCGCCTACGCCATGCTGATGATCGGGCTGGCGATCCATGCCTTCTCGCGGCGCGAGTTTTCCTGACATGAACCGCCTGCGTGCCCACTTCGGCCTGCTGCTGGCGCTTCTCGGCGTGCTCGCCTACACGCTGCTGGTGCCCGCGCTCTACGCGCGTCCGCGGCCGCCGGTCTCGCCCGAGATGGAAGTGGCCATGCCCCGCTTCGTGCAGGTGTTGATGGCTGCCGGCGACCGCTTCCTCGCCGCCAACCTGGCCGTGTTCCGCGCCCTGGTGGTGTCGACGGCAACGATGAGTGCCGAGAACTACCGCATCCTCGGCATCGTCCAGTCGGACGCCGCGTGGCTCAATCCCGCGCAGGAGGACAACTATTACATTGCCGCGGCCATCCTGCCGTGGGCGGGCGAGGTGGCTGCCGCGCAGTATATCCTCGGCCTGGCGACGGCAGCCCGCCCCTTCGATTCCGGCCCACCGTTCTACTACGCCTTCAACGAGCTGCACTTCCTGAAGAATCCGGTCGAGGCCGCCAAGTGGATGCGTATCGCCGCGCGCAGCACCAGGGACGAGATGGAGCAGCTCCAGCTGCAGCAGGTCGCCGCGCTGTGGGTGAGCAAGGGCGAGGACAGGGAATTCTCGATCCGCCTGCATCGGGCCATGGCCAGGGAAACCCGGCACAAGGCCTTTGCCCGTTTCCTCGAGAAGCGGGCGGTCCGGCTCGAGAATCTGTTGTTGCTCGATCGCGCCATCGCGCGTTTCCGCGAACGGACGGGCAAGTCGCCAAGCCGCCTGCAGCAGCTGGTGGACCAGTCGCTGCTGGCGGCGATTCCGGCCGACCCTTTTGCCGTGCCCTATGGCATCGACAAGGAGGGCAAGGCCGAGCTTGTTGAACAGGGCGCAGCCGCGTCGGGGAGTGCGCCGTGAGTGTGGCCATCGCTGTCGATGCCATCCGCAAGAGCTATGCCGGCGCCTGGCGCAAGCCCGCGCGGGAGGCGCTGAAGGGGATCTCGCTGAGCATAGCGGCGGGTGAAACCTTCGGTTTCATCGGCCCCAACGGAGCCGGCAAGAGCACGCTGATCAAGATCCTGGTCGGCGCGCTGCGGCCAAGCGCGGGCAGCGCGAGCATCTTCGGCCGCGACGTGCGCGAGCCGGAGGCCCGCCGCGGGCTGGGATTCGTTCCCGAGAACCCCAGTCTGCAGGATTTCCTCAGCCCCTATGAAGTCCTGTTGATGGGCTTGCGCCTGCACGGGCTTCGTTTCAGCGACGAACGCAAGCACTGCCTGCACTGGCTGGAACGTTTCGATCTCGCGGCGGTTGCCGACAGCCGCTTGCGCGGCTTCTCCAAGGGCATGTTGCAGCGCACTGCTCTGGCCCACGCCCTGGTCATTCAGCCGCGGCTGCTGATCCTCGACGAGCCGCTCTCCGGTCTCGATCCGGCGGGCCGGAAAGATGTGGTGGACATCCTGGACGAATACAGTCGCCAGGGTGGGACGCTGTTTTTTTCGTCGCATGTGTTGCACGACGTCGAGCGCATCGCCGACCGCTTCGGGGTGATCCGCAAGGGCGAGGTGCTGACCGTGCAAGCGCCCGGCGAACTGCTCCACGCCGAGCAGACGCTGACCGTCAGGTCGTCCGGGAGCGGGCCGGTGCCGGGATTCATCCCCGAGACCAACGGGCGATGGCGTGCCGAGGTCCGTCGCGACCAGCTCTGGCAGGCGCTCGACGCCCTTCGTTCGGCGCAGCACACGCTGCTCGAAATCCGCTCTGCGCTGACCCTCGAAGAGGCGTTCTTCCGCTACCTGGAGCTGGCGCCTCCCTCTTCGGCAAACGATGAGCCGGACGTCGCGCCGTCAAGCTAGGCGCGCCAGAGCTTTCTTCGCGGCATGGCCCCGGCAGCTGGCGGCGCCGGGCACGCTAACGCGGCGCCCGGTCGGGCCGCACCGCCGAGCGGGCGATCGGCAGTGCCATGGACGACGACCTCGCGATCCGTCGCGGGGCCAATGAACGCCCGTCCCTCTGCCTTCCGGCAGGTCCTTGCCAGTGTCCGGCCGCACACTCTGGCGTTGCCGATCCTGGTTGCCGCCGCCTGGATTGCCACGCATCGCTATCAAGGGATCTGGCACGACGGCGTGCTCTACGCTGGACAGGCCGTCTTTCGCCTCGACCCCGGTCCTTTTTCCAGGGACCTGTTTTTCGCTTACGGTTCGCAGGACGGCTTTACGCTATTTACGGCGATCTATGCCCTGGCGATCGAGAAACTGGGCTTGCCAGTCGCTTCGACGTTGCTGCTGGCGACGGCGCATGTGGCGTGGCTGGCTGCCGCAGCATTCCTGCTGCGTGCTTTTCTGGCTGGCCTGGCCTTCTGGCTGGCGCTGACCCTCGTTGCCGTGCTGCCGGGGGGCTATGGTTCCGGCGGCGTCCTGTCGTACGGAGAGAGTTTTCTCACGGCGCGCATCTGGGCCGAGCCGGCGGCCTTGCTGGCCGTTGCCTGCATTCTCCGCGGCTATCGCATCCTGGCCGTCGGGAGCCTGCTCTTCGCCGCCGCCATGCACCCGATCATCGCTTTTCCGGCCGCCCTGTTCGTGCTCTTCTTCGCGCTTCGCGGGTTTCGCCAGTCGCTTCTTGGTCTCGGAGTCCTGGCCGTTGCCGTTCTCCTCGCCTTCGTGGCGATCCCGTCTCTCTCTGCCCTGGCGCAAGGAATGGATCCTCTCTGGCAGGGTCTTTCACGAGCGCGCAGCCCCTTCGTCTTTCTCGACCTGTGGCAGACCAATGAATTTCGCGAACCCCTCTTTCTTGGCCTGCTGCTGAGCACTGCGGCACTGGCTGCCGGCGAGGAAAGCCGTCGCCTGTGGTGGTCCGCTCTCGGCGTCCTTTGCGCTGGCATGGGGCTGGCCTTCATGACCCTCCACTGGCCGGCTGTTCTGGTTGTTCAGATGCAGCCCTGGCGAGTCCTCTGGCTGGCAAAGATTCTTGCCATCGCGGCGGCAACGGTGCTGGCACGCGATGCCTGGTCGACGTCGGCGTATGGCCGCATTCTGGTCGCTGCTCTGCTGGCCTGTGCTTTGGCCGTCGACGGTACGGGCCTGTTGGCCGCCGTACCCCTGTTGCTTCTTCTCGTCGCCGCTCGCCGCTTGGCGATCGAACCCCGTCGTCTGCCGGCCTGGCTGGTCTGGAGTGCCTGGGCCGTCATTGCCCTGCTCATTGGCGAAAGAATATTCTCGGCGGCGCAGCTTTCTGCCCTTCCGCTCGACTTCGCCGCGGCAGATTTCGCCAGGCTGTCCGTCGGCGATCGCCTGGCGATGGTTCTCCGCGATGCAGCCTGGTTCGTCTTCCCGCCGCTGTTGGTCGGTGCCTGGTTATTGATCGTCCGTTGTCCGCGCAGCCGCCCCTGGCTGGCTCTGCTTCTTGGCGGCGGCCTCCTGTTTATCGCCGGGCACTGGCGGCAAGGCGGCGTCAATCGGGTCGCCGAAGACCAACTCCAGGTCGGGGGTCATGCCGAACTGGCGCGAATCATCCAAGCGCATCACCTGACCTATTGGGGCGATGGACTGCGCAATCTGTGGCTTGTCCTGCATCGCGGCAGCTACGCTTCGGCAAGCCAAGCCGCCGGCGCCATCTTCTCGCGACAGACGGCGATCGAGGCCGAGCGTCGGCTGGCCAGAGTGCGCCCGCTCGGTCTGGCGGATTCGATTTTCGAGCGCGTCCCGACAGCGCCGGCGCAGTCGTCGAAGCGGCCAACCACGATCGACGATCTGGTGCATGCCTGCCAAGACCCGATCCTCGATTTTGTCGTGCTCCTGCAGCCGGTGCCGGGGGCGACCCCGATGACGGTGGTAAGCCTCTATCCTTCCGGGCCGGACTATCGCGTTTACGCCTGTGCGCCTCTGCGCGCCGTCCCCGATCCTTTCCCCGCGCAGCGCTAGAGACGATGTCGATGCGCCAGATTCTCCGTCAGTTCACACAGTACGTATTGGTCGGTGGCCTCGCGTTTGCCGTCGACTTTGTTGCGCTGTTCGTGCTCACCGAGTACGGCGGGATTCATTATCTGGCTTCGGCGGCAATTTCGTTCTCCATGGGCTTGATCATCAGCTATCTCCTGTGCATTGCCTGGGTTTTCGATTACCGGGCGCTGAAAAACAGGGCGCACGAGTTTTTCCTGTTCTTTCTCGTCGGCATGGCCGGGCTTGTTCTGAACACCCTGTTGCTGTTTGTTTTCACCGAGTCTTTCGGCCTCCATTATCTGCTCTCCAAGCTGGTGGCCGCAGCGCTGATCCTGCTTTTCAATTTTTCGCTCCGGCGCTCGTTATTGTTCTCGGTGCGCAAGCGTCCTTGTCCGGAAACGCCGTGAAAGGCCTCCGGGTGCTGGCCGCGGCTCGCGCGCGTCTCGGCGCCGACTCGCGCCTGCCAGCGAGCACGGGTTGGCGCGACAAACGGCCCGCGGGCTCGCCGCCTTTGGCGTGGCAAGTACGCGAAACGTCCTGCGCTGCACGCAAAAACAAGCGCTTCCTTGTCTTCTCCGGCTTGGCCGCGAGGCCCCTCCGCGTGCGGCAGCTACCCATTGCCACGGCCTGTAGTGATAGAGTGGCGATCTTCCCCAAGGCCACTCCATCATCGTCCCGTAGGCAGGTGAAATCGGAGAGCACGGGAGGGCGACAGCAGTGATAGGCAGCGATGTTCCATAAACAGCCGCCGGCTCCTGAGAAGTCCATCGGCCAGGCGCTGCCTGGCCATTGACGGTCGCATGATTCGCCAACGGATTCGTGGTAGATAAAAATGTCGCTGCGCATGAACAAGACTCCTGGAGTGTCTCTGCCGAGGGCTGCAGGGTGAGAGCCAGAACGGCGCTCCTCCCCTACGCGGTCTCGTTCGCGCTTTTCCTGGTCGCACAGAGATTCCTGCAGGATGACGTCGCAATTGCGTCGGCGGCGATCGTGGTGGCGATATTGCAGATAATCTGGCGGCCGATTTCAGCGACCTTGCTGGTCTTGCCCGTCGTCGCCGCCATTTCCACGGCCAACACGATAAAGTTCGAGTACACCGGCGAAACGCTCATCTGGCAGGACCTCGCTTATGCCCTGCCGAACCTGGGCAACAATCTCGGTGCACTGCTCCAGTATGTGGACCTGCTTGGCCTGCTGGCTCTTGTCGGATGGATCGGCGTGCTGGTTCTCGCCGCCTGCGTCGAGCGCCGGCGTCTTTCACGCACGCGGGCGGACGGCGCGATCTTCGCGGCAATCCTGCTCCTCGTCTTCTCGCAAAGCATCGTGGCCACTATTGACGAAGCCGCCGCATTGACCCACGAGGACGTCAATGCATGGACCTTTTCCGGGCATCGACCGTCTCCTTCGGCACTGGAGCGGTTCATCCGCTCGACCAGGATCGCCAGCGCCGACTTCGTCTATGCGCCGGTCGGAGCAGGGGAATACGAGACCCGGGCAGCCAGCGTTTCTTCCCCGGAGGTTCACGATCCCGGCCGCAAGCCTGATGTGATCGTGATCCTCCAGGAGTCGCAGTTCGATCCGCGACAACTTGCCGCCTGCGAGTCGCGCGCTGATTGCCGTCTCGACATGTTCGAACCGGGTGCGCGTTCCCGGCAGTTCGGGCCACTGCGCGTTCATGTCAAGGGAGGCGGCACCTGGAACAGCGAGCTGGCGCTGATGACCGGCACGGACCATCACTGGTTCTCGAGAACCGCCTATGCGCCCTATACCGTTGCTCCCAGGATTCGTCACGCGCTTGGCCATCAGTTTCGCGCGCTCGGCTATCGGACTGCCGTTGTCTACCCGGTGCAGAAGGGGATGATGAACGCCTTTAACGCGTATCGCGCCTACGGCATGGAAGCGTTTTTTGGCGCCGAGGCGCTCGCCCTGTCGACGAGCTGGTGCGATGTTACCGACGACGTCATGTACGCCAAGTTGGCAGAAGTTCGCGAGCGTCTCCTCGGCAGCGACGAGCAGCCGCTTTTCCTGCTCATGCTGACGATCAACAACCACGGACCGCACGGCAAGAAGTGCGCCCGTCCCGAGAACGTAATTTCGTCCGGTGACTCGCCAGAGCAGCAATTGAGCAAGAAGGTGGAGGACTACATCGAGCGGTCGATCGCGTCTGATCGAGCCAGTCGCGCTTTCCGCGAGAGTGTGCTCAACAGCAAGCGGCCTTCGCTCATTCTCGTCTTCGGCGACCACCAACCGAGTTTCGAGGGCGTGGCGGACAGGATGCCGAGGTTGCCGCATCGTCCGATGTCGGACGAGGAGGCACTGCATTTTGCCAACTATCAGTTTTTTTCCAATGTGGGCAACCACTCGCCACCCGTGCGCCGGGAACTGGACGTCGTGTTCTTGCCGTCGACCCTGCTCGAACTGGCCGGACTCCCCCTGGGGCCGGTGTTTGACGCCAACCTGCGCCTGCGGAAAATATGTGATGGCCGACTTGATCAATGTCCGGGCGGTAGTTTTCTCGACAGCTATCGCGATCATCTCATGACGACCGGATTCTACCGGTGATTCGCCTGTTCAGCAGATTCCTGGCGAATCCGAGAATGGTTGGCGCGGTTGTCCCTTCGTCACCGAGGCTCGTTGCGGCAATGGTGGGGCAGATCGATCCGGCGGCCGCGGTGTTCGAAATCGGTGCCGGAACGGGGGTCATCACGCGCCGTATTCCAAGACCAGCGCATGCGATGCCACTGGTCGTTTTTGAGCAGGACAAGCACCTGGCCAGGCATCTGCGGCGCCGGGTCCGGCACGCGCTGGTCGTCGAGGGACTTTTTCACGACACGGTCAGCAGCCTGGGCGCGCTTCCAGACCATCTCGACATCCTGTCGTCGGTACCCTTCAATTCGTTGCCCGGCGGACTTTATCTCCATACCATCGAGGCCATCTGCGTCATTCTGCTGGCCTCCCCGGGACGGCGCCTGATCCAGTATTCGTATTTCAACCGCCCCCCTTTCGATGCGCACAACAGCGGCCTGCACTGGAGCCGCCTGGTTCGCGTTTGGGCAAACCTGCCGCCTGCGACGGTCTGGGAACTGCGCGCCAGGCTGGTTGTTCCCGACGCCTGCGCCGAGCATTACCGGCCGCTGTCAGCGACCGGCGCGCCTTCATCGGTGTAGGTGGCGCCGAAGCGGTTCCGACCGGCCAGACTCTGCTGCGGATTGTGGCGCCGCGCCATCTCGCGCTCCTTGTCGGAGGGTGCGAGGAAGATGATTTCGCGGCCGCGCAGCCACGGATCGTTCTGGATCAGGTCGCGGGCATAGTAGCCTCGCCCATTGTGGAGAACGCTGCGCTGCCCTGCTTGTACACGCGGCGGGAACTGCGCCAGGTGATCGGCCATGAAGACGCCCATTTGCGTGAGGCGCAAGCCGTTGGCGGCGACGAGGCTGACGAGCGTCAGGACGAGGAGCGGCTGCGCCGCCCGCGGACCCTCGGCCGCGCTCAGCTTGACCGCGCCCAGTGCCGCCAGTACAGGCAGCGCTCCCCAGGCGGGGTGGAAGTAGCGGTATCCCCAGCCATGGCCTTGATCGAAGGGAATCGTGAAATAGGCGAAGAAGGTCAGCAAGGCAGACGCGCCGAGCAGCCGGATGCCGATTGTCCTCTCCGCTCGCCCGCCGAACCACGCCAGCAGCAGGAGCAGCGGCGAAGCCCACAGCCATAGCTTGGCCAGCCCACCCAGGCGGGCGTAGAGGATCGTATCGTCCGGCCAGCGGAAGAACCGCAGCAGGCCGCTGACCAGCGCGCCGGCTCGCTGCGCCCAGTCGGCTGCCGCCGCTGGTGCAGCGTGCACCACCGTGGTCGCCGCAGCGCTTTCGCGCAAGGCCTGTTGTTGCCACAGTGACCAGCCGACTCCGAGTACCAGGACCATGGGCAGGTAGCCAGCGCCGAGCCAGGCGAGGTTGCGCAGCCCAGCGCCACGCCTGCCTCCCAGCCAGATGATCCAGGGCAGGGCAAACACCGTGTGCGGGAAGGGGTTGTGCAGCACCAGAGCAAAGCCGCCGACCAGCCCGGCGAGGAACAGGCGCCAGGGCGATGGCGCGAGCAACAGCCAGGCGAATCCGAGGTTGAACAGGAGGTGCGCGGGCATCGAGTAGTAGGTGATGCCGTTGGCGACAAAGGCTGGCGAGGCGAGCGCGAAGAGCAGGGCCCAACCGGCAGCCAGTGGCGAAGCAATCAGTTCACGAGCGATCCTGCCAACGAGCAGAAAGCTCGCTGCGACGAGGGTTGGATTGCAGGCCCAGGGAATTCCAAGCCACTCGAAGGGGGTGAGGAGGATCGCAAACCCGGGCCAGTACGCCGAGAAGACGGCGCCGGTGTGGCGATTGACCATCAGGAAATGGTTCTGGAAACCGGCGGGGATGAGCTGATCGAGCAACTCCGGCGGAAACTGCCCGTGCATGGCGCCGGCGGCGAAGACCTTGGCCTGGAAAGCGGCGGCGTACTCGTCCATCGACAGCGGTTGGTCGTGATAGACCCACAGGCTGCCCGCACAGAGCGCCAGCCACAGGCCCAGGGCCAGTGCATGGCGCTGCCGATCCAGGCCCAGCAGCAGGCGCTCCATCCAGGCTCCATGCGCAGGATTCCTGCTGCCGAGCCACTGTCCCAGGACGAGGATGCTCAGCATCAGCCAGGCTGCCGCCAGGTCGTGTGTGGACAGCAAATGCCAGAAGATCCGCCCGTAGGGTTCAGCGTTGGCGAGGATGAACGCAATCGCCAGCGCGGTGAGGCCGAGGGCGGCAAGTGACAGGCGTCGGAAGGTCATGGCCAGCGATTCTTCCTGGCCGACGGGACAGGCAGGGACGCCAGTAATTCGGCATATCTGGCGCTGGTCCGGGTCCACGACCAGTTCTCTCTGGCAAAGCGCGCGACGGCTGGTCGCAGGCCTGCGAGATCCTCGCCGTCGGCGCGAAGTCCGGCCAAGCGGCGTGCCCAGCGCGTCGCGCTGGCGTCGTCGGGGCCGATGCCTTCGACGATCATCAGGGAGCGCGCGTCCGGGCAGCCGGCCGCGGTTTCCGTGCCGACCATGACGGGCGTCCCGCAAGCCATCGCCTCCTGTACGACCAGCGGGAAGCCCTCGCCGACGCTGGGGAGGACGAGCAGATCGGCAGCGCGGAAATAGTCTGCCAGGCCGGCGCCGCTCTGGCCGCGAACGACGCGTACGTTGGGCAGCTTCCACAGTGCTGGATCGATGGGGCCGTGACCGGCAAGCAGCCAGAGATCGTCGGGGAGCAGGCTCGCCAGGCCGTGCAGTGTGCGCAGGCCCTTTTTCTCGACAAAGCGGCCGACGAAGAGGAATACCCGCCGCCCCGACTTGCGGGTCGCGACGATTTCCGGATCGTCGGCGACCGGCCCGTGTGGACTGAAAACCGCTGTGTCGACGCCGTTCGGGATATAGGAGGGTGGCGAGCGGTAGTTGCAGAAGCGCGAGAACTCCTCGCACACCGCCGGACTGATGAAAACCACCTGCTGCGCCGTCGAAAGAAGCAGTTGTCCAAGGGTTCGGTTGGCCAGCGCGTGGATGAAGCGCAACAGCCGCGATCGGTACGGGATGGTGCCGACATGCTGGGTGACGATGATCGGAATCCCGTGCAGCCAGGCAAACAGCGCCGCGAACGCGTTGCCAAAATAGAGTGCCTCGTGCAGGTGAACTACATTCGCATGGGGTATTTCGCGCCAAAGGCGGCGGAGAGCGCCGAAAGACCAGATTGGCCATGGCACGCCCAAGCGCCGCTCGGTGACATTCCAGGCAGACATTGGCAGTAGATTGACCGCCGCGGGGAGGTCCAGTGGAAGCGGGTCGCTGTCGCTTGCCAGCCATTTCACTTCCCATCCATTCGCTTCGGTCAGCCGGTGCGCCAATTCAGCGGCCACTTTCTCGACGCCACCACGGTGCGTCGAGAAGTAGTGGGTGACCAGGACCAGGCGCTGCCTCACGATGCCTCTGTGGTGACCGGCGTGCGTTGGATGTCGATTGGGTAGCGTTCGATGCAGCGGTGAGGGCACGGGTTGCCTTTGCGAGAATCGTGCTGCAAGGTAAGCGCGGCAGCTGGCGCTGAGTGTCCGCCGCCAATGTCGCGAGTCCATGAAGGCGAACCGACCGGAGCCCGAATTACAGTCAGGTGCCAAACGATGCCCGGAGAGGGGCGTCGGGCGCCTGCACGACTGTTCTTGGGCGAGGTCTGTCGGCACAGCCACCTACGCATCGTCATCTGCTCTTATGCCATGTGCTGACTGCTCGCCGCCGTAGGTGGCGGATACCCGCGAGGAGTTGAGCCAGAGTGAAGGCCGGCAGGCCGGCATCGCACTCTTTACGCCATCGCCGTAGCGCCTCGCGCTCGCCGGCGTAGAGTGCCGCAAGGTCAGCCGACAGCCCACTGTGACCGAAAGCCGGCTTGCCCTTGCCACAGCTGACCAGCGTCTCGTTCAGGAAGGCGCAGTTGTGGCGCGCTGCAATACGCAACCAAAGGGCATAGTCTTCGCAATGCCGCATGCCTTCCGGGAAGCCACCGCACTGTACGACGATATCCCGCCTGACGACAACGCAAGGGGTGAGAAAACGGTTGCGAATCAGCAAGTCCCTATCGTCGACAAACCGTAGTCCAGGCCTTCCGGGCAGGCTGAGTGTGTCGCTGGAGCACGCCAGGAGGGCCAGATTCGGGTGGTCGGTGAAGACCGCCAGCTGGCGAGCCATCTTGCCCGCGTGCCAGACGTCGTCATCATCGAGGAATGCGATCAGATCGCCGCTGGCGACTCGCATCCCCGCGTTTCGTGCGGCGGCGGGGCCTCTGTTGTTCTGCCGCAAGACGGCAAAATGAATTTGGCCGACTTCCTCTCGCCACGCTTGCAGCATCTCGAAAGTCCCATCGGTCGAGCCGTCGTCGATGACGACGATTTCATCCACTGGGGTGGTCTGCGCCGTGACTGATGCAAGCGCGGCTGAGAGCCGCTCACGACGATTGTGGGTGGGGATGATACAACTCACGCGCAAGCTAGGTTGGCCGCGTGCACTCAGGTGGTCTGTAGGCGTGGCCGAGGTTGGCGTTAAGGCGGATTTAGGCATCGCGCTCAAAGATCAACTCCGCTCGGCCCTCGACCGCAACAGTGAATACCTTGCTGGTCGCGCCTGTTCGTCCCGAGATCATCATCACCGCCCTGCGCGGGAGAAGTCGGCAATTGCTTGCCGAAAGGCGCCTTCGTACCGTGGTATGACCACATCCGGCGACCACAGCTGCCTTGCTCGGCGACGAGCGGCGATGCGTAACTGCATGTGGCGCTCCGGGTCGTCAAGAATCCAGCGGATACCCTGAGCAAGCTCGGAGGGATCAAAGGGCTGTGCTAGGTATCCCGTGCTCAGGTGGTCTACTACATCCGATAGTCCACCAGTGTGGAAAGCGGCCACCGGGCACCCGCACGCCTGCGCCTCGGTAGCCAGTTGACCAAGGACTTCTTGGCGCGATGGAACGACCGTTACGTCCACCGCGGCGTACACCAGGGCCAGGGAGATGTCGTCGTGCAGCGTGCCAAGCCAGCGCGTCGGCAGGCTGAGGCTTGGTGGGTTTGCAGGCGGTTCCTGCCCTACTATCAGGCAGCTGAGATCGCGATTGGTGATTGCTAGAGTCGCCAGTGCCTGCGCGAGAAGGTCCCAGCCTTTGCGCTTCGCTTCGTTACTGCCAAGGCTACCAAAGAGGAGCACCGGTCCTTCTAACGGCAGGCCGAGAGCCTGTCGAGCCGCACTGCGTGGCGTCGGCCGAAACCGGTGTACGTCGAGTGCGTTCGGGATAACGCTTGTTGGCCACCCTCGCATTAGGGGACTTTGTGCTGCACGATCGGCAATCCAGCGACTAGGAGCGATCAGGTGAATTGGTGGAATATCGCGCCAGGCCGCCGCTTTTCTTCGCCACGTCCAGCGGTCCAGATCGATACCGGTCTGCGTTGTCGGGCGCGACGATCGCGGATAGCCGTGGCGCCAGCGGGCATCGGGATGTTCATCCGCGTAGTGCTCTGCGCCGCAGAATGGCCACATGTCGTGCAAGGTCCAGACAACTGGGCTGCACCGGGCAAGACGCGCGACTTCGCCAATGTTCAGCGTTTCATCGCCGATCCAGTGCAGATTTACGACATCCGGTTCTTCTGCCAGGATTCTCCGGTCGGCGAGTGTGGGCAGAAGTCCTAGGCTGCGCCAGCTGCGGTCTTCGCTTTTCTGCAGTCCCACTATGACGTGTCCAAGTGCCGGGCGCAGAAGATTCCAGGCGCGCCCAAGGCGCGTGATGGGTGCGATGACGGAGGCAGCGTTCGACTGTTTTTGCGTGACATGCATGCGGCTGTCGAGGCCGGAAGCGAGGAGTCCGCGATGCAGGCGCGTGGCGGCGCGTGCTGCCCCACCGGCGAGATCGGAGTGGCTGACGATGGCGATTTTCACCGGAGAGTACGCCTAAGCCACTTCCAGCCACGTTCGAGAAGCGGAAGATTCAAAGCCACCTGCCGCCGTAAGTAGGGCAGCCATGCGATGCCGAAGTGGGTTCGGTCGGTATGTCGATCCGCCGCGATGTTACGTTCGATCAATGTCGGATGGTGAAGTGGGAAATCCAGCGCGCCGGCTTTTTCAGCTGGGTTCTCCGCATCGCCGCTGGTATGGGTTGCGGTCGTTCCGAACCCAATATTGACTATCAGGTTGCTTTGCGGGACGACGTGCAGGCGCTCGGCTACCGTGCCACCACTGGCCAGGCTGGAGAGCGTTACCCGATAAGCCCAGCTATCCACACGCTTGGCTATGCATAGCTGGCGTATCTGCCTCCAGTAGGGCGCAAACAGCCTGGATCCGTCGGCGAAATGGGCAAGTCCGCTCGCCAGGACGGGTTTGGACAATTCCGTCTCGCGGCGGTAGGCGTGCCAGGCACGCCGCCACGATGCCCAGCCCCAGCAATGGAAGTACTTGCCGAAATAATAGGAACCCGTGCCGCGCTGCTGTCCGTGCTGGAAGTTGCTACCAGCTATCGAGAAAACCTGCGGCTCGTCGCGAAAGCGCGCCAGTAGTTCGTCGCAAAAGGCGAAGAAAGGGCTCGCTGGTAGGCAGTCGTCCTCGAGAACAATTCCTTCCTCCTCAGTAGCAAAGAACCAGTCGAGTGCCTCTTCAACCGCGTGGCGGCAGCCCAGATTGTGATCGCGGAGCAGGGTGTGAACCTGGCATGGCCAATCGACCGCGAGTGCAATTTCGCGCACCCGGGCACACTCCTCGCTATCGTCGTGCCGCCCCGGTCGCGGTCCATCGGCTGCTACATACAGCCGCGGCGGGCGAGCAGCGCGGATGGCCGCGAAGACATGCTTGGTGGTGTACGGGCGGTTGAATACCAGGAAGAGCACTGGTGCGCGCATGCACTTGAGCCTGTCCATCGACGTGTTGCGCAACTCAGGGTTTGATGGCATCGACAATTAGTGAGGTGTAAGTCAAAGATCCATTGCAATTGCGGGGGTCGAACCTGCGGGAGCGGCGGATCATTCCCTGGCCTGGGTCCCATGCGCAATGGTGGAACTGTCCGCTCTCGTCGTGCCACTCGAGCAGGGTCGACGAGAACCCCGCCTGGCCGAGAAGCTCCGTGAGCGTGTGGCAATCGAACAGGACGCGGTGGTCCCGGGCGCCAGCCCCGCCGCCACCCGGACGAACCGCGGCAATGTAATTCGGGTCGGGATGATAGCCATCCGGGACGGCGATTCTCAGATATCCTCCCGTGCGTAGCGCCTGGAAGCAATGGCGAGCGGCTTGCAGGCCATCGTCGGTGCTGAGGTGCTCCCATACGTGCTCGGCAAGCAGCGCGTCGACCGGCCGATCCTTCAAGAGTCGATGCCAGTCCGGTTCGCAGGTGATGTCGAGAACGTTGCGATCGGTGCTAATCCAGCCCGGAGCATCCAGGCCGCCCGAGCCGAGAGACAAGCGCAGCGGTTCGGCACGCGCGACGCGTCGCGCTGCCAGCCAGCGCGCCAGTGATTTGCGAAGCTTCCTCGATAAACTACAGGCCCAGGACATTGTCGTCGCGATAGTAGATGCTCGTGCAGCTTTTCCAGCAAACAACGGGAACGAGGCCGCTGAAGTCCACGTGGCGAAATCCAAGCGACTGGAGATAGGCAGACCCGGGCTGGTACTGCGGTCGATCGCTATTGTCGAGAATTATGACGCCTCTTGGGGATAATGCCTGTGGCGCGCATTGCAGACACTGATTTCGGTGTCGGCCATCGATCACCACGATATCGAAGAAAGTGGCTTCTGCGATGATGGCGTTTACATAATGAGCTGCTGGCTCCAAAGCATGGTGGCGTACGACGGCGGTTTTCGGGAGCCGGGGGCGAATTGCCGCGATCCAAGAAGGGTCGTGTTCGACTGCGACAAGCTGCCGAACTCTGGCGGCCCACCAAAGGGTGCTGTGGCCGCAACCGTACTCGAAGACACTCAATGACGCGCTGATTCGAGGTGCGAGAAAATCCAGTGCCGGATAAGTAAGCCAGGGAATGGGCTCGCCGACAGAATTGACTGGCTTCTTTTCACGGAAGCTGCGAAACCAGCCATCCTCCAACAAGGGCCCCTGGCGGCGCAACAAAACGCTGGAGTACATACCAAGCCGGTCCAGCGCCATGACCAGCATTCTTCTGGGAAAGACCATCGGTTTCATGCGGACGGTTCGCTTCGCTTGGTGAACCACAGCGCATCGATAAGCTCTCGCCGTGCCGGACGATGAAGCGCCAGCAAGCTTGTCGCGATGGCGCCATTTGCCAAGACGGCGGACCATGCAGCGCCAGGAAGGCCATACCTTGGAACCAGCAATCCGAGGCAAGCGATATCCGTGACGAGTCCGATCAAGGTGAGCACGGGCAGGATCCTCTGGTGACCTTGCGCAATGAGTATCTTCGCGAAAAGCGCAGCATAGGCGACAAACACAAAAGTCCATACGTGGATTTCCAGGACCCCAGACGAAGTTTCGAACTGCGGCCCGTAGAGCACGGCAATTACTTGCGGGGCCAGTAGGGACGTCGCTGCCGGAACGCTGATGCCGAAAACGACGAGTCCTCGATAAAGGAAACGTCGCAATTGGACATAGCGTAGCTCATCAGCCTGACTGGCCGCTACAAGCATGGGAAAAACGGCACTGGCAACAAGTGTTGGAAGGAAATACAGCGCCTCGCTAAGGTTTGTTGCCGCTACGTAGTAGCCGATCTCGTTGGCGCCGAGAAGTTGGCGCACCAGAATCTGGTCGATGCGCACGTAGGCCGCGGTAAACACACTGGACACGAAAAGCGGAGTGGACTCGATTAGTAGCGAGTTGGCCAGCTGCCGGTCGAAGCGGCTGCGCTGCGAGAAGTGCTCCTTGTGCGTTCGCATCACCAGCCCATAGATCGTGGCCAGCAGAATCTGGTCAACCAGCGTGGCAACTACAAACGCCGACAGCCCGGCATCGTTCCAGATCAGGACGAGTCGAAGCACCGCCGAGGCCAGGATCTGCACTGCCCGGAACCTGGCGGTAAGTCCGTTCCTGACGCTCGCCTGGTAGAAGAAATCGACGACATCGGCAGTCTGAAAGAGAAGGCCGGCAGCGATGATGACAATGTAGGCTCTTTCCGCCGGATCAGGACTCATCCACGGTGCGAGGACGCATACCAAGCTCAGCGCGGCGCTCGCGCCCAGGAGTCTCAGGCCGAGCGCCGTGCGCAGCACTGTTCCTTTGGCGGCAGGATTCCTGATCAGCCGGCCCACTACGACGGAGTCGAGGCCGAGGCGCGACAAAGACGCGGCAATCGCTACGATAGCCAGCCCATAGCTGAGATTGCCGAACTGCTCGGGACCCAGATGGCGAGCCACCTGTACGCCCACCAGTAAGCCGATGACCAGGCGAAGAGCGTGCTCGAGAAGAAGCCAGATAGAGTTCCTCACGTAGTCGGCCACTCCCTGGCGCAGAGGCTGCAACATCTCCATGGTCACCGCACGGTCCACCTTGGCGGTTTGCCGGCGAGGCGGCGGGTGAGGTCGGCCAGGCGGTGCGCCGATGCGGGTGACAGATGGCTGAACGCGGCGATGACGATCAGGCGAATGATGTCCAGCAGCTTGTGGCGGAGAGGTGGGACCAGCCCCAGATCTCGATTGATGGCCGCGATTTCGCGGCCGACCTGCAGTGCCGTGTCAAGCCGCAAAGAAACCCCGTCACGCGGCGTACGCGCGACGGTCTCCAGCATGAAAACCGGAGAGCCCGTCCGGATGTGCTTCAGCAGGAAATGGGAATCCGCCGCAATGGGAAAACGCAGATCAAAGGGAGTGCTTTCGCCGAATAGAGATCGGCGCTGAAAGGTGGCGCCATGCGGTGGCAGTGCGGGCCGGCCAATTTCCCACCGACGGCAGATTTCCTGCCACGGTGCACCGAATACCTCAAGCAGCGACCGGCTATCTGGGCTCACCAGCTCCAGTCTGCCGTAGACGAAGGAGGTAGGTCGGGGCGTTACCTGGAGCAGTTTGGCGCTGTTTCCCAATGTGTCGGCGCTTGCCAGTTCATCACCGGCGCCGAGAAAGATCAGCCACTCGCCGCTGGTATGACGGCAAGCCTTGTTCCACGCATCATAGATCCCGGCGTCTGGTTCGCTGATGAGCACGGTGACGAGATCCTCCTGATCCTGGAGTAAGTCCAGGGTGGTGTCGCGTGAAGCGCCGTCGACCACTATCCATTCGAAGTCGCGAAAGGTTTGTGCGCGTAGCGAGGCGATGGTGAAAGGTAACAGCGTCGCGGCATTCAGCGTTGAGGTAATGACCGAGATCAGGGGGGTGCGGGAATGGTTGGCGTCTGCTGGCGCGGCGTCCGCTTCATTCATGCTCTTGCGCCATGTAGAGAAGGAAAGAGCCGAAAGCGAGATTGATACCCAGCACCAGAACCGTGGCCGCGACAAAGGCCAGATGGACCGTTTCTGGCATGTCGCCCCGTTCCCGCGCCAGCCACTGCGCCAGTATTGCGCCATTCACCGCGAGGCCGCCAGCGGCAAGGGTCAGTCCGGCCAGCAGACCTCTTTCTAGAGTGAATATGCGGAGCAGTCTGCCAACGGCCGACTGTGGCGAAATTGCGCACCGCGATGCGTTCAGCGCCTTGGCAAGGATGCCAAAGCCGGCGACGTTGGCACCCAGCAGGGTCAGCAGGCTCGAAAGGGCGAGAAAGTGAATCCCCACGTGAAAGCCTGCGATGTCGGTTGGTCCGCTCGACAAGAGAGCCATGCCCACGAAGCCGACACCGAGCATGAACAAGCTGGGGACAAGGTACAGCGCATCGGGCGCATAGGTGATCATGAAGCGAAGGTGCCGCCAGCCGTCGCGAAAGGAACGTAGGTGCGGTGGCCGACCCCGCTTATCCGGGTAGAGCCGGGTTGGGGTTTCGGCGATGCGTAGTCCTGCCTGCGCGGCGTTGATGACCATTTCGGTCGCAAACTCCATTCCCGGGGTGCGCAGGAGCATTCGGTCCGCCGCCGACCGCGTGAACGCGCGCATCCCGCAATGGAAGTCGCCAATAGGGATCTTGTAGAGGCAACGGGCGATGGCCGAAAGCACAGGGTTGCCAAGATAACGGTGCAAATGCGGCATGGCGCCTGGTTCGATGCCCCCGAGGAAACGGTTGCCCATCACCAGATCGTAGCCTTCATCGATCTTGCGCACGAAGTCGCCAAGGGTTGCCCAGTCATAGGAGTCATCGGCATCGGCCATGACGATGGTCTGCCCTTTGCACTGGCTGATGCCGGCCAGAAGGGCGGAACCGTAGCCTTGGCGCCGTTCGAGAACCACCCTTGCCCCAAGGCCTGCCGCGATTTCACGCGAGCCGTCGGTCGATCCGTTGTCGGCGACGACTATCTCGCCGGGAATGCCCAGTTCTGTAAAGGCTTGCTTGATCTTGGCAATGCAGAGCGGTAGCGTCCGCGCCTCGTTCAGGCATGGCATCACCGCGGAAACCGCAATCTCCGGCGGCAGCACGACCGCGTTACTTGCCAATTGAAGCCTTGCCTCGTTCTTCGTGGTAGTCGTCATCAATATTGACCGCCCAGATCTGCGCCTTGTCTACCTTGCCGTCCAGAATCGCTTCGACTGCCAGCTTGGCGGTCAGCATCGAATGGTCTTGGTTGTTGTAGCGATGCATGCCATTTCGCCCCACCAGATAAAGATTCTCCAGCCCGTCCAGCCATTGGCGAACGACCGGGAAGTCGGCATAGGTGCCAAAGTAGGCTGGGTAGGTCTTTGGTACGCGAACCACCGTTCCTTCAAGTACATCGGTGTGGTCGATCATGTCAAGCTTCGCGAGCTCGTCGGCGGCGAAGGCAATCATCTTGTCATCTGGCAAGGTCCACAGGTCATCTCCTTCCTGACAAAAGTACTCGAGGCCGAGCCAGATTCGGTCTTCTCTCTCAACCAAGTCAGGGCTCCAATTGTTGAAGACCTGCAATCTGCCGACGCGCACATCGCGTTCCTGAATGTAAATCCAGTTATCTGGAGGCATGTTGTCAGCACGATTGCTCAGGGACTGCGGATTTGCACGCATGCGCGACACCAACAAGCCGACGGTGATGAAGTCACGATAGGGCAATGCGTCGGCAATCTCGCGGACTGCCGAGGGCGCGGGTGGCTGCATGCCGCTGACCAGATCTTTCACCGCCATTGTGGAAATGACGTAGTCGGCTTCGACTTCCTGTATCTGCCCCGCTGCACTCCTTACCCGCAAGGCCTTGACCTTCCCGGATTGGTGCTGCAGACCTTCGATCTGGCAGCTAAAATGGATCTCGCCGCCTCCTTCGCTCACGCGGCGCGCGACCTCTTGCCAGAGTTGCCCCGGGCCGAGGCGTGGATAGAGAAAGTGGTCGATCAGACTGGTTTTCGTCGCCGTATCGCGGTTGCTTCTCCCCTTTCGTAAAGCATGCTTGATGGCTTCAATGACCGACACTCCCTTGATACGCTGCGCGCCCCACTCCGCGCTGATCTGACTGCACGGCACACCCCAGACCTTTTCGGTGTAGTCCTTGAAGAAGGTACGGTACAGTTCCTCGCCAAAACGGTTTACCAGGAAGTCCTCCAGTGAGCGCATGTTCCGGCGTGGGAACAGGGTCGCCCACAGGTAACTGAACCCGATTCGGAGCAGGCGCACGGCGCCGAGATTGGTGAGCGTTGTGCGGTTGAGCGTAATCGGATAATCGAAATACTTGCGCAGGAAGTAGATGCGCGAAACGCGCTTGCGCACCAGCATGGTCAGGCCGTCCTCGGCCGGCGTCGCCCGGTCCGTGTCGACCGTTCTGCGCTGCCCGTGATAGACAATTTCGACGGCGCTCTCGTCTGCGGCAATCGGCAGGATGTCCCGCCACCAATTCATGACCCAATCCGACTTGGAGAAGAAGCGATGGCCGCCGATATCCATGCGGTTGCCCTTGTATTCGACGGTACGAGAAATGCCGCCTACCTGATTGCTTGTTTCGAACACGATCGGCGTCATCCGGCCGTCGCGGATCAGTTCCAGCGCAGCCGTCAAGCCCGCGGGGCCGGCACCGATAATTGCAACAACAGGCTTCATGGATTAGTGCGCTGGCCAGTAAGAGGAGAGGTTCTCGGATCGAGTGACTGGGGAGGAAAGCTGCTCCGCCAGCGGTAAGAATTGGTGCTGCCAGGTGGGGGGCAAAAGCCCCAAAACCGGGGAAAAGCCTGTCGCCTATTCCGGGTGCGAAGCCCGCTTTGCGGCGCTGGCAGCCATGTTGCCTCATCTTCTCATTGAGAGTGCCGCCTGGAAAAGGGCCTGGCGCGCGCTCGGAAAGAGCGTGATCGTAGCACCAACAGCGGCCACCTGCGATGCAGGCAAGGCGCTTGCGCGTTGATTTATTGCGCCAGCGTGATAACCGGCAAGGTTCGCCAACTCGGCGATCAAGAGCGGTAAGTACCGACGGCCGGATGGTATCGCCGCAAAGTCTGCTCCTGGCGATGCCCGACGGTCAGTGGTGCTCGCCGAACCGGGAAGGATCGTCTTACTTGCCGCTGACTTCAGCAGTTCTTCTATTGCGGACCGTGGATTGACCCGAGGTAGCAAGAGCAGCGATACTCGGGAACCTTGTCGGGCCATCAGGTTTTTCCACTCAATCCTTTCGGATCTCCATGACCACGAACAACAAGGTGGCACTCATCACCGGCATCACCGGCCAGGACGGCGCCTACCTCGCGGAGTTTCTGCTCGACAAGGGGTATCAGGTCCATGGTCTCAAGCGTCGCTCGTCGCTGTTCAATACTGACCGCATCGACCACCTCTACCAGGATCCTCACGAGCCAGACCGCAGGTTCATCCTGCACCATGGTGACCTCACCGATTCAAGCAGCCTGATCCGCATCATCCAGCAGGTGCAGCCCGACGAAATCTACAACCTGGGCGCACAAAGCCACGTAGCGGTCAGCTTCGAAGAGCCCGAATACACGGCCAACACCGATGGCGTCGGCGCGCTGCGCATCGTCGAAGCCATCCGCATCCTCGGCCTGGAAAAGAAAAGCCGCTTCTACCAGGCGAGTACATCCGAACTCTACGGCCTGGTGCAGGAAACGCCGCAGAGGGAAAGCACACCCTTCTACCCGCGCAGTCCCTACGCCGTAGCCAAACTCTACGCTTACTGGATCACGGTCAACTACCGCGAGGCCTATGGTATCTACGCCTGCAACGGCATCCTCTTCAATCACGAAAGCCCGGTGCGTGGCGAAACCTTCGTCACGCGCAAGATCACTCGCGCCATTGCGCGCATTGCGCTGGGCCTGCAGGATTGCCTTTACTTGGGTAACCTCAGCGCGCTGCGCGACTGGGGGCACGCTCGCGACTACGTTGAAATGCAGTGGCTGATGCTCCAGCAAGACCATCCCGAAGACTTCGTCATCGCCACTGGAGTGCAGTACAGCGTCCGGCAGTTTGTTGAATTCGCCGCCGCCGAGTTGGGCATTCGCGTGCGCTTCGAAGGCGAAGGCGTGAACGAGGTGGGCATTGTTGCCAAGGTCGAGGGCCATCAGGCGAAGGTCAAGGTCGGTGAGGTCATCGTTAAGGTAGACCCCCGCTACTTTCGCCCGACCGAAGTCCAGAGCCTGCTCGGCGACGCCACAAAAGCTCGCGAAAAACTCGGCTGGACCCCCGTTACCAGCCTGCGCGAACTGGTCAGTGAGATGGTTCTCGCCGATTACAGCGCAGCCAGACGCGATGCGATGGTTCAGTTGGCCGGTTTCAAGACCCTGGACCGCCACGAATAAGTACGGCAAATAATGAGTGAACCCCGGATCTACGTTGCCGGTCATCGCGGCATGGTCGGTTCCGCCATCGCGCGCGTCCTGGAGAGACAAGGCCACACCCGGCTGGTCACACGCAGCCGCGCCGAACTGGACCTCTGCGACCAGGCTGGCGTGCGCAGCTTCTTCGCAGCGGAAAGGCCCGAGCAGGTCTATGTCGCCGCGGCAAGGGTCGGTGGCATTTACGCCAACAGTATTTACCCGGCAGAATTCATCTACCAGAACCTGATGATCGAAGCCAATGTTATTCACGAGGCATGGCGTGTCGGCGTTCAGAAGCTTATGTTTCTGGGCAGTAGCTGCATTTACCCGAGGCTGGCCATCCAGCCGATGCGTGAGGATGCCTTGTTCACCGGGCCGCTAGAACCGACCAACGAGCCCTACGCCATCGCCAAGATCGCCGGCATCAAGCTCTGCGAGTCCTACAATCGCCAGTACCAACAGAGCCACGGTACCGACTACCGCTGCGTCATGCCCACCAATCTCTACGGACCCGGCGATAACTACGATCTATTGAACAGTCACGTCGTCCCCGCTGTAATTCGCAAACTGCACCTTGCCAAACTGGCTGCCGAGCACAACTGGTTGGCCATCGAGCGAGACGAACGCATACACGGCGCCATCCCTGGTGATCTGAAGCGTTACCTCTACGATACGTGCACGACCGATCTTGCTCTTCGCACCACCCTATGGGGTAGCGGTACGCCTAAGCGCGAATTCCTCTACGTGGACGACTTGGCGACTGCCTGCGTTCATGTGATGAATCTGGACAGGGCGACCTACACCGCGCACGCGCGACCGATGCTCTCGCACATCAATGTTGGCTGTGGCGAGGAAATCACCGTCTCGCAATTGGCCGAGAGTATCCGCAAAGCAGTTGGCTATCCGGGCGAGGTTGACTTCGACCCAAGCAAGCCGGATGGCGCGCCACGCAAGCTGTTGGACAGCACCCATCTCACCGCGCTTGGCTGGCGCGCACAGGTGGGTCTGGAGGAAGGGCTCGCGAGAGCCTATGCAGATTATCTCGCCCGAGGCGCTGCGGCCTGAAAGGCGCATTTTTTAGCGTCTATTCGCGGAGTCATCAAGGCTGCGCCATTCTTGCTAACTGGGTCTGATCCAGCCAGCGCGTGTCGCTTGCTGTGCGCCGAGATTAGTTTTCTGGAGCAGATCGTTGCTGCAGAAGCCGGGCTTTCGCGCTGAGTAGCGTCGCTGCCTTGTGTTCGCCGAGCAGACTCAGCAGTCCCTCGGCAAGGCGTTGCACCGTTTGCGGGTCGGGCACCGGCAACCTGAGATAGCGCTCGCCGCTGGCGGGATCGGTTTTCACCAGCCGCAGGCGGGTGCCGCCTTGTCAGGTGGGTCGACGGCGGCTTAGGCTGTGGTTACTCGCCTTCGACCGGATCGTCTGCCGGTGTGTGGTCAAGTGTGGACTCGACGTCCAGAGGCTTGTCAGTTCCGTGTCGGGGTGAACACGGAGGCGACGTCCGGCGCGGTAATGGCGGCATCGAACCAGGCTTCGATCTGTTCGAGGTCGGCCGCGGCTATCCGCGCGACAATGTCCATCGGGATCGCGCCAAAGCGCCGGGAAAGCAGGTGTTGCAGGGCGCGAGCCTCGCCTTCGATTTTGCCTTCGAGTTTCCCTTCGAGCTTGCCAATCTGCAGGCCTTCCGCGACCGCCTTGGCTTTCCATTGATCAATATTCGTTTCCAGCATTTCGGTTCCTTTCAGCATGTCATCGAGTTCCGGCAGTGGCAGTCCGGGCATCTTGCGACTGAGACGGTACTGCATCCACTGCATCACCGCGCGGTCTATCGTCTGCTTGAATGGCGATTGGGCGACGGCTTGGCCAAGATAGCGGATCGCTCGTTTCGCGTCGTCCGTGTCGTGAGTGTGCTCCATCCGGAATATCGCCGCCAAGGCTTGCTGGCGCCTGCTTTTCGAGTTCATGCGGTCGGCGCCGATCTGGCCGGCGACCCTATTTTGGCCTGCCAAACAGCGCCAGCAGTCCTTCGGCGAGGCTGTGCACGGTCTGCGGGTCCGGTACCGGCAGTCGGAGATAGCGCTGGCCGGTCGCCGGGTCGGTGTGCACCAAGGTCGATTGGCGCTCGCCTTGCGACGCTGCCGCCAGTTCGCCGAGCAATTGGGCGCCGGCTGCCAGCAGCGGCGCCCAGGGATCGGCACTTTCGGGCGCGGTTGCGGCTGCGGCTGCCTGCTCCGTCGGGACTTCCCGGTCGGCGGCGGCCTCGGCTTCGCCTGACGCTGGCGGCTCGGTGGCCCGTGCGCTCGCTGCACTTTCATCCGATTCGCCGGACCCGTCGGCTGCACCGCCGCCACCCGCGTCGTCCGCGTCGTCGCCATCCGCGGCGTTGATCGCCGCGAGCGGCGGCGTATCCTGGCCGTCGTCTTCGCTGGCGGCCTGGCCTTCGACGGCGCCGGTGGCTTTTTCGACCGCCTCCATGAACTTCGACAGCCGCGTTCCCTGCAGGACGACTTCGCTTTCGCCGCCGTCGAGGACGCCGGCAAACAGCGATTGCTTGAAGGCGAGTACGGAAAGCATGCCTTCCTCGATCGTTCCGCGGGCGACGAAGTTGATCACCTGCACGCCGCGCGTCTGGCCGAGGCGGTGCACGCGACCGATGCGCTGTTCGAGTACCGCCGGATTCCACGGCAGGTCCATGTTCACGATCACCGCCGCGGCGTGTTGCAGGTTGAGGCCGACGCCGCCGGCGTCGGTACTGAGAAAGACGCGGCAGTCGGGATCGTTGTTGAAGCGGTCGATCAGCGCGCCGCGCTTGTCGCTGGGAACGCCGCCGTGGAAGAGCACGTGTTGCCAGCCACGCTCGTCGAGGCGGCGGACGATCAGCTCGTGCGTACGCAGCCACTGGCTGAAGACGACGACCTTGGCTTGCGGGTCGTCGAGGATGTCGTCGAGCAGCGCGGCCAGTTCGTCGGCCTTGTAGCCATGGTCCGTTTCGTGGTCGATCAGGAAGGTGCTGTTGCACGACATGCGCATGTTCTGCAGCGCGCAGCGCATGCGCAGCTGGTCCTTCTCGGAGAGAAAGCCGGTGTGCCGCCAGCGGTGCACGATACGCGCCACCTGGGCGCGGTTTTCCTCGTGATGGTCGGCCTGCTGCGGGGTCATCGGCACGAACAGGGTGTTGTCGACGCGCTCGGGCAGTTGTTCGAGGACCGCCGCCTTGCGTCGCCGCAGCATGATCGGGGCCAGCGTCTCGCCAATCTGCTGCAGCTTGCGGTAGCCGATGACGCGGCCGCGTTCGTCACGCTCCTGGTGCTCGTCGAGCAGGCGCCACGTCGGGCCAAGGCGATGCTGGTCGACGAACTGGACGATCGAGATCAGCTCCTCGAGGCGGTTTTCCAGCGGCGTGCCGGTGAGTACCAGCGCATAGGGGCTGTCGACGCGCTTTAGCGCGCGCGCGGCGATGGTGTTCCAGTTCTTGATGCGCTGCGCTTCGTCGACGATCACCAGGTCGGGTGCCCAGGCCTGGATCAGGTCGAGGTCGCGGCCCAGGGTCTCGTAGTTGGTGATCTTGCAGAAGTCGTCCTGCGCGTAGCGCGCCTCGCGGATCGCGCGCAGACCGCCGATGACCGTCGCCTGGCGTTCGCTGAAACGGGCGATTTCGCGTTCCCACTGGTGCTTGAGCGAAGTCGGGCAGACCACCAGCACGCGCTCGGCAGCGAAGTGGCGCGCGAAAATCTCCATCGCCGCGATGGCCTGCACGGTCTTGCCGAGGCCCATCTCGTCGCCGAGCAACGCGCGTCCGGCACGCGCGGCGAAGAGTGCGCCTTCGCGCTGGTAGGGATAGAGCCCGACCTTGAGCAGGGTCTGCAGTGTGGGGGCATCGGCGCCGGTGGGATAGAGGAGGGCGAGCGTCTTGCGGCGCGCTTCGCCATCACGGACTTCGGCGACATAGGTCAGGGCGTCGTCCTGGCAGCGCAGGTCGTGACCGCTGCTGCGTACCTGATCGATGAAGGCGGGGAGGTCGGCAAAGCGCTGCGGCGGCAGTTGCCAGCCGCTGCTGGCCTCGAAGAGGGTACTTGCCTGTGCCTGCAGCTCGGCGGGGAAGTCGGCGCCGAGCCGCAGGCGGACGCGTCGCTGGCCGGCGTAGTCGAGAAAGAGCTCGCTGAACGATTCGCGGAAACCCTGTTCGAGCGCGCGCTTGTCCGCCGCATCGGCGGTGATCCGGGCGAGGGTGAATTCGATGTGCTTGCAGGTGCCGAGGTCGTTGGTCGCGAAATCGGGGCACGAGCAGCGGTTGTCGCCGGGCTGCGCGCCGCGGATGACGACCCGGTAGCGGCGCCGGCTTTCGGGGTTGAAGACGGCGAAATCGGAAAACACCGGATCGTCGCCCAGATTCTCGAAAGCGAAAGCCTGCTCGCGGCCGAACTGGCGGCGCAAGCCCCTTTGCCAGGCGTCGGTCGGCAGGTCCGCCGGCTTGCGCTGGCGCGAGAGGCGCGGCTCGCTCGTGCTGCGGGGGGCCGCCTTGCGGCCTTTGGCGGTGCTTTGTCCGGAGTTCTTGGTCATGGTGTCGGCGGGCGTGGCGTCGTTGGCATCGGGCTGCTGCCGATTATAGTGCGTTCGTGCCGCGTTTCAGGCGGGGGTGAGGACGCGGATCAGCGCGCGGTTCTTCCCTGATGAAGAAAGCTGCCGAGCTCGTGCGGCGTGCTGAAGCGAAGTGTGTTTGTGTTCGGGAACTCGCCGTAGCCCCAGCTCACGGCCGCAAAGGGCAGCCCGTTGGCGCGCGCTGCGGCCTCGTCCTCCGGCGTGTCCCCGACATAGATGCAGTTCTTGGCGTCCAGCGCCTGCTCGGCGAGGAGCCGACCGAGCATGCTGCTCTTGTCGGGCAGGCGCGGCGTTTCGCGATCGAGCGCGTAGATCCCTGCGAAGTACGGCTCCCATTGCAGGTACTGCACGATCAGGCGCGTCGGTGCGATGCGCTTGTTGGTGGCGAGAAAGCAGCGCGCGCCGCTTGCCGTCAGCGCTGCGAGCAACTCGGGGATGCCGGCGAAGACTTCGCTGGCCCGGTAGCCAGTGCTGTCGTAGTGCGCCTTGAAGTGCTCGGCGAGCGAATCGAGGAGCGCCTCGTCGCTGCTGCCGGTCAGCTCGCGCAAGGTCTCGGTGAGCGGGGGGCCGATGCGTACCGCCGCGAGGGCAATCCGCGGCGCTAGGCCTTTTTCCGCCAGCGCCTTGCCGAAAGCGTCGAGGATGGCGGCGCGTGAATCGATCAGCGTGCCGTCGAGGTCGAAAATGATGGCCTGGAACATGGTGCGATCCGATGTGGAGGGTGCCGTTAATGGTCGCGCGTTCAGCGCTTCAGGCGGGCAAAGGCGCTGGCCATCGCGCTGCCCGGTTCGGTCTGGTTTTGCTGGCGTTGGCGGGCCCGGGCGGTGACTGGCGCCGGTGCCGACGCCGAGCCTGCGCCGCCTTTCGCGCTGCCGGGAAGGTCGTCTGCCAGGCGCATGCTCAGCGCGATGCGCTGACGCGGCAGGTCCACCTCGAGCACCTTGACCTTGACCACGTCGCCGGCCTTGACGACGCTGCGCGGATCCTTGACGAACCTGTTGGCGATCGCCGAGATATGCACCAGGCCGTCCTGATGGACGCCGACGTCGACGAAGGCGCCGAAGTTGGCGACGTTGGTGACCACGCCTTCGAGGATCATCCCCGGTTGCAGGTCCTTGACGCTCTCGACGCCTTCCCTGAAAGCGGCGGTCCTGAATTCCGGGCGCGGGTCGCGGCCGGGCTTTTCGAGTTCCCTGAGGATGTCGCGGACGGTCGGCAGGCCGAACCTGTCGTCGGTGTATTTCTCCGCAACCAGCGCCTGGAGCAGGCGGCTGTCGCCGATGCAGTCGCGGATTCCCTTTTTGATGTCGGCGAGAATGCGCTCGACGAGCGGGTAGGCCTCCGGGTGTACCGCCGAACCGTCGAGCGGATTGTCGCTGTCGTTGATGCGCAGGAAGCCGGCGGCGAGCTCGAAGGTCTTGTCGCCGAGCCGCGGAACTTCGCGGAGCGCCTGGCGGTTGGCGAAGGCGCCGTGCCGGTCGCGATGGGCAACGATGTTCGCCGCCAGCGTCGCGCTCAATCCGGAGACGCGCGTCAGCAGCGGCACCGACGCCGTGTTGACGTCGACGCCGACGGCATTGACGCAGTCCTCGACGACGGCGTCGAGCGTCTTCGCCAGGCGGGTCTGGCTGACGTCGTGCTGGTACTGGCCGACGCCTATCGACTTGGGGTCGATCTTGACCAGTTCGGCGAGCGGGTCCTGCAGGCGGCGGGCGATCGAGACCGCGCCGCGCAGGCTGACGTCGACGTCCGGGAACTCGCGCGAGGCGTATTCGGACGCCGAATAGACCGAAGCGCCGGCCTCGGAAACGACGATCTTGCGCAGGCGCAGCTCGGGGTGGCGGCCGATCAGCTCGCCGGCGAGGCGGTCGGTTTCGCGCGAAGCCGTGCCGTTGCCGATACTGATCAGGTCGACCCGGTGTTTGCCGGCCAGCAGGGCCAGCTGGTGCAGCGCGCCGTCCCAGTCGCGGCGCGGTTCGTGCGGGTAGAGGGTGGCCGTTTCGAGCAGCTTGCCGGTGGCGTCGACGACGGCGACCTTGACGCCGGTGCGCAGGCCGGGGTCGAGGCCCATGGTGGCGTGCCTTCCCGCCGGCGCGGCGAGCAGCAGGTCGTGCAGGTTGGCGCCGAAAACGCGGATCGCCTCGGCTTCGGCGCGCTCGCGCAGGGCGTTCATCAGTTCCAGTTCGAGATGCAGCGAGACCTTGACGCGCCAGGTCCAGCGCACGCTGTCGGCGAGCCACCTGTCGGCCGGGCGGCCGCGGTCGACGATGGCGAAACGCCTGGCGATGCGCGCTTCGCAGGGGTGGCTGGCGCTGGCCTTGTCCTGCTCTTCGCTGTCCAGGACCAGCGCCAGTTGCAGCATTCCCTCGTTGCGGCCGCGCAAGAGCGCCAGCGCGCGATGCGAGGGGATCGCCAGGATTGCTTCCGAGTAGGCGAAATAGTCGCGGAACTTGGCCGCCTCGTTCTCCTTGCCGGCGACGACACTGGCACGCAGCACGCCGTGCGCTTCGAGGTGGCTGCGCAGCTCGCCGAGCAGCGCAGCGTCTTCGGAGAAGCGCTCCATCAGGATCTGGCGGGCGCCGTCGAGGACGCTCCTGACGTCGGCGAAGCCGGCCTCGGCGTTGATATAGCGCTCGGCTTCGCTTTCGGGGGTCAGCGTCGGGTCGGCAAACAGGGCGTCGGCGAGCGCTTCGAGGCCGGCTTCGCGGGCGATCTGCGCCTTGCTGCGCCGCTTCGGCTTGTACGGCAGATAGAGGTCTTCGAGGCGCTGCTTGGTTTCGGCGGCGTTGATCTCGGCGCTCAGCGCCGGGCTCAGCTGGCCCTGTTCCTCGATCGACGCGAGGACCGCGCGGCGTCGCTCTTCGAGCTCGCGCAAATAGACCAGGCGCTCGTCGAGCAGGCGCAACTGGATGTCGTCGAGACCGCCGGTCACCTCCTTGCGGTAGCGGGCGATGAACGGTACGGTCGCGCCTTCGTCGAGCAGCGCGGCGGTGGCCTGGACCTGCTGTGGGCGGCAGCCGATTTCTTCGGCGATCTTTGCAGCAATACGTTGTTCGGTGGTTGTTGGTGGCATCGGTGATCGGCTGGGCTTGGCTGGCGGGAAAGACGCGCACTATGCAGAATCGGCCGGCAGAACTCAAGGATGGCAAGGCGACGGTGGCCGCGGGATCGGCCGGACACCCCGATCGAATTGCCGCTGCCCGGCGAATGGGGTTAAATTGCTGCTCTTGGCTGCGCGCTGCAGCAGCCGCTCAGGGGGACCTCATGAAAATCGATCTCGAACGCTTCGGGCTGAAGGATGTACCCGTCGACCCGGACACCGTATTCACTTTTGCCGAGGGGCTGGCCGGTTTTGCCGACTGCACGCGCTTCAAGATTTTTCACGAGGAAGGCAAGGCGACGGTCTTCTGGCTGCAGTCGCTCGACGACCCTGATTTGAGTTTTCCGATCGTGCCGCCGCAGACGCTGGATCTGGAATACCAGATCGAACTCTCCGACGCCGACTGCGCCTTGCTCGGTCTCGATGGTGGCGATGAGGCGACCGTGGCGCTGATCGTCTACCGCAACGAGGCCGAGGGCGGCAAGATCGCCGCCAATACGCGCTCGCCGATCATCCTCAACGTGAGGACCCGGCGGGGAATGCAGAAGGTGTTGCAGGACGTTCATCCGACGCTGCTCTACCGCGCGCGTTAATGGCTGCGCGCGCGAGGACCTGTGCCAGGCGGCGGGTAGCCCGCCGTTCCTCCTGGCTGGCCCTCGCGGCCGCCTTGCTGCTGCCGCTGGCCAGCGCTGGCGCGGCGGAAGTCATCCCGCCAGCCGGCACGGTCAAGCGCAGCGCGGGCGGCGTAACGATCGACCACGCTGGCCGGACACAGGCGCTGCAGGTCGGCAGCCCGGTCTTCGTCGGCGACCGCATTCGCACCGCCGGTGACGGTTCGGTCGGCGTCACCCTGGCCGACGATACCTTGCTCACCGCCGGGCCGAACAGCACGCTGCTGATCAACGAGTTCGAGTTCAATACCACCACCGAGGAGGGCAGCCTGCTGGCCACCCTGTTCAAGGGGACGCTGAGCGTGGTGAGCGGCCTGATCGCCAGGCAGGCACCGGAGAAGGTGCGTTTCAAGACACCGAACGTGGTGCTCGGCGTCAGGGGCACCGAGTTCATCATCGAAACGCGTGGAGAAGGCGAATGAGGATAGCGGGACGCCTTTGCGGACTGGCCTTGTTGCTCAGCCTCTCCGGGTGTGCGCCGATCTCCGATCGTGTCGTCCTGTTGCCGGGGCCGGATGGCCGCAGTGGCGCCGTGCTGGTCAGCACTGGCCAGGAAGAAAAAGTGCTCAGCGAGGCCTATGCCGACGCCCGGGTCGCTGGCGGCAGGGTGAGCATGCAGAAGACCAGCGCGGGAATGGTGCGCGATGATTACGGTGCGCTGCTCGCCATGCAGCCGGCACGGCCGCGCCTGTTCGTCGTCCATTTCGACGCCGGGACGAGCCGGCTGACGCCGGCATCGAGAGCCCTGCTGGCGGGCATTCGCAGCGAGCTGGCGACGCTGCCCGCGGGTGAGGCGGTGGTCATCGGACACACCGACCGGGTCGGCGCGGTCGACGCCAACGACCGGCTGTCGCTGCAACGCGCTGCCCTGGTGCGTGACCTGCTGGTCAGCGCCGGCATCGCGCCAGCGGCGATTGCGGTGGTTGGGCGCGGCGAGCGTGCGCCGGCGGTGGTGACCGCCGACGAGGTCGCCGAAGCACGCAACCGCCGTGTTGAAATCAAGCTTCGCTAGGCGGCCGGGCGAATTCCGGCGTCGGCTGACGCCCTTCCTCCTGCGCTACCTGCCGGGTCTCCTGCTGCTCGGCGTCCTGCTGGGGAACAGCCTGCACTATGTCGAGATTGCGCCCGTTTCCCGGCTGGAAGCGGTCCTCTACGACGCTCGTGTGCGCTTCTTCGCGCAGGCGCCCGTCGACGAAAGGATCGCCATTGTCGATATCGACGAGGCTTCGCTGGCCGAGTTGGGGCGCTGGCCGTGGAACCGGGCGCGGCTGGCCGATCTGGTCGAGCGGATTTTCGCCGACTACGGCGCCTTGCTGCTGGGCATGGACGTGATCCTGGCCGAGCCGGACGAAAGTTCCGGGCTGGCTTCGCTGCAGGCGCTGGCGAGCGGCCCCCTGCGCGGCAATGGCGGCTTCGTCGCGGCGCTGGAGGACTTGCGACCGACGCTCGATTACGACGCCCGTCTCGCCGACGTCATTCGTCGCCATGCGGTGATTCTCGGCTTTCACCTGTCCAGCGGTGCAGCTGCGGCCGGCAGTGGCGCGCTGCCGGCGCCGGTGCTCACCGACCTTGCTCCGGCAGCCGTCGCGTCGCTCAGCCGCTGGACGGGCTACGGGGGCAACCTGCCGCTTTTCCAGCAGGCCGCCATGGGGGCCGGATTCCTCAACGCGCCGGTGGCTGGCGACGGCGTGACGCGGCGCGCCTGGCTGCTGGCGAACTACCAGGAGCAGGTCTATCCGGCGCTGTCGCTGGCCATGGCGCAGGCCTTGCTGGGCAACGCCACGCTAAAGCTGCAATTTGCCGACCAGCCACCGTGGCCGTCGGCGGGCGGCGAAGATCGGCCGGTCATCGCGGCCCTGACACTGCTCGGCGCTCGCCGCAGCCTGCGCGTCGTGACCGACGGCCAGGCCGGCGTGCTGCTGCCCTTTCGCGGTGCCGAGGGGAGTTTTCCCTACTATTCGGCCGCCGACGTGCTCGCCGCCCGCCTGCCCGCCGATCGCCTGCGCGGTCGTGTCGTCCTGCTCGGGACGACCGCCCCGGGGCTCTTCGACCAGCGCGTCACGCCGCTCGGCGAGGCCTACCCGGGTGTCGAGGCGCACGCCAATCTGCTCTCGGCGCTGCTCGACGACCGCCTGCTGCAGTCACCCGCCTGGACGCCTGTCGTCGCTGCCGCTTTGCTGCTCATCGTCGGCGGCGGCCTGCTCTTCGCGCTGCCGCGGCTTTCGCCGCTCTGGGCCGGCGGCCTGACCATGGCCACGCTGCTGCTGGTTTTGCTCATCAACCTGGCCGCCTGGGCGTTCGGGCAACTGCTCCTGCCGATCGCCGCGCTTCTGTTGCTCGTCGCCGGCTTGTTCACGCTGCAGCTCTTCGTCGGCTATTTCCTCGAACAGCGCGGCAAACGACGCCTGGCGCAGCTCTTTGGCCAGTATGTTCCGCCGGAGCTGGTCGAGGAGATGAGCCGCGACCCGCAGCACTACAGCATGGCCGGGCGCAGCGCCGAGCTGAGCGTCCTGTTTGCCGACGTGCGCGGGTTCACCACCCTTGCCGAAACGCTGCCGCCGGCCGAACTGGCGCAGTTGATGAACGACTACCTGTCGGCGATGACCGACGTCATCCGTGCGCATCGCGGGACGCTCGACAAGTACATCGGCGATGCGGTCGTGGCTTTCTGGGGTGCGCCGGTCGCCGACCCACAACACGCGCAGCACGCCGTCGCCGCCGGCCTGGCCATGCAGGCAGCGCTGCCGCTCGTGAATCGGGAGTTTGCCGCGCGCGGCTGGCCGGCATTGCACATCGGCATCGGCATCAATAGCGGCAGCATGGTTGTCGGCGACATGGGGTCGCGCCATCGGCGCGCCTATACGGTGCTCGGCGACGCGGTCAATCTGGCCTCACGTCTGCAGGAGCTGTCGAGTGATTACGGCGCCGGCGTGATCATCGGTGAGGCGACTCGTCGGGCTTTGGGCGACTGGCCGTGCCGCGAGCTGGACCGGGTGACGGTGCGCGGGCGCACGGCGCCCGTGGCCATCCACGAACCGCTCGCCGGGTGATCGAGTCTGCCGCCGTGGACCGGCCTGGCGGAGGTTTTTCGCCTGGCCGGCTAAAGAACGCGCAAGTTGTGTCGTAGGTACCGTAATAGCGAGACGATCGCCAATAACCAGGAGGAGCAAGATATGGGTGGAGTTGCGTGGAAGATTCGCGCCGTGATGCTGCTTCAGGTGGCGGCGGCAGCCCTGGCAGCCTGGTTGGCGAACGCTGTTCTCGGTGGCGACGTGAACGCCTGGCTGGTGACTTTCGGAGTGCTCGCCGTGTTCACGGCGCTGCTCGGCGTGCTCCTCGAGAAGAGTCTGGTCGGCCGCCTGAACGCACTGCGTGCGGTGATCGCCGGGATGTATGGCGACGGCGACCTGACCCGACGCGCAGCGGTCGAGGGCCGGGATGAAATTGCCGGCGTCGCCGAGGACTTCAATCGCCTGATCGGCAGCTTTGCGACCATCGTCGGCAAGGTCCTGTTCAATTCGGTCGAAGTGGTCAGCGCTTCCAAGCAGCTGATGGGCGACGCCAATCGTGTCGCGTCGGGTTCCAACCAGCAACGTGACGCCGCCCTGGCGACCACCGGCGCGATGGGCGAGCTGACCGAGAACATGAGCCAGGTCAGTCGGAGCGCGAGCGAAACGGCCGAGATTTCGGAGACTTCGAGCCGCCTGTCGAGCGAAGGAATGAGGATCGTACACCGCGCTTCGGCCGAAATGGAGCAGATCGCCGCTTCGGTCACCGAGTCGGCGCGGGTCGTTTGCGCGCTCGGTGAGCGTTCGAAGGCGATCAGCGGCATTGTACAGACGATTCGCGAGATCGCCGACCAGACGAATCTGCTGGCGCTCAATGCGGCGATCGAGGCGGCTCGCGCGGGTGATCAGGGACGTGGATTCGCGGTCGTCGCCGACGAGGTGCGCAAGCTCGCCGAACGAACATCAAAAGCCACTGGCGAAATCAGCCAGATGATTGCGGCGATTCAGGGCGAGACGCAGAGTGCGATCGCGAGCATCGAAGCCGGTAGCGGGCAGGCGCGCAATGGCGCCGAGCTGGCGCAGCAGGCGGCGCAGTCGCTGGAGAGCATCAACAGCGGCGCCCGGGCAACGATGGAGAAGGTGGATTCGATTGCCGCCGCCGTGGCTCAGCAGAGTCGTACCGGGCAGAGCATCGCCGACCATGTACGGCGGATCAAGGACATGGCCGACGCCAACAACGCGGTCGCCGCCGAGACGCTGGTCGCCGTCGATCATGTCGAATGTCTGGCCGAGAATCTGCGCGAAATCAGCAACGTCTTCAGGCTCGGCCCGGCCGGCGACGAGGCCTTGGCCACGCACGCCAGAATGCCGGCCATCGTCAGGCAGGCGGCGCTCGGCGTTGCCCGGGTCTTCGACAAGGCGGTCGATGCGGGAAAGATCAAGATCGACGATCTTTTCGACGACCGCTACCAGCCGATTGCCAATACGCGGCCGCAGAAGTTCAAGACGCGCTTCGACGACTTTACCGATCAGAACCTGCCTGCCGTGCAGGAGGCCCTGCTCGAGCAGTGCAAGTCGGCGGTGTACGCGATCTGCATCGACCGCAACGCCTACGTGCCGACCCACAACCGGAAATTCTCGCAGCCATTGACCGGCAACGAAAAGATCGATTTCGTGAATAGCCGCAGCAAGCGCCTGTTCGACGATCCGGTGGGCAAGCGCTGCGGGGCGCACGAGCAAGCCTTCCTGCTGCAAACCTATCGTCGCGACACGGGTGAAGTAATGCACGACATCTCGGCGCCGATCTACGTCAAGGGCCGACATTGGGGCGGGTTCCGCATCGGCTACAAGACCGAGCTCTGAGTTGGCAGGCGGCTGCCGCTGGCCCCTGGCCGCGCATGACGTGGCGGCGGCGATTGATTTAAGATGTTTGTGGCCGGGCTTGTGTCCGTCGTCACGCGAGGGAAGAGAACCATGTCTGATCTGCTGAAGAACATCGATGCGCGCACCAAGCTGGCCGGGACCAACAAGCTGGAGATCCTGTTGTTCTCGCTCGGGACGGACGCGCGTACCGGGCGCCGGGAAACCTTCGGCATCAATGTCTTCAAGGTCCGCGAGGTGATGCGTACGCCGCCGATTACGGCGGCGCCGGACATGCCGGCAGCGGTCGAGGGGATGGTCAGCCTGCGCGGGGCACTGGTGCCGGTGGTCGATCTGGCCCGCTACGCGCGGGTGGAGACGCAGACGCCGCGCTCGATCATGATCGTCACCGAATATGCAGGCCATACGCAGGGATTTCTCGTCGAGGCGGTGGATACCATTCTTCGTCTCGACTGGGGTCAGATGCGCGTACCGCCGGCGATGCTGCTCGCCGAACTCGGTGGCCTGGTGACCGCGGTCACCGAGTTGTCCGACGGTCGCCTGGTGATGCTCATGGACGTCGAGAAGATTCTTTCCGAAACCACCCGCTACGACGACGAGAGCGTCTATCGCAATATTAAGCCGCTCGACAATCCGCAATTGACGGTCTTTTTTGCCGACGATTCAGCGGTGGCGCGCAGGCAGATCGAGCGCACGCTGCAGGCGATGGGTGTCAAGTACGTGGCCGCGATCAATGGTCGCGAAGCCTGGGACGAACTCGAGAAAGTGGCCAGGTCGGCGCAGACGGCCGGTCAGAAAGTGAGCGAGCTGATCAGTCTGGTGTTGACCGATATCGAGATGCCCGAGATGGACGGCTACATTCTGACCAAGAGGATCAAGTCCGACGCACGCTTCGCGGGCGTGCCGGTGATCATGCATTCTTCATTGTCGGGGATGTCCAACCAGCAACTCGGCAGGTCGGTCGGCGTCGATGAATACGTGCCCAAGTTCGAACCGCAGCGCCTCTCGGAGACGCTGGCGCGCAGGTTGCTGGGCGACCTCCCGGCGCTGCAGTTGACCGCGTAGTGGACCTCGTCAGGCGACCTCTGGAGCGATCATAGATGATGGATTTGGCAGAAAGAAAGGGCCACCTCGAGGGGGTGGACGCGAGGACGCTGGTCGCCGGTTCCAACAAGATGGAGATCCTCCTCTTCTCCCTGGGGACGCGCGAGACCTTCGGCATCAACGTCTTCAAGGTCCGCGAAGTCGGGCGAACCCCGCACATCACCCGGACCCCGAACATGCCACGCGGCGTCGAGGGGCTGATTTCCCTGCGTGGCAATGTCATTCCGGTGCTATCCCTGATTTCCTTCCTCGAACCCAGGGAGCAATCGCCGGAGCACGGCAGGACGATGATGGTCGCCGAGTATTCGAAGCGCACCCTTGGCTTCCTGGTGCACGAGGTCGATCGCATCATCCGCGTCGACTGGGAGAAAGTGAAGGCACCGGAAAGCGTCCTGTCGACCAACCAGGGATTGATCACGGCGATCACGGAACTCGACGATGGCAAGCTGGTGTCGATTCTCGACGTCGAGCAGATCCTCGCCAATGCCTTTGGCGAGGCGCTGATCGTCGATATCCGGCGCGCCAATGTCGGCGACGATGTGGGAATATTCTTCGCCGACGATTCGATTGTCGCCCGACGCAAGATCGTCGAGGTCCTCGACCGGCTGGGCGTCAAGCACAAGCACGCCACCAACGGTGCCGAAGCGTGGAGCCGTTTGCAGGCCATTGCCGCGCACGCCAGCCAGATCGGCACCGCCGTGCGCGACGAGATTCGCCTGATCCTGGTCGATGCCGAAATGCCCGAGATGGACGGTTACGTGCTGACCAAGAACATCAAGGGCGATGAACGCTTCGCGGGCATCCCGGTCGTGATGCACTCGTCGCTGTCGTCGCAGGCCAATCATGCAATGGGCAAGGCGGTGGGCGTCGACGCCTACGTGGCCAAGTTCGACGCTGAAATCCTTGCCGACACCCTGCGCCCCTTGCTCGAACGTTAGAAGAAGAATCAGGAGTAGAGAATGGCTGACCCAAAAATGAGAATTCTGGTGGTGGACGATTTTTCGACGATGCGGCGAATCGTCAGAAATCTTCTCAAGGAACTGGGCTTCTCCAACGTCGACGAGGCCGAGGATGGCGCGATCGCACTGCAGAAGCTGCAAAGCGGTGGCGTCGAGTTTGTCGTGACCGACTGGAACATGCCGAACATGGACGGCCTGCAACTGCTGCAGGCGATTCGCAGCTCACCGACGCTGAAGCACTTGCCGGTGATGATGATCACCGCCGAAGCGAAGAAGGAAAACATCATCGCCGCGGCACAAGCGGGGGCCAGCGGCTACATCGTCAAGCCCTTCACCGCCGCAACACTGGCCGAGAAGTTGCAGAAGATTTTTGACAAGATGGGTGGCTGAGATGACCGACTCCAATGGTTCGGGGGACTCGAGAGAACTCGAAGCGCTGTTCGACAGCATCGCTTCGGGAGCCGTCCCGACTGACGCAGCGGCTGCCAAAGGGTCGCTGCTGCAGCAACTGCGCGAGGTCGAAGGCGAGGAAGACGATAGCGACGACTTGCAGGCCTTGTTCGACGCGGTCGTCGCTGCGCAAGCTCCGGCGGCCGGCGAGCCGGCGGCGGACGACGACCAGGCGAGCGGCGGTAACGACAAGGTCTTTCGCCGCGTTGGCCAGATGGCCAGGCAGCTGCACGATACGCTCGGCGAACTCGGCTATCACGAACTCCTCGGTAGCGCCGCCGCCGCCATCCCCGACACCAGGGAGCGTCTCAACTACGTCGCCACGCTTACCGAAAAGGCGGCCTGTCGGGTATTGAACGCGACCGATATCGCCAATCCTCTGCAGGAGCAACTCGAGGCGAGTTCGGCAGCCCTGGCCGCGAAGTGGGATGCGCTGTATGCCAACCAGATGAGTGTCGATGCGTTCAAGCAGCTGGCCGAAGAAACGCGTGCCTTCCTGAAGCAGGGTTTGCCGCAGAAAACCGAAGCGACCAGGGCGCAGTTGCTGGAAATCATGATGGCGCAGGACTTCCAGGATCTGACCGGACAGGTGATCAAGAAGACCATTGCCGTGGCGCAGGAGCTGGAAGCGCAACTGGTGGGCGTGTTGATCGAAGCCATGCCTGGCGAGCGACGCACCGAATCGGTGATGAGTATGCTCAACGGACCGGTGATCAACGCCGAAGGGCGAAGTGACGTGGTGGCCACGCAGCAACAGGTCGACGATCTGCTCGGCAGCCTGGGCTTCTAGGAGACACGAGATGAGTGATTTTGCCGGGATGGAAGATCTGTTGCAGGACTTCCTGCAGGAGGCCGGTGACCTGCTGTCGGATGTGGACAACAAGCTCGTCGATCTTGAAAGGACTCCCGGCGACAGTCGTTTGCTGAACGACATATTCCGCGGCTTTCACACCATCAAGGGCGGCGCCGGTTTTCTCAACGCCGGCGAGCTGGTAAAGCTATGCCACTTGACCGAGAACCTTTTCGACAAGCTGAGAAACGGCGAGCAGACGCTGACCCCTGAGCTGCTGGATACGATCATGGCCGCGACACAGGGGGTTCGCAACATGTTTGGCGAGATCGCCCAGGGAAGGCAACCCGACCCGGTGCCGGCGGCAGTCAGCGGCAGTCTGCGCGCCGCACTGGCAGCGAAGGTCGCCGCGCCGGTTGCGCCTGCGGCGCCCGTTCCCGCCCGGGACGCGCCGGCGGGCC
>JEMY01000032.1 GCA_000585075.1 Candidatus Accumulibacter regalis | reverse complement strand
ACCTACCTTTCTACTCTAATTCGTCAGGGGTAGGTGTCTCAGGTCATATTGGCACAGGTGGCATTGACGATTCATGGGAAGTCTTCACGAAATATCCCATATGGCTCATCAAGGTTCCTGCCAGCGAGCGTCGGCCTAGTGAAGCAGACAAGCTATTGACGGCGAGCACGCACATCTTAACCATGACGAGGGACCCTTGGTGGGGCGAACCGAGGTTTCCCTGAGGTGGTGAACTGATGATATTGAAGCGCTGTTTCGCGCAGATTTTTTTCCATCATTGGCTCTCTTCTGTTTGTTGTAGCGACGAGAGCCGAGAATGCGCCAAGCCGGACGCGCAAAAGACGCGCACTTCACCCTTGGCTTGTGGGGGCAAAGCCAATTGCGTGTTCACTTAGGACAAAGACGCTCAAAGCCTTGCGCTACGACTCCTGCCGTGAGGGCAGAACCCATCATTTGTCAGTCAACCGGATGATACCGAAGCGCCTCAGACCAGCACGGGCCGGCGAGCCAGACGCACGGCAAGCAGATAGCTGCCGGTAATAATGAAGATCAGCAGACAGCCGAAAACCAGCTCCTTCCCGTCGCTCCAGTTATCGATGGTCGGGGAGAAGAACTTGGCAGCACCAAAACTGGCAACCAGCAGGCTGACGCCGGCGACGACCAAACCCATGACGCGCGATGCAATCTGCGCTGCTTTGTCGGCACGGCGGATCAGTCGCGAAATCCATAGTCCGTTGACGCCATCGGTGAGCAGCATGCCGGCCATGAACAGCAACGCCAGCAGCAGCGCATGCTCCCAGCCGCCGAACTTCTGTGAGGTCAGTGCAAACAATGCCGCCTGGCTCATGGTATCGAAGGAAAAAGCGAACAGGGCGCCGACCGTAGCTACCAGTAGTGGGCTGTGGGTATGTTGCAGCCGAGCAAAAAGCCGGCCCCGGATACCCACCGGTTGCACTACTTCGCCCGGGCGGGTTCGCAACACGGCAGCAAGATTGACACAGCCAAGTGCCGCCAGAAAGCTGATCGAAATCCAGACGCCGACGGTATCCATCCATTGCGGCACCTGCCAGCTGCCGGCCAGCGTACTGACTGTCAACGCAATCAGCACCACGACGGCACCATGCCCGAGCGAGAAGAGCGAACCGCAGAATCGAGCCAACTGAGGATTGCGCCGCACGTTATAGCGTGTCAAGCCGTCGACGGTCGCCAGATGGTCGGCATCGAAGCCATGCTTCATGCCAAGCATGAACACCAGGGCGGCGAGGGCATACAAGTCGTTGGGCAGCTTTTCCATGGGCGCGTATGAACTTCTGACAATTGATCTTAACAAGTTCTGTGCCAAGCGACAGCTTTCCACTATTCCGTCGCAGCAAGCGTCAAAAATTCGCTGACGCGCAGCCCGGCGCCATAGGCGGCCGAGAGCGCCGTCTGTTGCTTGAGGTTGCCGGCCGTGGCGAGCAGGCGGCCCATCTCTTCGCGGCTCTAGACCACCGGCAGCTTATGTGGCACACGCACCGGTTGCGTCTTGGCGATCAATTCGCCGCGGTCGAGCGTGATGTCGAAGAAGAACTTCAAGCCGCTGATCGCCGCATTGAGCGAGATCGGCGAGATACCGTGATCGACCAAATGCAGTTGGTAGCGCAGCAGCTCTTCGACGGTCGCGATGTCGGTTCTGCGGCCAAGGAAGCCGGCGAACCGCCCGACCGAGCACAGGTCGTCGCTCTGGGTCTTGTCGGCAGACTTGCGCATCCGCCTGTCGTCAATCATGCGTTGCCGCAATGGCGTGACGCTCTGAGTGGATGAGGTCATGGCTCTGTTCCTATCGTGGACGAGGCGGATTGCCTCAATCCACAACATAGGAAACACGGCCGGCGCTTCGCCCAACTACCTACGTCCCCACGGAGCACCACTACCTCGCGAGCGGTTCAGTCCATTGGCCGACTCCAGCCAACTTCTTCGATATTGCAGTCCAGCGGCTGCTCGCCGATATCGCCAATGGGTCCTTACGACCCAGACGAGACGTTCGCCTATCGTTGACATCAATGGCCACAGTCTGACGTGGACCGGCCACTCAGCGGCTCCCTGTGAACCTCGGCTCCAAGTCCAGCGCCGCCGTTGGACCAGCCGATGCTCGGCGACAACCGAACGAAGCGTGGCTGGCGACCTCTGGCCTGGAATCTTGTCTGAACGGCAGCTTCTCCACAACGCGAAGTAATCCTGCCCGCTGTTGTTGTCATTCAGGCTCAAAGGTGGATCGTCAAACGCGTCAGCGTCAATCGGCCAATTTATCCACGTATGGCGCAGCGCGAAGCAGCAGGAGGCGTTTCAGGCGGACTGCCCCGCGCATTGCGCGCAAGTGCCGCGCACGTCGAACTCGACCGCCTCAAGTCTGAATCCGTGCGGCAGCTTCGGTGGCGGCGGTGGCGGCGCCTTTAGGCACGAAACCCCACCGCAGCTGGTGCAACGGAAATGAACGTGGCCGTCGTGCTGACGGTATGGGCCGCTAGCCGAGAAACGGAATACGCCGCGCGTATCGACCGCCTTGAGCGCCAGGCCGCAAGCCACCAGAGAATCGAGGACGCGGTAGAGCGTGACGCGATCAACGTCGGGCAGCAAGGACTCGATGTCAGCATGGCTCATGGGCTGGATCGCCGCCTGCAGCGCTTCAAGAACGCGCACACGCCCCGGCGTAACCCTGACACCGGTAGCGCGCAGTAGATCAGCAGGAGCAGACATGCTGGAATGAGAACACAGGCGACGCCATTTTGCAACTGTGTTGTATTTGCAACGCAGTTGTGTTTGAATGCGCGCCCATGTCTTCGCTGCCTTTACTTGTCCAGATCACGCTCGCCTGCCTGCTTGGCGGGCTGCTTTCCGTTGCTGCGGCGGCGCTGGTGATGTTCCGCTTGCCGAAGAAATGGCTCGGTTTAACCGTCAGCTTCTCCACCGGCCTGCTGTTGGCGACGGCGACACTGCACCTGCTGCCCGAGGCGCTTGAATCGGGATTGACGCCACACGAAGTCTTCCCGCTGCTGCTCGCTGGCATTCTCGCCTTCTTCGCGCTCGAGAAATTCGCGCTCTGGCGCCATGCTCACGGCGGCGGCGAAACCGCTGTCGATAGCGGTGATCCTCGCTGCGCCAATCACCCCCACAGTCATCATCACCTGCATGACGACCATGGGGAAACCGTTTCAATCCTCGTCGGCGACGGCTTCCACAACTTCACCGACGGCCTGCTGATCGCCGCCGCGTTCCTCGCCGACCCGGCCCTCGGTTGGGCCACCACGCTGGCGATCATCGCTCACGAGGTGCCGCAGGAGGCCGGCGACTTCGCCATTCTGCTCGCCGCCGGCTGGGCACGCGGCCGTGCGCTGTTCTGGAACGGCGTTTCCAGCCTGACCGCTCTGGCCGGCGGCATCATCGGCTACTTCGCACTGGAACGGATGCTCGACTGGGTGCCGCATATTCTCACCCTCGCCGCCGCCAGTTTCCTCTATATCGCTGTTGCCGACCTGATGCCGCGCCTCAAGCGCGAGCAACAGGCAATCGGCTGGCACGGCCTGCTGCTCGCCGCCGGCATTGCCATCGTGGTCTTCGGCAGCGGCCATTCGCACTGACCCAAGGAGACGCTCCATGAACGCACAGGTTCTGCTCGCCGCCACCCTCATCTGCGGCATGCCCTTCGCCCATGCCCAGCACAAGCACGTGCATGGCGAAGGCCGGCTCGATGCCGTCATCGACGAGGGCAGCATCTCGCTCGACGTGGAGCTGCCGCTCGATGCGGTGGTTGGCTTCGAGCGCGCGCCAAAGAACGATAAGCAAAAGGCCGCGCTCGCCGGCGCGGAGAAAATCCTCAACGACGCTGCCACGCTGTGGCAGCCGACCCCGGCTGCCGGCTGCAGCGTGCAGTCGGTGCAGGTCGGCATGCCCAAGTTTGATGGCGAACATGCCGACATCGACGCGAACTATGTTTTTCACTGCGCCGATCCTGCCGAGTTAAAGGCCATCGAGACGACGCTGTTCAAGCATTTCAAGCGCCTCTACCGTCTCGAAACCCAGCGCAGCGGCCCCGTCGGTCAGGGCGCGCAACGGCTGACGCCGAAGAAGCCGGTGCTCGTCTGGTAAGCTCGCCAGCATGACCCACAGCGTCGATCAGGCGATCCGCATCAAGGAACTCACCTACCGCTGGCCGCGCCAGTGCGCAGACTGTCTCGCCATCTCGCACTTCGCCGTTGCGCACGGCGAGCGTGTGTTCCTGCATGGCCCGAGCGGCAGCGGCAAGAGCACCCTGCTCGCGCTGCTCGGCGGTGTGGCGCTGCCGCAGACAGGACGTATCGAGTTGCTTGGCCAGCCGCTGACCGCACTGTCCGCCCATGCGCGCGACCGCTTCCGCGCCGACCACGTCGGCTTCGTCTTCCAGCAGTTCAACCTGTTGCCCTGGTTGTCCGCCCGTGACAATGTGCTGCTGCCCTGCATCTTCTCGACCCGGCGGCGTGAGCGGGCCGGCGATCCGCAACAGGCTGCCGCCCGTTTGCTGACCCATCTCGACCTCGCGCCTGCGCTCTGGCAGAAACCCGCGGCCGAACTCTCGGTCGGCCAGCAGCAGCGCGTCGCGGCGGCTCGCGCCCTCATTGGCCAACCCGGAATCCTCATCGCCGACGAGCCGACCTCGGCGCTCGACGCGCCGCGTCAGCAAGCTTTCATCGACCTGCTGCTCGCCGAGACCGCCGCCGCGAATGCCGCCCTGCTGTTCGTCAGCCACGATGTACGGCTCGCTGCGCACTTTGACCGCACGGTGGCACTCGCGGAGGTCAATTGCGCGGCCACGGAGGCCGCCACATGAGGGCCGTGCTGCTCCTTGCACTCAAGAGCGCCTGGGCGCGTCGCCTGACACTGGGCATTGCCCTCGTCGCCATCGCCTTGGCCAGCGCGCTGCTGCTCGCGGTCGAGCGCGTGCGCAGCGACGCACGCGCGAGCTTCACGCAGTCGGTATCGGGCGTCGACCTCGTCGTCGGCGCGCGCAGTGGCGCCGTGCAGCTGATGCTCTACGCGGTCTTCCACTCCGGCAGCGCGACCAACAACATGCGCTGGGAGAGCTTCGAAGCGCTAGCGACCCATCCGGCGGTCGATTGGGCCGTGCCGCTGTCGCTCGGCGACGGTCACCGCGGCTTCCCGGTGCTCGGTACCTCGGCCGCCTACTTCGATCGGCTGCGCTACGGCGACCGGCAGGCACTGACCTTTTCCGCCGGCAAGCCTTTCGCCGAGGTCTTCGAAGCGGTGCTCGGCAGCGAAGTGGCCGCGCAGCTCGGCTACCGCCCCGGTGACCACATCACGCTCTCGCACGGCATGGCTGAACTCGGTCCGGAACATGCGGATAAGCCGTTCACGGTCGTCGGCATCCTCGCACCGACCGGTACGCCGGTCGACCGCACGGTGCACGTTGACCTCGCGGCGATCACCGCGATTCACCTCGACTGGGCCGGCGGCGCCCCACTACCGGGCCTCGCCATTCCCGCCGAACAGGTACGCAAATTCGATCTTCAGCCGCAGGAGATCACTGCGATGCTGATCGGCCTCAAGAGCCGTGGAGACGTCTTCCGCCTGCAGCGCCACATCAACGGCTATCGCGGCGAGCCGCTGCTCGCGGTGATGCCCGGCGTGGCGCTCGACGAACTATGGCAGACGCTGGCCACGGTCGAGCAGACCCTGTTCGCCCTCTCCGCGCTGGTTGTCGCGGTCGGCCTCGCCGGGCTCACGGCCACGCTGCTCGCCGGCCTCAACGAACGCCGACGCGAGCTCGCCATCCTGCGCGCGCTCGGCGCCGGCCCGCGCGAGATATTCATGATGCTCACCGTCGAAGGCCTGCTGGTCACCGCCCTCGGTGTTTTTCTCGGCGCGGCGCTGCTGGCGGCAGGCATCGTCACGCTGGGCCCGTTGCTACGCGAGTACGGCGTCCATCTTGCGCTGCGGCCGCCCGCCGCGAACGAGTGGGGACTCGTTGTGTCCATACTCACCACCGGGCTTCTCGCCAGCCTGGTTCCCGGATGGCGTGCCTGGCAGATTTCGCTTGCCGACGGCCTCACACCACGGAATTGAACATGAAACGACTGCTTCTGCTCGTTACGCTGATCTTCGCGACACCGCTCCTTGCCGCCAACCCCTGGCCGGAAATCACGTGGGACCACCTGGTACCGAAGGACTGGGATCCCTCGGCCGAATTCAAGACGCTCGACCTGACGACGATGCAGGACTCCGACCCACGAGCGATGGAGGCCCTCGAAAAGCTCAAGCATGCCTGGGAAAATGCGCCCGGCGAACCCGCCATGAATGGCCGCAAGGGGCGTATCGCGGGCTACGCCCTGCCATTGGAACGGCAAGGAGACAAAGTCACCGAATTCCTGCTTGTCCCCTATTTTGGTGCCTGCATTCACACCCCGCCGCCGCCAGCAAACCAGATCATCCACGCCAAATCCGCCAAGCCTCTGGCGGGCGTGAAGATGATGGTACCGGTCTGGGTCTACGGAGAGTTCACGCTGCAACGTGCGGATACCACATGGGGCGTCGCAGGCTATCAGCTGCGCGTGGACAACATCGAGCCCTATGAGGGACCTCGGGACGAAGCGAGAAAGCAGTGAGAGCCGTCGGCGGTGACGCCGTTGACAGTGCGGACAGAAACCCGCTCCAGAGGATGGCCTCAGACGAGGACCGCGGGGACTCTCGGCGAGGGCGGTGGTGCCAGTGGACCTAAAGAGGGTTTCCATGAAGGTTCCGGCGCGGAATTGAACCGGATGACCAAACCACCCCTCCGGGCTGGCCGGAGTTACCTTGGGCAAAGGTCCTGCCACGAACGTAACCGTCTGTGCCAGGGCCGCTGAGCCAAGTATGTTGGCGATGCCCTTCCGGAACCGAGGGCGGGCACTTCCACGACTCCTGCCTACCGTATGCGGAGCCGGTAGTCTTGCCGAATTGGACGATTGGTTCATGTTGCCTGGTCGGCTGGTATTGGATCGCAACGGTCACTCGAACGGCCTGTCGCGCGGAGCGTTATCTGGCCGCTCATGGCCGACAGCGGCTGTTCCGTCGTGATAACGCACAGCGGACATTGACAAACAGCCGCGCTTCTCGAACGGCGATCCGGATTGACCAAGCGACAAGAGATCGCCAATCCAGCGGCACACGATAGCGTGTCCCCCGCTCTGCCCCCTTGCGCGCGTACCGTGTTGCTATTTGCCGTTTAGCCGTTTGCTGAACGAAACCGCATAAGCGGGCGAGCGGAACAGGAGGACAGGATCAGTGGACGGCTCAATGCCGTCAGTCATCACCAGAGGATCGAAGTTGATGTTTTCACATTCCGCGCCTTTTTGCGGTGTTGCCGAAGAAATTGTCAAGGTCCCTATGCTGACCGCCTTCCGGTCGTCGGGCCACGGCAGGGTGGGGTTGTCTTCGTTATCTCCGGGGACCCCTATCGTAAGTACCATCTGCCAGCGCACCGGCCCACCTCTGGTGCGGTCGATCAGCTTCTCCTCTAGAAAGTCTTTCGGCGCGGACTTGAGCTCATCATCGGACAGTTGTTTCTCGCCATCTTCTGGAACGAAGCGCCAACGGACCAGCGTGGTCTTGTTGTCACGATTCACGAATTTGAAGGCGTGAATGCCGAAGTAACTGCTATTCACCCAGCTCGGTGGGGGGTTGTGTTTGGCCAGGAATTCGGCCTGCGGCAGGCTATCCGGATGGGAGGCCTTGAACGCCTTGATCTTCTCCGGATCAGGCTTGCCGGTCGCGGGGTCGGGCGTCTTGGCAACAATGTCATCGAGGAAGGTCTGCGGCGACGCCGCGCCAAACACCGGTGTGTTCAGCATGGTCATGTGCTGAAGACTGCCGTCGGGAAGCCTGAACTCCAAGGCCATCCCGCGCGGAATCCTGGCTGTATCTGGAACCTTGGGATTGCCGCCAGGCATGGAAAAGCGCGCGACTACCGGTACCGGCTTGCCGGAAAAAAGCGCCGAGCGCGAATACACGCGGGCATCCTGTGATCCGACAAACTCGCCGACTGCGCAGGTCCCCTTGGTGTGATTGCGGCGCTCTCCCTGGTGCACTCCAAAAGTCTTCTCCAAGGCGGAGACCACTTGATCTGCTGTCACGTCGTTATCACTCGCCAGGCAAGCGGGTGCGGCGAGAGTCAGCAGTCCGCTCAGCAGCCAGGTTGGGAAATAGTCGCTCTCTGTGCTCATATATCCTCCGTTTGACATTCTGATGTTTGGCAATGCACACGCTTTGTTATCTCAACACCGGGTTCTTGCACGTTTATTCACTCGCCCATTCCCCAACTCGTTGCGCTTCGGAGCGATGCGGCTTGCCCTCCAGCGAGTCTTTTGCGACAGCGACGGCCGCTGCACAGCCCCGGCTACTCGCGGTAACGCGCACTCGGCCAAGCTGGAGGGTAAGCATACACCGGGCGCAGCGGTTTTGCCGGCGTCGTGGGCGCGCTAAAGGGCGGGCGGAGTGCGGCGAAGCGAACCCTTCACGGCGTCAAAAGCGATAGTAAGCTGACGGGCTCGCCACTGGCCTCGACACCGTTGCACAGCAAGCGAGCACAACCCGAAGATGGAGGCGTGAACGGCGCGTGACGAGAACCTCCGCAGAGCTTGCGCGTTCCTGCCGCCCAGCCTACGATCGCCATATCCCTGCCTCACCCGTGGAGACACACTTGCCCGCTGCACAGGCGCGAATCGTCGCATTGAGCTTGGCCGTGAGCGTCGTCGTCGGTGCCTGGCTGCTTTTCGAGTATGGCGAAACGACAAACCAGCGTCAGGCGGCGAGCCCGTACCAAGGGCCGCACACGAGTGCGCCACCGCCGGCCGTCGCCCCGCGATCATCCGGCAGCCCACCACCCGAGGTGACTTCTCCTGCAGACGTTGTTGCACGACCTCCTGCTTCGTTGATCTACCAATGCAAGGGGCCCAACGGTACCGCATTCCGAGACCATCCCTGCGCGAACAATGAAACCGAAGTGCATGTCTCGCCTGCAGGTCCGATATCGAAACCAGGCTACAGTCTTGCGCAGAGCAAAGCGATCGCCGACGAAATGGAAGCCTCAAGGCTGCGCGGGGAGGCGCAACGAAGATGGCGTCTGAGTCAGCTTGAGAAGCCAGCGCAGAAGTCCACGAGAAGCGAGTGCGCAGCGATTGACCAGGCCATCGCTCGTGTCGATTCCCAACTCCGGGAGCTGCACTCCGCTTCGCAGGGTGATCTTTGGACCGCCGAACGCAGGGATCTCATGAATCGGCGCTATTCTCTCCGCTGTTGAGTGGTGAGAGGAGCGCTGCCAGGCAACCATCATCAGGCGCTGCGATCGTGCCGAATGTTTGCACTTCAAACGGTTTGCCGCCTTGGGACACGAGATTCCGTGATTCCAACTGAATGTAACCGCGAGTCTCAACAGAATCTTGAAGCCGAGTCGGCGACACCAAGTGCATCACTTCGCCTACAGGAGAAACCTTCTTGAACGGCGAAGGCGATACTTGCTGATGGCCGACGCTGGGCAGCTGCAATACCGTGACCATATGTCCACGCGGCGTAAGCATCGAGAGCATTTTCGCGACGACTGGATCGACATCGACGTACTCCAGAACAAGGCCAAGGAATATCAAGTCGACAGGTGAAAATAAAATCTCAGGACTTTGAATGTCACCCGCAATCAACTCCAGATGCTCGATCCGGTCTCTAAATCGAGCCTCAGTCTCGGCGACAAAAAGCGGGTTTAGATCGACCCCAACGACTCGTGAGACAGCGGGCGGAATTCTGTCAAATCCGTTTCCGCCAGCGCAACCAATAACAGCGACGGAGCACGGAGAAAACTTCGCAAGAGCATCCGCGAAGATGTCGGATAGCAATTGAGCTTGCTCGATTCCGGGCAACGCCATGTGTCCCTCGTAGTCAGCAAGTGGAACATCCAGCCAAGGATTTTTCATGACGCCCACCTTTGAATGAAACGACTTGGGTGACCATTGATGTGTGCCATGGCCATCAACGCTGCTCGAATATTCACCATTGTCATATGCTGACGGTTCAATTTTTGATCGCGACAGGAATCATTGCGCCCGCACGGAAAGTATCAATGACTTTGAGACACGGATGCACATTAATTTAGCGTGTATGGATCAGATATTTTTGTCGACTTGTTCTCCTGCTTGGATGGGTTGATCCAGGCGGCGCCAGCCTGCCTTCGCGCTGCCGCGATCGAAGTCCCGCATGAGTGGCCCCAAACGCCGCTGGAGCGACGATCGGGTAGCGTTCAGCCCTGAGACGCCCCACCCGCCCGCACGTCATTGCGAGCAGGACGCGTGCCGGGTAAAGCCACGATCTGCGCTATGATCGAGCAAGCGGCCGGCTCATCAGCCGGTCACGCCTTCGGCTGGACCTGAAGGACATCAGCGAGAGGAAATCAGCATGCGCAGCAAGATCGTCACTGCCGACGAAGCCATCGCCCTGATCCGCGACGGCGATACCCTGGCCAGCACCGGCTTCGTCCAGACCGGCTTCGCCGAAGCCTTGCTGTCGGCGCTGGAGCGCCGCTTCGTCGCCACCGGCTCGCCCAGGAACCTGACCCTGTTCGCCGCTGCCGGCCAGGGCGACGGCAAGACCCTGGGCCTCAACCACCTCGGCCATGCTGGCTTGCTGCGCCGGGTGGTCGCGGGTCACTGGGGGCGCATGCCGAAAGTGGCGCAGCTGGCGCTCGACAACCGCATCCAGGCCTACAACCTGCCGCAGGGCATCATCTGTCAGTTGTTCCGCGATCTCGCCGCCGGCAAGCCGGGGTCGTTTTCCAAGGTCGGCCTGCATACCTTCGTCGACCCCCGCTACGGTGGCAGCCGCATCAATGCCGCGACGACCAAGGACATCGTCAGCCTGGTCACCGTCGATGATGAGGAGTGGCTGTTCTACAAGGTCGGCGAGGTCAATGTCGCTTTCATACGCGGCACCACGTCCGACACCTTCGGCAACATCACCATGGAACGTGAAGCGCTGACGCTGAACAACCTGGCCATGGCCATGGCGGCCAAGAACAGCAACGGCATCGTCATTGCCCAGGTCGAACGCATCGCCGAACGCAGCGGGCTGCCGCCGCGCCAGGTCAAGATTCCGGGGATTCTGGTGGACTGCGTGGTCGTCGCCGAACCGGCCCAGCACATGCAGACGCTGGCCACGCAATACAACGCCGCCTATGCTGGCGAGTTTCGCGTCCCCGCGGCCAGCGTGGTGTCGACGCCGCTCTCCGAGCGCAAGATCATTGCCCGTCGGACGGCCTTCGAACTGCCGCCCAACGGGATCATCAATCTCGGCGTCGGCATGCCCGAAGGGGTCGCGGCGGTGGCCAACGAGGAGCGCATCTCGCACTTGCTGACGCTGACCGTGGAATCCGGCCTGATCGGCGGCATTCCCTCGAGCGGCGGCAACTTCGGCACCGGGGTCAACATGGACGCGGTGATCGACGAGAACCAGCAGTTCGACTTCTACGACGGCGGCGGTCTCGACATGGCGTGTCTCGGCATGGCCGAGTGCGACGCCGCCGGCAACGTCAACGTCAGCCGCTTCGGCGGCCGCCTGACCGGCGCCGGCGGCTTCATCAACATCAGCCAGAACGCGCGTCTGGTGGTCTTCGTCGGCACCTTCACCGGCAAGGGTCTCGAAATCGAGGTCACGGACGGCAAGTTGCGCATCGTCCAGGAGGGCGGGCAGCGGAAGTTCGTCAAGCAGGTCGAGCAGATCACCTTCAATGGCCAGTACGCCTACGATCGCGGCAAGCCGGTTTTCTACATCACCGAACGCTGTGTCTTCCGTCGGGTACGCGGCGGCCTGGCGCTGATCGAGGTGGCGCCGGGCATCGACGTCGATCGCGACATTCTTCCGAACATGGATTTCGAGCCGATCATCGGCGAATACGCGGTGATGGACGCGCGCATCTTCAATGCCAATCCGATGGGTCTGGAAGCCGAGCTGCTCAACCTGTCGCTGCCCGAACGGGTCATCTACGACCCCGAGCGCAACATCCTGTTCCTCAATTTCGAGGGCATGCACGTGCGCGTCGAGGAGGACGTGAAGGCGATCTGGGACATCTGCGAGCTGCGCTGCCGGGCAGCCGGCAAGCCGGTCGGCGTGATCATCAACTACGACCGTTTTCGCATCAACCAGGACATGTACGACGCCTACGCCGAAATGGATCGCTACTTCCTGGCCAATTATTTCAGTCAGATCACCCGCTACGCGACCAGCGCATTTCTGCGCGCCAAGCTCGGCGAGGCGTTCTCGGCACGCAGCATCGCGCCGCACGTCTTCGAGCGCCGGGAGGAAGCGCAAGCTTTCCTGGCCGGCCGCAACGGCGACGCCGGCCAGCCGGGCTGAACGCGAGCAGCGACGCGGCAGGCAAGCGCGAACGATTGGCAGAACGGCAGCAATGCACTACCGTAGAGCCATACACGCTTCCACAACCCGCGAATTGAGAGGCCCACCCATGAACGCACGCAACCGCCGCAGCACAGCCATCGCGGTCCTGATCGCCGCTTTCCTGCCTTTCCATGCCGCGCAGGCACAGCTTGGCGACCTGCTCAAACAGGGCGGCAGCAGCGCATCCGGGGCAACCGGCGGAGTCGGAGGACTCGGCGGAGTCAGCGGAGTCAGCGGCCTCGGTGATCTGGGCGGCGCGCTGTCGGGGCAGTCAGTCACCTCGGGCAGCGCCAGCAACGTCGCCGGTCTGCTCGAGTTCTGCATCAAGAACAATTATCTCGGCGGCGACAAGGCCGCTGCGGTCAAGGATTCCCTGACCAGCAAACTGCCGGGCGGCTCGTCCTCATCCGACGGTGGCTACAAGAGCGGCAAGAATGGCATTCTCAGCAGTGGCGACGGCAGCACCCTGGACCTGAGCGGCGGCGGCATGAAGAAGCAGGTCACCAAGCAGATCTGCGATAAGGTTCTCGATCAGGGCAAGTCGCTGTTGTAAGCGGGCGGCGGCCAAAACGCAACGCGCAGAACCGCCTCTCGCTCAGCGACAGAGGGACTTGCCGTTGGCAAAGAGGGCGACACGGTCCCGGCCCGCGCTCTTGGCCGCGTAAAGCGCCTTGTCCGCAGCGTTGAGCATGTCATCTTCCTTTTGCATGCCGTCTTCGATGCTCGCCACTCCGATGCTCACCGAGGTGTGGATGTCCACGTCGGCGACGCTGATGCGCAGAGCCTTGATCGTCCTGCGCAGACGCTCGGCAGCGAGCAGGGCCGTGCGCGCGTCGGCGTCGTGACAGACGAGCAGGAACTCCTCGCCGCCGATCCGGCTGACGCTATCGTCCTTGCGGGCGGCGCTCTGGATGGCCTTGGCCACGCACTGCAATACGCGATCGCCGACCGCGTGACCGTAGCGGTCGTTGATCGACTTGAAATGGTCGACGTCGATCATCAGCGCCGCCACCGCGCGACCGGTACGCCGGGAGGCGCTCCAGAAGCGGGCGAGCGCCTCCATGCCCGCGCGCCGGTTGGGTAACTCGGTGAGCATATCGGTCATTGCGGTATGTTCGAGGCGGCGGTTGCTGATCGCCAATTCGGCGGCAAACTGCTTGAGTTGCGCTCTGTCGTTCTCCCAGGCCTCGAGCAATTTCACGTAGTGCAGTGCCGCCCGCATGCGCGCACTCAAGGCGCGCACATGCACCGGCTTGGTCAGGTAATCGTCGACCCCGGCCTCGAAGGCCTCGATGATCTTCTCGTCGTCTTCCTCGCCGGTGAGCATGACCACATACATCGACTGGCCCCAGCCGGTCGCACGCAGTGCGCGGCAGAACTCGAGCCCATCCATCACCGGCATGCGCCAGTCGGTGATGACGATCTGCGGCATCACCTCCAGCGCCAGGGCCAGCGCTTCCTTGCCGTTCTCTGCGGTGTGGACCGTACAACCGAGCATGTGCGACAGCAGACCCTGGGTGACCAGGCGTCCGGTCGGGTCATCATCAACCAGCAGAACGACCTTGCGCGTGCGCGCCTCGTCGGCCTCTTCCTCGGGGCGCGGAACCGGCGCGGTGCTCATGGCGCTGAACGACGGCAGTTGACCGGCGGGCACCTTGAGAAGCTCGGCCCAGGAGTGCCATTGGCCGACGACCCGGTCGAAGACCTCTCCCAGGTCAGTCGCATCGAGCCCGATCTTGCCACCGAGCAGCATCAGTTCGGAGATGCTGGTCTGCCGCTCGGCCGCCGGCGAGCGGCCGAGATCGGCCATGCGCCGGGCCTGGAAGAGCAGATGGACCAGTTGGTAAGGCCGCGAACCTTCGGAAAAACCCGAATCGAGTGGAAACTCGTGATAGCAAACGGGTTCGGCCAGAGTCTTTGGGATGCCGCAATCGGCCATGATACCGGCCGTGAATTCAGTGTGATCGACGCCCAGACGCTGGCGCTCCAGTTCGAGAAGCGCCTGCCCTGCCCTCTGCTCGGCGAGCACGGCACCATAATCGGCGGGGTAGACGGTGGCCAGAGCCAGACAACCGATCTGCGCCATGAGACCGCAGGCAAACAGTTCCTCGGGTGGCGCCGCGCGCAACAGCCTGCCCAGTTCCTGGCTGGCCACGGCCATGAACAGGGAATGCGACCAGAAGCCCGGATAGTCGAAGGCCGGGCAGGCGCCATGCAGATACTGATCGACCAGGGAAAAGCCCATCGCCAGCTGGCGCACGGTGGCCATTCCCAGCTGCATCACCGCCTCCCTGATCGACGCCACCGGCCGGCCGCCGCTGGCCGCGGCATTGGCCAGGCGCAGCAGGCGACTCGACAGGGCTGGATCGCTCTGGACGACCTTGGCCACCTCTTCCAGAGTGGCATCGTCGCGCCGACTGATCTCCATGACCGCCAGGGCCACGCCCTTCGGGCTGGGAAGTTGACCACTGATGCGCAACTGATCGATCTTGCTCATGCTTGCCTGTACTTTCCTGCTGACGCTTACGGCGCTTGCCGCCGTCGCGGATGATGAAGAATAACTCACTCGGGGCAGCAGCGGCCAGCCGCCGCACGGCTTGTGTGGCCCGCGCCTCCGTACTCTGGCGACTCAGTGCGCAGCGCCGCCTGCGCCTCCTTGCTTCGCCGCTACGCCGCCACCCATTTCGCGCACTACCGACTGGTACTCGGGCGACTGACGCATCAGCTCCCCGGCAACGTCGCGCAGGCGGTCGATATCCTCTGCCGGGAGATAGAAGCTGGTCGGCAGATTCATGAAGTAGCGCTTGTCGTCGGGGTCACGGATCGCCGCGAAGCTGACGTCGATCACTTCCAGGGTCAGCTCCGGCAGACTCGCCTCGGCCTCGGCTTCGCTCGCCCCGGCGAGGCGCGCGCGGGCGACGTGCAGCTGACGCTGCCAGCCCATGATCGCGGCACGATCCTTCATCGTCTCGATCGTTTCGAACGAGTAATGATCGATGGGCACGCTGGTGGACTGCAGGAGTTGGACGGCCATCCCCGGCGCTTCCTCGCTGCGATCCCAGTGCGTGGTCGGCGAGGACTGGGAATTGACGACGAGCAGAACGATCCGGCGGATGCGGCCGAAACCAATCTCGCCGCGGAAAGCGGCGCTCGCCGCCTGCTCCTCGAGAAATTCCAGGACCCCGCGTACGCCGATGTTGTCGGCAACGCCGCCATCGACCAGGTGAATGAAGGGACGATCCTTGCTGTTCTGGAAACTCTCCATTTCCCGATAGCGCTGCACCGCGCGTGCCGACGGGCGAGCCCGGGTCTCGGGATTGGCGACATCGCGCACCCAGAGGGGGTACTCGAAGCCACAGGTACCGCCATAGTTGTTGAAGGTCACAGGCGAGAGCACCACCGGCACGGCCGACGAAGTGGCCGCCGCACGCGACAGCCGTACCTTGCTCAGATCGGAGCACAGCAGATCGAAATCATTCTGGAAGAAGGCCAGGCGCGAGCCACTCGAAAGGTCGGTGCCGGTGGCCAGGGCGACCGGCCCCTGCTTGTCGAGAAGATCGCCAAAGGTGGCGCCTTCGAAGAGAATTTCGTCGTAGTACTCGGCCGCCAGTTCCGAGCGCCCGGCGCTGCCGCCGACAAACTTCCACCAGTTGACGGGATTCAGCCCACGCGCGATCAGCGCCCCCTGCACGTCGCGCTTGAGGAAGCGCTCTTCGTACTCGGAGAACAGCCGGTCGCCATACAGGGCATACGAGAGTGCCGTGAAGCTGCCCCCCGAAACGCCGGTGATGACATCCACTTCGTCGATCAGGCGACGGCGCTGACCGTCGACCGTCACCTCGGTACGACGCAGTTCCTCGAGCACACCGTAGGAGAACGCCGCCGCACGTGTACCGCCGCCGGAAAACGAGAGCACGAACAAGGTCGATAGCTGATTGTTCTGGCGCTTCGGAATCAGCAGCTGGGGTCGATAGCCGGCCTGCGGATCGACGCGGGTAATCGGCTCGTTGATCGGCCGGTTGGCACAGCCGACGAGCAGCGCCGCGGCGAGAAGGAAAACGAAGATATGATCGCTACGCATTGCTCACCCCTTGAGTTCAGCGGCCGATGGCAGCCAGCGCGCGCGCGGCGAAAAAACACCGCGCCTGGGCACGACGAAGGTCAGGTCCAGCGCCCCGCGCGTCACAGTCCGGCGCCCCAGCGATACTGCCAGGCAATCCCCAGAAGGTCGAAGTTGTTGCCGGTGCGCGCCGAAACGCCGCTGCTGCCGTAGAGCTTGATCGAGTGGTGAATCGTCATCGGGAAAGCGAGTGTCGCACCAAAGCGCCAGTTCTGCTGCAGGTCGCTGCCCTGCGTGCCGTCAAGCGTCGTCCGGCCACCGGTAAAATAATTGGCGTCGAGCGAGCCCCAGATGCCGGCAGCGAAGCTGTAGATGACGTGCCCTTCCAGCGAATAGAGCGGATCCTGCGATCGTCTGTTGCCGTTGAAGAAATCCTTATTGTCGGTGAACAGGGTGGCTGCCGCCGTGCCCTCCAGCGTCCACCTCCCGAGCGCTTGCGAAATCCCCACTTCGGGCTTGAACGACCAGCGGTTGGCGCCGAGGTTGACCGCCTTGCGGTCATCGTACTGACCCAGCGGAGCCGACACGCGCAGGCTCGCGCCGACGATCAGGTCCTGCTCGTAGGCGGCAAATTCGCGCAGCGAGAGCGCCGGCGCGCCGTGAAGGTTGACCGACAACTTGAACACCGGGTCGGCGAAACCGGAGACGTCGCGACGGATCGCTTCCCCTGCGTAATCGGCACTCCCGCTCAGCTCGCTGTAGGGGACGATGATCGTGAGCTTGGCCGACTGGCCGAGAAAATCGAGTACCCGCCCATAGGCGAGAAGCGTACTTGACGTCGTCAGCTGCGGATTGGTCAGCGGCACCGAGCTGTCGAAAGCCAGGCCCCCGCGCGTCTCGCCGTAGCCGGCGACGAGAAAGTTCAGGCCTACCGGCGCGTTGGAATACGAGCGCGGTTCCATTTCCTGCGCGCGCGCGCGGGAAACGCCGACCAACAGCCCGCTGGCGACGAGGATCGAGGAGATTGCTCGGCCGAGTCGAGGGCGGTATCGTCGCCGGGATGGCGACGGTCCGCGCACGCGCATCGGTCGCCATGGCCAGCAAGGTATCTGCGCCGACGGCACGAGCAGCACCGCTACGCACTCGGCGACGCGGAGGGCATCGCCTGCGCCGGAGCCGTTGGCAAGCCGTCGCCCTGACCCTGGACGCTTTCCTGCAGGCCGACGAGCGCGGGCGCCGAGCGTACATGCAGATCGCGTTGCGGGAAGGGAATCTCGACGCCCTGCTCACGGAGCACGGCTTCCATGGCCACGTTCAATTCGTGCTGCACGCGCAGCCGCTTGTCGAACGAGCCGACGAAAGCGCGAATTTCGAAGTCCAGCGAGCTGTCGCCAAAGCCCATGAAGAAGACCGACGGCGACGGATCGGCAAGCACGTCGGCGTTGGCCCTCACCGCCTCCAGGAGCACCCGCTGGACGAGCGCAATGTCGCTCCCGTAGGCGACGCCGACCTTGAGCAACAGCCGCGTGGTCTGGTTGGAGAGCGTCCAGTTGACGACACTCCCGGTAATGAACGCCTTGTTCGGGATGATCACTTCCTTGCCGTCGAAGTCGACGACGGCAGTGGCGCGGGCACGGATGCGCGCGACGGTCCCGGTGACCTCGCCAACGGTCACGATGTCACCGATGCGGATCGGGCGTTCGGCAAGGACGATCAAGCCGGAGACAAAATTGGCAACGATCTCCTGCAGGCCGAAGCCAAGGCCGACCCCCATGGCCGCAATCAGCCAGTGAACGTCGGCCCAGCCGATGCCGACGATGCTTAAGGCGCTGACCATGCCGACGGCAGCGAGCACGTAGCGGGTGATGATCTTGATGGCGTAGGTGGCGTCGGCCTGCACCTCGAAGCGCTGCAGCAGCACGATGTCGAGCAGCGCACCGACATTGCGCACGGCGACCACGGTGACCACGCCGACCACGATGGCCATGAACAGATTGCCGACGGTCAGCGGCAGCGTCGTCGCCGTGCCGTCCACCGTGGCATGGTAGGTCCACAGGACATAGTCGCCGATCACCGACAGCGCCGGCAGGCCGCCCTTCCACACCTCCCAGATGCCGCCGAGCAGCAACAGGGTGATGAACAGATCGAGCAGCGAGCGTGTTTGCTCGCTGATCGCCGCGATGTCGAGCCGTGCGGGTGCCGGCTCGGCGACCTCGCTGCCGTCCTCGCCGGTCTCCGCGGCCGCCTCCCGGGCCTGGCGCAATGCCTCCCGTGCCTGATGACGGCGCAGGCGGCGGCGCTCGACCTGGACCCACAAGGCGATCAGTCCATAGAGGGCCACCGCACCCAGGATCAGGAACAGCGACATCAGCGTGTGACCAAAGAAATAGCCAGCGGCGACAAAGTAGCCCGCCGCGCTGAGGCCTGCAATTGCCAACGGTACCGCGACGGCAGCAGAAAACCACAGCGCGTACAGGCGAACCGCCCAACTGCGCGGCGCGCGCGCGTACAGGCGCTGAATCAGGGGACTCCGACGGCGCAGCAGTCGCACGAGGAAAGCGGCGAATACGAGCATCGCAAAGCTGAAGCTCATCCGGCCGATGCTTTCACGGTTGGCGAACGGCGCGTGGTCCAGTCCGTTCAGCGTCACCACCAGCAACAACGGTACGAAGAGCAGCGAAAAGCGGCGTAGCGCGTGCCTGGTGAAGCCGAGCAAGGACTCGTCCCAGCCGAAGTGGCCGCCGGCGACGCCACGCCGGTCGAGCAACCAGGCCAGGGCAGAGAGCGCCAGAAGCAGCTTGCCGGTTGCCGCCAGGGCAGCGCCGAGCGCCAATGCGAACGGCTCCGCGTCGAGTGACGCCGCCAGCAGCGTCGCCGCCGTCCACATCAGCAGCGGACCGGGAAGGGCCAGCGCAAGAGTGATCGCCAGCGCGGTCACCGTGTAGCCGATCCAGTAGCGATCGGAATTCGCATCCGCCGGCGCGAGCACGACCAACTGCGCCTGCAGGCGGGCGCGGGCAAACAACAGAGTGACCGCCAGCAGCAGCGCCAGCACGGGCCAGAACGGCCGCGACGCCAGCTCCTCGGCAAGCGAGACAGCAGCGGCGCGCCAGTTGGCGAGCGACGTCATCCAGGCCCACGAACGCGAGAATTCGCCGACGGTCTGCAGGCTTGGCCGTGCGGGCACCCAGAACAACAGCCGGGTCAGTTCCGCACGCACCGCCTGGGTTCGCTGCGCCAGCTCGAGAGCAGCAGCGTCGCTCGCCTGCAGCGCTTGCAACAACTGCCCCTGCTGCTCGTCAAGACCGGTGAGCAGGGTCCGCTGCTCACCGAGTAGCGGCCGCGCCGCCGCCTCGAACTGAGGCCACAGGGCATCGGGGAGCGGCGGCTTCGACGCCGCAAAGCGCATCACGGTGGCCGTTTCCATGTCCGCGAGTTCGTCCAGCGCACGCTCGGCACGCAGAGTGGCGTCGCTCGCCGCCTCCAGCCGGTCGAGGCGTTGGCGACGGTCGTTTTCGAAACCCTCGCTGCTGGGCAGGCGGCTCAGTTGCTCGATAACCGCCTGCGCAAACAGCTGGCCCAAGGCGTTCACCTGCGCGTGCCGCTCGATGCGTTGCATGCGTTGGTCGAGTTCGCTCCGACGACTGCGCAGCTGTCTGAGGTCACTGCGCGCCTGCTCGAGTGCAGCCGTCCCGGCGGCAATCTCACGAACCAGGCGAGCGTTCTCCGCGACGATGGCGCGCGTCAGATCGGGCTGCGGGGCGACTTCTGCCCGCACCGGCAGGGCGAGCAGCAAGGCGAGGAAGAAGCGGAACGACACGGCAAATGCCAGGCGCTTGATGCTCTCCCCGAAGCGGCGCTCAGACGCGCCGCGTCGAGCCAGGCAAGGCTCGGTCATGGGGATTCTAGAGCTGAGGCTATATCCCTGCTGACCTGCGCCAACGCTCGGCTGTGTGCCGCAACCAGGGCCTCGACGTCCTTGCCCGCAGTCGCCTCGCGAACCAGCGAGCGGCCGTTCTCCGGAGCACCTCCGGCGACGCGGCGGACCGACCACAGCGCTTCGATGAGCACGCCGTCGCCGAGGGTGGAGACGAATTGCTGGATATCGATGCGCACCTGGTAGTCGGGGGTCGAGCGCGTACCCTGCGCGTACGGCCAGACGCGCGCCGCAGGCAACGCCTGCGCCAGGTTCTTGGCGATCACGCGCGCAATATCTTCGCCGAGTGGCGCCGCCCAGCGGTTGAATTCGTCGAACTGGACCTGGTTGGCACTGGTGCTGACGACGATCTGCGGACGATCGACCAACGCCGGCACCGAGACCGGGCCGACGGCCACCGCAATTCCGGAACGGCTCGCGGCGGCCTCCTCGAGCGGCGCGACCGAGCCGCTCAAGGCGTAGAAGCGGGCGGGCGGTGACGCGCAGGCGCCAAGCATGGCGGCAAGCAGAACGCCAGCCGGTAACAGAGTTTTCAGATCAGGCATCAGCTTTGCTCCTCGATCTCAGTTCTTGCCACGAACCAACGCTTCGGGATGGCGTTCGAGATAATCGGTCAGCACGCGCAGCGAGCGCGCCGCGCGGGCCACTTCACGCAGCGCTTCGCGCAGGTCCTGCTGACCCGGCGCGTCCGGGCCAAGAAGGGTGGCATCGGTATCCCGGATCATCTGGTCGGCGGAAACGGTCGCCCGGCGGAAGTCCTCGAGCGCCTTCTTCAACTCTGGCGTGACATCGGCGTCGATGCGTCTGACCGCCCGATCGGTGTCCTTGAGCAGGCGCTTGAGCGCCACCATCGACTGCCTGAGTTCGTCGCCGATCGCTTCCAGCGGCATGGCGTCGATCTTGGCCATGATGCTGGTGACTCTCTGCTCAAGGTGCGGCAGGGTGCTCGGCGCCACCGGCAGTTCGACCGGATCGCCGCGCCAGTTGACCTTCACCCTGGCCGCTTTCGGAAAGTACTCGAAAGCCACGTAGAGCTGTCCGGTAAGCAGGCTGCCACTGCGCAGCTGGGCGCGCAGGCCGCGCTCCTCGATCATCCGCCGAATCAGCTCCTGTCGCCTGCTCCCGTCCGTGGCAACCGCCTCGTTGGCGACCTTCTGCGCTGCGCTCAGACTGGCGATGAGACGCTCGGGATAGGCCACCACTTCGACGCGACCGCGAAGTTCCAGCGTCTTCGGATCGAGGTCGAGACCGACGTCGGTCACCGAGCCCCCTTCGAGGCCAAGAAGGGTGACCGGCGCGCCGACCGACAGACCGCGCAGCGATTCCTTGAAATAGAGGACGTAACGCGTGGCGACCGATTCCGCCTGCGCCATCGCGGCGAGCTGATCGCCGTAGAGCGTGAACTCGGTATGGGCCGCGGCCGGTTCGGCCTGGGGTGCAAAATGCGGCGTTTCGAAGGCCACACCGCCCGCGATCAGTGCCGCCATCGACTGCGTCCGCACGTCCACTCCGCCGGCACCGATCGAGACGTCCAGACCGCTCGCGTTCCAGAAGCGCGTCCCCGGGCTGACGTATTTGTCGTAGGGCGCATTCACGAAGACCTTGATCTCGACGGCGTTGCCGTCGTCCGACAGGTTGTAGCCGACGACCTGCCCGGCCTGTAAACGACGATAGTAGACCGGCGAACCGATTCCCAGCGAGCCAAGGTGCGGCGCCTTGAGGACGAACGGGCGCCCGAGTTGATCCCGGGTAATGATCGGCGCCACGGCAAGTCCGGTAAAGCTGCGCTCGGAGCTACCCGACTTGCCGGCTTCGAAAGCGATATAGTTTCCCGAGAGCAGGGTGCCAAGGCCGGACACACCGCTCAAGCTTACGCGCGGCTCGACGACCCAGAACTTGGCGTCCTCGACCATCAGGCCAGCCGCGCTCTTGGCGATTTTTGCGGTGACCATGACCCGCGAGTAGTCGTCGGCGAGTTGCACCGCGGTCACCTGGCCGATGTTCACGTCCTTGTACTTGATGAAGGTCTTGCCGGCTTCGATACCTACCGCAGTCTTGAAGACGATGCTGATCGTCGGCCCTTCGCTGAGGTACTGCTGGATGGCGATGCCCACGGCGACGACCGCCGCCAGAATGGGGATGATCCACACCACGGAGATTCTTGTCCGTTTCTTGCGTACGACGCTGGCCTGCGGCAACGCATCGTGGTCGTTGCGGTCAGTCATCTTCATTCTCCAGATTAGCGGCCGAATCCCAGATCAATCGGGGATCAAAGGTCTCGGCCGCGATCATCGTCAGCACCACCACCACCGCGAAAAACAGCACCGCCGGTCCCGGCTGCACGGCCATCAGTGGTTGCAGTTGCACCAGCGCGACGATGAAGGTGACGACGAAGACATCGAGCATCGACCAGCGGCCGATCAGCTCGACCATTCGGTAAAGGCGCGCACGCTGGTGGCACGCACCGGGCATGCCACGCTGCACGCTGAGCAGCAGGTAGATCAGCGCGATCAACTTGCCGAGCGGCACCATCACGCTGGCCACCAGGACGATCAGGGCCAGCGGCCACGACCCCGAGGCAAAAAGGTATACCACCCCACCCATGATGGTATCGGCATGCGATGAGGCGAAGGTCGTGGTGGCCATCATCGGCAGCATGTTGGCCGGTATATAGCAGACCGCCGCGGCGATAACCAGCGCCCAGGTGCGTTGCAGCGAACGACGGCGGCGAAACTCGAGTTCCCCGCCGCAACGCGGACAGTGCCCGGGATCTTCGGGGTGTGCTGGCCGCGCGAGAAGTTTGCACGTCTCGCAGGAGATCAGGCCGCACTGCGCAGCGGTGATTGCCCGCACTGGCTTGAGCGCGCTCATCGCCCGCTGGCGAGAAAATCCGCCTCCTCGACAGCACGCGCCGAGGCCGTGGCCTTGTTCTCGCAGGGCACCAGCTTCCAGATCTCGCGAGCGTCGAAGCTGACCATGATTGCCGGCAGGAGGACCGCCAGAACACCCATCGCGTAGAGCGCAATGCCGGCGTCAACGCTGGCCAGCTGGGCAACCTTGATCAGCGCCACCAGAATCCCCAGCGACATGACGTCGTACATCGACCACGGCTGCATGTGCAGACACCAGCGCAGCACTTCCCCGCCCCAGTGCGGAACCGGCGCCCGCTTCGCCAGCAGCAGCACGGTGAGCATCAGGACAATGAAAAACCCCGGCGCGATGACGGCGCAGAACATGACAATGGCCGCGGTGATCGTCTCGCCCTCCTGCCACAGCTGCCAGGCACCGCCGATGATCGTCGTGCTCGCGTGCCGGCCGACCGCCGACAGCCCGAGCAGCGAAGTGGTGATGGCGACGACGAAGACGATCGCCGCGGTGATCGTCAACGCCAGGGGAATCTGCAGCGGATCGGAAGGCCGCGCGGCGAGCGAGTGCCCACAGCGCGCGCAATGCGCCTCACCGCGAATCGGGAGTGGCGGAATGCGCTGCAGCAGGTCACATTCCTGGCAGGCCATCAGCGGCTGCGAGGAAGCGCCCGGCGCAGCGCCAAGCGGATCAGTCATCGGCCCGAACGGCGCGGGCGCGAGAAATTTGCGGCGCGTTCAGCGCCGTCCCGTGTCCCGGCATCCGCTAGAACTTCCAGTTGTAGTAGGCGGCAACGTAGATCACGCCGGTATTTTCGTAGGAGCCGACGACATCGCCGCGCCCGCCAACCCCCGCTGGCACCGTGCTGTGCAACTTGGTGTCGAGCGTGCCACCGTAGAGGTACTCTCCGGCGATTCCCCAGGAGGCAGACTTGCTCAGCTGCTGCTCGCCGCCGACACCGAAACGCCAGGCCGAGTTGACCGGCAGCAGTGGCGAGACGTCGCCGGATTGCATCGCGGAGTCGTAGGCGACGCCGAAGTTGAGCAGCCAGGGTTCGCTGATGCGGTGCTGGGCGCCCAGCGCGACGTGCCAGGTGTCCTTGAACTTCAGGTTCTGCGTCACGCTGACGGGATTGGCGGTGTCTTCGATACCCAACTGCACCTGTCCGAATTTCGACCACTGCTGCCAGCCAACGCTGCCCAGCAAGGCCCAGCGATCATTCACCTGCGTGAAGATACTGGCCATCGCCTGCTGCGGGACATTGATCCCGACCTTGATGTCCGCGTCGAGCGTGCCACGGTTGCGCAGCACGGTGTTCAGCACGGGAGCGAGATTCGAGAACTTGGCCGAGGACTTGAAGTCCAGATCGATCTGCGAATTCCAGGTCAGCCCCAGGCGCGTGCCCGGGTCGATCTCGTAGAGCAGGCCCAGATTGAGTCCCCAGCCCCAGGTATTGTCGTCGATCTTCAGTCGACCGTCGCCGAAGCCCGGCGCGACGTTGTTGATCGCCACCTGCGTGCTGTAAATCCCGTACATGGCATTGACGCTCGCACCGAGCGAGAGCTGGTTGTTCACCTTATAGGCGATCGACGGCAACAAGGAGATTCCGAGCAGCGTCGTGTCCTGCACGTAGTAGCGCCCGACCCAGTCGTTGTCGTAGCTCAGGGGAGCACCAAAATTGCCGGTCGCCGCGAAACCGAGCTTGAGATCGGGCGAGACACTGTAGCTCAGGAAGCCGCCACCGCCCGGGAACCAGCCGTTCGAACCGACCGCATAGCCACCATTGTCGCTGCCCAGCCCACGGAAATCGGTCCCCGATCCAGCCGAGAACTTGGTGTTGCCCCAGAGCAGCTGCCCCGCCGCCAGGAATTGCGTCCCCTCCAGCCGCGTCATGCCGGCTGGATTGGTGAGCACCGTTGAAGCGTCCTGCGCACGCGCGCCATAACCCGCCGAAGCGAGGCCGACGTCGGCGGTTCCCACCTCGTAGGCGAGCAGTCCACCGGCGCTCGCCTGCCCGGCTGCCAGGGCGCCAGCGCAGACCGCCACCTTCGCCGCGGTACGGCAGCATTCAGCCATCGAAACTTGCCACTTCGTCATCTCACCATCCCTCGTTGAATAGTCGTCAATGTCGCCGGGACGCCAGCTGGTGCCGATTGCTGGTCACTCCCAGGCGGCATGCCCGGGCTCGCCAGGCGCCTACCGCCAGCCGACTCCACGACGCCCGACACCGACGCCGTGGAAGCCGACGCCCACACCGCCGCCGGGACCGATCCAGTCGATGAACAGGGAAGTCGGGCCACCTGCAGTCGGCATCTTTCCTTCGATCAGCTTGTAACTGTACACCAGGTCCTTGCCTTCGACGACCGGCTTGCTGATCTCGATCACGGTCAGCGTGTTGGCCGCCTGCCCCGGTTCGTAGACGGACAGCGTGGCGTTCGGCGGATCCTTGCTGAAATTGTTCGGCCCGGCGGCTGCAGTCCACTCTTCGAGATACGCCGGCAGGGTGATGTGCCCGGCGACGCGCACCGGGCGATCCGAGAAGTAGATCGTCTGTGGCGAGACGTTGACCAGGCGCAGCGTCTTGCCATCCGCTTTCAGGCTGTCGGCGCTTTGCACGAACATCAACTGAACCTTGTCCTCCGCCGCACTCGCCGGATTGAGCAATGCGCCAAGCGGGAGCGCAGCGGCCAAGGCCGCGGCGGCCATGAATTTTCGTCTTGCTTTCATCTTCTTTCCTTTCGTGCGCAGTGAATGAGGTGGAACCTGCCGTCACCCGCGCCTGCAGGCGCGATCGACGAGCTGCCGCGTCAGCGCAGCGGCCACAGCCACCGGCCTTACTGCGTCAGCTGGTTGAGAATTTTCTTCTTCGCCGCCTCGTAGTCGCTGGCGCTGATCAGGCCCTGGTCGTAAAGCGACTGCAGTTCCTTGAGCCGTTGCTGCGGCGTCTTGGTCTGGCTCGCGTTCGCCGCGGCCTGATCGGCGGCCGCCGCCGCCTGCTGCGCCGATGCCGCGGACGCATTGGCGGCCGCCTGCG
>JEMY01000031.1:14678-14812 GCA_000585075.1 Candidatus Accumulibacter regalis | reverse complement strand
AACGACACCCTCAATGGGGGTTCCGGCAACGCCAACGACGGTCTGGGCAACGACACCTACCTGTTTGGGCGGGGTGACGGCAACGACACCATCTACGACCAGGACGTCACGGCCGGCAACATGGACACCATCCG
>JEMY01000031.1:0-14488 GCA_000585075.1 Candidatus Accumulibacter regalis | reverse complement strand
GGGACACGACTGTCTTGATCAAGGCGCCGATCCAGGGCACCTCCGGTGCGGACTACCTGGTGGGCCGGGACGACCTGGCCGACACCATCATGGGCAACGCGGGCAACGACATCCTGATCGGCGGTGGCGGCAACGACAGGCTTGAGGGCGGAGCCGGCAACGACACGATCAACGGCGGCAGCGGCGAAGACACCGCCTCCTACATCGATGCCCCTTCCGGAGTAACCGTCAGTCTTGCCACTGGCGCAGCGCAGGCGACCGGCGGTGCCGGCACCGACACCCTGATCGGCATCGAGAACCTCACCGGCAGCAGCCACAACGACAGCCTCACCGGCAACAGCGCCGCCAATCTCCTCGACGGCGGTGCCGGAGCCGATACCCTGATCGGCGGCGACGGCTCCGACACCTACTACGTCGACAACGTCGGCGATCTGGTCATTGAAACCAACGCTGTCCTGGCGACTGGTGGCGACGATACCGTCTACAGCAGCCTCGCCGCCTACACCCTGACCGCCAACGTCGAGACCCTGCGCCTCGTGGCCACCGGCGCTGCCGACGGTAGTGGCAACAGCCTCAACAACACGCTCTACGCGGGGGCGGGCAACAACGTGCTAGACGGCGGAGCGGGTATCGACACGGTTTCCTACTCCCTTGCCGCTGCCGCAGTCACTGTCAGCCTCGCCAGCAGCGCGGCCCAGGCCACCGGCGGTTCCGGGTCCGACACCCTGGTCAACATCGAGAATCTCGTCGGCAGCGCGTATGCCGACCGCCTCACCGGCGATGGCCTCGCCAATCGGCTGAACGGCGGCGCCGGTAACGATACGCTCAACGGCGGTGCCGGTGCCGACACCCTGATTGGCGGCGACGGTTCGGACATCTACTACGTCGATAACGTCGGTGACAGCGTCGTCGAACACGAAGATCAGGGCAACGACATCATCTACAGCAGCATCTCCTGGACCCTCGGCGAGCACGTCGAGCGTCTCTACCTGACCGGGAGCGCCACCACCACGGCCACCGGCAATGCGCTGGCCAACACGCTCTACGGCCACGCCAACAGTGCCGCCAACGTGCTGACCGGGGGCGCGGGCAACGACGTCTACTACCTCGGAGCGGGCGACAGCGCCGTCGAAGGCGACGACGGGGGCACGGATAGCGTCTATACCTACGCCGACTACACCCTGGCCGCCAACGTCGAGCATCTGTATCTCAATGTCGCCACCGCGGCCACCCTGACCGGCAACGCGCTGGCCAACAGCCTGCGCGGCAACGCCGGCGACGACACGCTCATCGGCCTCTCCGGCAACGACACGCTCAATGGGGGGCTGGGTGCCGACACGATGATCGGTGGCCTGGGCAACGACAGTTACTACGTCGACAACACCGCCGACAGCGTCGTCGAGGAACTCAACGAGGGCAACGACATCATCTACAGCAGCGTCTCCTGGACCCTCGGCGAGCACGTCGAGCGTCTCTATCTGACCGGGAGCGACGCGACCATCGCCATTGGCAATGCGCTGGCCAACACGCTCTACGGGCACGCCAACAGTGCCGCCAATGTGCTCGCCGGGGGCTTGGGTAACGACGTCTATTACCTCGGTGCGGGCGACAGCGCCGTCGAAGACGAAGGCGGGGGCATCGACAGCGTCTATACCTACGCCGACTACACTCTGGCCGCCAATATCGAGCATCTGTATCTCAATGTCGCCACAGCGGCCACCCTGACCGGCAACGCGCTGGCCAACAGCCTGCGCGGCAACGCCGGCGACGACACGCTCATCGGCCTCTCCGGCAACGACACGCTCAATGGCGGCTTGGGCAACGACACGTTGACCGGTGGTGACGGCAAAGACATCATTCGCTTCGATAGCCTGCTCAACGCGCTCACGAATGTCGACACGATCACCGACTACAACGTCGCCGACGACACGATTCACTTGGAAAATGCCATCTTCACCGCACTGACGACGACTGGCATGCTGGCGGCCGAGTCGTTCCGGAGGGGTGCCGTCGCGGTCGATGCGGACGACTACGTGATCTACGACGACGTCACCGGAGCTCTGTACTACGACGCTGATGGCAACGGTGTGGCGGCGGCAGTGCAATTCGCTGCCCTTAGTGGTGCTCCCGCACTGACCAACGCTGACTTTCTGGTGACCTGACCCGCTAACCGTACCGGCATCGCGGACACGTCTCTCGCTGGCAAGCAAGCCAACACCAATGGCCACCCAACAAAACGCCGCTGCCCTCCTGCTGGCAGCGGCGACGAACACCGTCCGGCGTTTCCGGGCCTTGGCCTGAACCAAATCTGACCAGGGATCCTCTCGATCGATAGGTCCGGTAACCAATTCATACCGGCCGTCCACGCAGTGTGGCGCCAATGACCGCTTTGGCCGACGAGGAGTCATTGGAGCCGACCGCACACCCGTCTTCTTTGCGCGGCACAGCGGACGTTCGCATCACTGTTGACGTCGCAGCACTTCGACCAGCTCTTGCCGACCCGCGGCAACCATCGGCTGCAGAGTCCTGGCTATTTGTGTCCACCGCGCGCCCGCAGCTCGGTCTGTCGTCAGATTGTTTCGGGCAAGAACTTTCGCCTGAGCCATGTCCGTCCCGAAATGCAACCTTGGGGCGCACTACCTCGCGGCAGCACGGAGAATTCCACCGGCCCGCCGGCGCCAAGATGCGCTTTCCGCAAGGGGCTGCGTCAACCCGCTGCGGAAAGCCCGGCGTTGCCGCCGGGGGTTTATTGGGAAAAGCGTCGCCGGTAGCGTTCCAGCACCCGATCCCGAATCACTTCGGAATCGAGGCCAGAAAGCGCGCAGCACGCGTGGTACGAGAAGGCGTTCGAGCAGTCCTTTTCGGACAGCAGCCAGTCGAGGATCTCCACCCGTGTAGCGGCGCAGACCCTCGAATCGAACAAGGCGCGCAGCGACTTGTGCAACAGGCGCCTGTGGAGCCTGACGAGGTCATCGTCAGACCACGGGTAGCCTTCGCCAGGTATTTCAGCTCGCTCGGTGCGGACCAACGCCGCTTGTCGTGACCTCGGGCCATCGGCCAAGGATAGAGACACCGCAATCACTTCCTCGCGGGGCGCTCATTTCGCTACGCCGACAATTCCACTGACCGGTGAAGCCGTGTCGGTCAACGCTGCCTTACGACTGCGATAGGCGCGAAGCAACTGCTCAAGATCGCCGTCGTCGGCGGCGTCTTCAGCCTTGGCGTAGCGTTCGTCGAGGTCATCAACGGATGCGGCCTGGCTGATGCTGGTGAGAAGCAAATCGAGCGGCGGTTTGCCACCTTCACGGCCGGACTTCTGGTCGCCCGCCCCCGTCTCCTTGGCCTTCGCGTCAGTCGACTCGTCGTCGATGACCGGCGCCCAGGAGCCGTCGATCGCCTCGGCCATCCCGATGTTCTGGGTCTTGCCACGTTCGTTGAGTTCGTCCATGGCCAGTGCCATGGCCAGCTCCGGCGATTTCGGCAACAAATTGCACAGGCGGCGAATGGCCGTCTTGAGGCCCATCGGAACGAAATGCGTGTCCCAGGGACTCTCCTTTCGGTTCTTCTTCGCCATCTGGTAACCGCGGGAGTGGTCACGTACCCACTCGACCTGCTCCTTCGACAAGGCGTGGAAGGTGCGGGAGCCATCGTTGAACACCGCCACGGCGTAGAAACCGGCGATCGCCCCGCGCTCGTCGTCGGACGCCGGGAAGCCGTTCTTCTTCAATGGCTCGTGCATCAGGGAACGGTTGAGGCCCAGGACGATGTCGAACTTGTCGTTGATCCGCACTTCGTGCGCATAGATGTCCTGCACGCTGCCACTGTTGCGCGCGAGTTTCACGAGCCCCTGATAGCCGGGAATCAACTGGCACTGGCTACCGAAGGCGACGAGATGCGCTTCGCCCATCAGGCCGATTTGCAAGCCGAGCTGGCAGGATTGGATGACCGCCGCGACGACGCTGCGTGGATCCACTTCAGACAGCTTCGGGTTCATGCGAAACGCAGTCAGTGCGATTCGCGCCATGCGCTCCGCGCTGAGATGCTTGGGCAGCGCGCGGGCGATTTCGCCCTTGAGCTGTTCGAGCATCGCTGGAAAAGACACCGCGCCGGTTGTATTTCCCTGACGGGCGCTTTGGATGTTACGCAAGGTTTGAGACATGGTTTCCTCCAAATACAAATGGCGGAGACACCATGCCTCCCGGAGCGAGGACTGGTCTCCCCGCCGGGGTTGATAAACTGACAATGGCCACCGATCAGGCGGCGTCGAACTCGAAAGCGTCGGCGTTGGCGGCCCAACGCGGCAGCGAGATCAATTCGATCTCACCCCCGGGCTGGTAAGCCGGCCAGCAGCCGGAGTCCTGGCACCACTTCAGAAGCTGCAGTGCTGCCCGGTACTTCTTGCGACCGACCTCGATGATTTCGGGGTCGGCCCGGTAAAGCGCCACGGCATGGGGAGCCTCCTTCTCAACGGCGACGAAGAGAAAGGGCAGCTCCGTGCCGGTCACGGCTTTCATTCCATCGACGTAGAACGCCGCTTGAATGTCGTAGCCGAGGTTGGCGATAGCGCGAGAAAAGCCGCGGCTGCTGGCATCGACACAGCTCTTGAGATCCGCCACGGCCGTCCCGTTGAACCAGTCCGGACGACAGCGACAGGGGATCCCGGTGAGCGGGTCTGTCCAGAACGCCGACAGCTCGGCTTCGCCCTGCGTGAACAGGCGGGCCGCTCCCTCGTGCGCGTGAACGGCCGCGCGCACCCGGGTCAATGTCGCCAGCTCGTCGGAAGTGATCAGGGTTTTGCCCTGATTTTCCTGTTCGAACCGGGCGGCGGCTTCCTTGCCTTCCTTGGTGCGGCGATCAAACTTCTCGACCACCGCGAACTCTTCGGAAAAACGATCCGGTTCGAGGACGTGGGTGTGAACCGCGGACCCAAACGCCATCGCCGGCGTTGGCGGCTGCGGATGATCGAGGGCTTCGCGCAGATGCGCGGGGCTCTTGAGCAGCCTGATGATCCCCGAGTGGCCGATCGATGGATCGGCGTGGTATTGCTTGGCCGGCATGCGCAGCAGGCCAGGATGTCTTACGTGCATGGTGCCTCCAGAAGAAAAAAGCCGGAGTCACCAGCCCCTTCCGGAGAGGGCCTCCCCGGCTGGGCGGATGAAAATGCTGTTTGTTTCGTGCGGCCAGCTACCGCGACTTGCTCGGGCGAAGAATCGCTCGATCAAAGGCTGCTTTCCGGAGGGCACTTTGGAAACGCGCTCGGGAAAGCCCCGGCAAGCCGGGGCGTGGTTCAGTTCGCTGCTTGTTCTTGCTTCGAAAGGGCCAGAGCCCGTCGGAGCAACTCGCGGGTTTCCGGGTCGGTGCGTCCTGCCTGGAGTCTCTGGTGGAGATCGCAGGCACGATTCATCGAGAGCGCCGAAAAGAGCCGAACGAGAAGAGGGTTGGATTGCACGACTTGATCGTGCGCGGGATCGAAAGCCATGTTCAGAGCCCCAGCGCGCGAACGATCGGACGGCTGATGATCCAGCCGGTGATGCAGCAGGAAAGAAGAACGAGTGCCATGAGATGCCTCCATAAAGAAATGAAGGGCATCCCTCCCCTGATGCGGAGGCGATGCCCCGCAGGGGGATGAGCGTTCAGGCGATCACTTCAAACGAAGCCTCACCGCTCTTGGCGGGATCGATGTCGATCCCGGTCCGGCGCTGGTAGGCCGGTCGGTCGTATTGCTGCCAATGGGCGCTCGTGACCTTGATAACTTCTACCGGCTCGGGCGCTGTCGTCGCTTCGGGTCTCCGGTTCAAGAAGCTCTTGAGGCCTTGTGCTGCGGAGCGGAAGAACGACAGAAGCAATTGCAGCCCTGCCAGCATGGCGAGGGCGAGAATGACACGTTCCATGAGCGAACCTCCTGATGTGGAGGACGGTCGGCTCCCGGCCCGGGAGAAGAACCGCCCGGTGTGGAAAAGACGTGACGACCTGCTCAGAACGGCTCCATGGCCGGCGCTTCGTCACCGACTGAACTGCTGGCCTGATCGGACGAGACCGTGTCGGCACGACGAGGGACGGAACCCGATGCTTTGGCGTCCTTCGCCGATGGACGAGCGCCGAGCATCTGCATCTCGCTGGCGATGATCTCGACCATGTAGCGATCCTGACCTGCGCTGTCCTGCCACTTGCGGGTCTGGATGCGACCTTCGACGTAGATCGGAGAACCCTTCCTGAGGTACTCGCCGACGACTTCGGCCGTACGATTGAAGAAGATCACGCGGTGCCATTCGGTGGTTTCCTTGCGTTCACCGGACGACTTGTCCTTGCTGATCTCCGTCGTCGCGATCCGGATGGTGGCGATCGCTTCTCGGTTCTGGGTGTAGCGAACCTCGGGGTCGGCGCCGAGATGGCCGATGAGGGTGACTTTGTTCAACGAGGGCATATGGCCTCCTGACAAGGAAGGCAGGGACGCCGCCGTATCCTGACGGGGCTACCCCGCCGGGGGTTGGAGAGAATGCTGTTTCATGAAGAAGGCCAGCTACCTTCACTTCGACCGTCATGGACGGAACGAGAGATGGCTGAATTCTCTGCCGCCACGGTCGCCGCAGGAGTTTGAAATGCGTCGCTTCTGGACGCTTTTCGAAGTTCGCACTGGCAGTGCAAGCGATACGCTGGCATTGATCGACACTCCGGGAGGCGGCAGATGGCACAGCGACAGAGGAACGATTCGACGCACATTCCATCGGTCCGGCAGGACAACAGCCGGCCCTTTCTGACGCAGAAGACCTTGCTCAATTCGCTGCACGCTCAGCAGACCTTCGACCGTGGCTACGAGATGTGCGCCAACGCGCTGTTCTCGCTGAGTGTGGTCTTGCGATTCATCGGCAGCGAAGAGCAGGCGCTGGAAGTCGACGCCTTGGTCGATACTCAGATCGACCAGACCCTGGAGGAGATTCGCAAGGAGTCGCTACGGCTGAAGGAAGTTGCCGAGGGCAATGGCATCGAAACCGCGATCGGCTACACCAGCGCCAAGACCATCGATGTGCAGATCACCTCGCCGCGTTCGATCAAGTACCTGGCGATCATCCGCGAGTTCGACGCGATGATGACCCACCTGGATGCGCTCTGGCTGTCCTGCGTCATCACCGACAGCCAATACGCACGCGGGGTCTATGAATGGAAGCGGCGGATTCTTCGTCTGGCGGGACAGATCCGGCAACTCGCTACGCGTGCGGTGCTGGCGGCACGGCGGAAGGAGACGGGCGGGGTAATTGCTGAAGGGGAACAGCTTCCGGCTTTGGGGAATGGCGAGTTGGAGAAGGGAGGCACCGCGGAGGCGTCGTCGCAGACGGGGTAGCTGGCGATCAACACCTTCTGGAACCAAGCGGTGTGTTGCTTCGGCGAGCAATGCACCAAACCAAGCTTGTGGGCCCGGCGATGTTTGGCCGTCCACTACCTTTCCTCGACCGAGGACAGAGTTGTCCCTACCAGTCGACCTGCGGCGTTGCTGGCGAGATCCAGGCCTTCAAGCAGAAACTGATCGACCTGGAGCCAAAACCGTACTCGCGCTGAGTATCACGTCGCCAGCAGAGGATCTTGGCTAGGTCACCGTAATGTGATTACCAAACCGACGGGCAAAGCGGAAGGAATTACTCCCGGTATTCAATCTACGGGACCACCTAAGTTGGCGAATCTCTCACCAGAAGGATTGGATAAGCTGCGCCATGGTCCGGCACTCGTTATGACACCCCCCGAGGCAGCGATGTGACACCGTCTATGTCACATCGCCGAAGAAGCTCAAGGCGCTCCCCGAGACGCCGCCAGGCATCCTTCTGCTCTGCTGTCAGGTCTTGTCGCTGGTAAATCCGAACCAGTCTGTTTTGCTGAACGTGATTGAGGCACTTTTCAATTACGTCGGGGCGTATACCGAGCATACCCATTAACGTGGCTCCAGTTCGCCGTAGGTCGTGCGGCGTCCATTTTCCCCGTGGAAGGATTAGAGATGACACGTTGCTACTGCGGTTGCGCAATGCCGGTCTGTCACCCCGCTGACGATCGCCGATCTGCTTGGCCAAAGACTTGAGACAAAGGTGATTGCCCTTATCCTGCGAAGGCAAGACCCAAGGACACCGAAGTTCCACGCCTTCCGCGTTGAGGAAATTAGCCGTGATCTCGAGAAGTTCCTTGAACCGATCGACCGCGAAATCGGACAAGAACACCGTGTGCTCCTTGCCATTCTTGGCATCTTCTGGGGGGATGCGCCAGACGCCTTTTTCAAGGTCAATCTGATCCCAACGTGCCATCGACAGTTCTCCAACCCGACAACAGGTCGCGAGGATGATCCAGATCGCCAGTTCCGAGGTCTTCGCCATTCTGGCCGCCGGCAGCTTGGTGTTGAGCAAACGAACCTCGTCCTCACTCAATACACGGCTACGCTCGACTTTCTTACCAAAGTCATCGCGCTTCATGTGGCTGCTCGGATCACTGGTTACGAGGCCACGAACAATGGCGAAACCGTACATCTGGCGGATATCGCCGAGGAGGTTACGAGCAAGAACACGGGCTCCTCTTGCCACTACGTCGTCAAGTACCTGAGCGACCATCGGCCTCGTGACGTCCTCCGCCGCAACATCACCCAGGCTTGGGAGAACGTCTTTTTCGAACGATCTTCTTGCTTCTTTGCCGGCATCCTTCCGCGCCGACAACTCAAGCTTTTCCCAGCGATCAAAAAGACCCCGAACCGTTAGGCGTGCCTGCAGGGATTCGGCCTCAGCAATCCGGCATTTGAGCTTGGCTAACTCCTCCGCCTGCACCGCCCGGGCAGAGAGCTTCCGGGTGCGCGCCCCTTCAGTTGGATCCAAGCCCCTACTGACGTAAGCAGCGGCATCCGTTCGCACTTGGCGGATCTGGGCCAGCGAGTCTTTTGGCCAAGTCCCGCACGTGTAATCTTTGACTTGGCCGCCGAATCTGTATCGCCAGCGAAACAGGACCGACGCTGCATCACCACGCGTTCTCACCACACCATAAAGAGCGTGCTCGTCACTCAACCTCTTACCAGCGTCGTTAGCGGAGAGCGCTTGCAATTCCTTCACCGTCAGTCTAGCCATGGTCGTGCCCCTTCCAGCTCAAAATGTGCCCAACAATGTGCCCAACAAAAACCTAGGCTACCGTGGGATTCTATCGGACTACGCTGGACTGAACAATCGGAAGGAAAAGACACAAATACATTTTAAACAACACTTTATAGATGCTACTCGGTTTTCTGCGGATAGCTGTGGACATCGGCGTACTTGGCTACGAACCAAGGGGTCGGGCGTTCGAATCGCTCCGGGCGCGCCACAGAATCAAGCAAAAGGGCCAATCTTCGGATTGGCCCTTTTTCTTTCCATGGTGCTGGAGTACAAGACGGACAAAATGACAGTCAATCCCGTGCCACGTCGCCAACGCTCTCGTGCCAGGTCTTCGCTGCCAAGGGCAGTTCATTCAGCTCGGCACGGGCTTCCCGCCACCTTGGGTAATGCCGGTCGAGCGGCGCCACGAAGCGCTCGCTATGCGTCGGCTCGACCAGATGCAGCATTTCATGCACGACGACGTATTCAAGCAAGTCCCTGGGCTTCTTCTCCAGCTCGGAATTCAGCCGAATGCTCCCCGCCCGGTGGTTACAGCTCCCCCACATGGTCTTCATACGCTGCAGAAAATAGCCGGAAGCCTTCACGCCAAGGATGTCCGGCAGATGGTTGAAGATCACGATCGCCTCGGTTTTGGTCAAGGTGTTCGCGCTGGCCGCATCGCCGCAGAAATAGTGCAGGAACTGCTCCACCTGATGCGGCAGCGTCACCGGCTCGCCACCAGTCGGGACTTCGCAGGTGCGGCGTCTCGTGCGCTTTCCCGACGCCGATCTGCACCGGCCCCCCATAGCGCAATATGGAACATATACATCCCAGCCACCGCAGGCGTTGCGCGCTGCTGTCGGGCTTGCTGAAAGTCTCGTCGGGAAGGCGGCAACACGCCAGCCCGCTCGTCATTGCGAGGAGGCGCAGCCGACGCGGCAATCCAGTTCCATCCTCTTACTATTTTCCACCGCATCGACCACGCGAAGCGCAAGACCTCTGGATTGCCGCGTCGGCTGCACCTCCTCGCAATGACGGTATGTGGGGCATGAGCGCCAGGGGTGGCGTCGGTAGCCGTTTCCAGTTTTTGCAGGGCGGCGGCGATGTGGGCCGCCGCATAGCCACGCGCCGCGAGATTGTCGTGCAACAGACCAAGCTCGATGGCGCGGTTATTCTCACGTCTGGCCCATTCGCCGAGGTAGCGGTAAGCCAGCGAATCGGCGCGTGTCGTGTCGGTGAACAGGTCGATCACGCGCTTCTGCGTCGTACGTTCGGAACGGGCAGTTTCAGGCATGGGCTAATCGGCCCGGTCAAGCGCTGCTGGAATGAATCCCTCGGCCGACAAGGCACGAACGATACCGCGCAGCAGATAGCTGTTGCTGAACCCCAGGGTGTACTGCCGCGCCCCTTCCTTGATCGGCATCAACATCTTGCGCTCGACCAGTTTCCTGATCTGGTAGGTTCGCTGTGCCACCGACAGGCCCGGCATCGCCACCGCCAGATCGGCCGCCTTGGCGATACCGCTCCTGGCGCCGATGAGCAGGACGCGTTCTTCGGTAGCCGTGATCAACTCGCGTTCGCGCGCGTAGGCAATGGCCGGCACCAGCACCTTGTCGCTCAGATAGCCGAAATCGGTCAGCCGATCCACCTTGCGCAACTCGTCGAGGATTCCCTGCAAGACATAGACGCACCATGTTTCCAGCCCGCGTGGCGTGCCGGTGTCGGCGCTGGCCAGCATCGCGTAATAGCGGTCCCGATCGTTGCAAAAGACCGCGGTGGGGTTCAGCACGCGTCCACCGGCCTTGACGTTGAAACCGTACTTGATCAGCAAGGCATAGGTCAGCAGACGCACGACCCGGCCATTGCCGTTACCGAACGGGTGTATCCAGCCAAAGCGATGGTGCGCCAGCGCCACCTTGATCAGGTCGTACTTCGGCGGATGGTTCTCGTTGACGAAGGCCGCCAGCGCCTGCATGTACTCCGGCACCTGGATGAACTCGGGCGGCAGGTGCGCCGACTGCGCGATGCGCACCGGATGCCGACGATACGCCCCCGGCGTGGCGTCGCCCTCGCGATCGAGCTGACCGACGGTGATGGCGTGCAATTCGCGGATGAAGTGTTCGCTCAGGTGAGCGTTCGCTTGAACGCTCTCCTCGATGTAGCCCATCGCCGCCTCGATGTTCTCCATTTCCCGCAGCTGATCGGACGGCGCCAGGCGGGCGCCTTCCAGCTTGCTTTCCACGTAATCGGCCAGGGTGGTGTGGTTTCCCTCGATACGTGCCGATCCCAGGCTTTCGAGCATGTGAAAAATGTGCTTGAGCTGAAAGAAGATCGGCGCCGGCGTCGTGCCCTGCAGCTGCAAGCGACGCAGATGCTCCAGCTCGGTCAACACATCCACCAGCGGCGAGTCGAACGCCGGGTTGAGCAAAGTCAAATCGTGATGAACGAAGGCAGGCATCGCGTCATTGTAGAACGGCTGAAGAACTATCTGTAATTGACTGCAATTATTACAATCAAACCATCGCTTTAGAGCACCACACCCGGAAATTTATCTTTAGTCGGCAAGCAAAGGATGTTGACGGCAGGGGGCCGTCGAAGTCAAGACACAAGGCAGCCGGGCGGCGACGGTCGGGTGTCAGCGGCCCGTCATCTGCTCTACCAAGCAGCTCGTGCGAGGAATCCGGCGCTGGAGTCGACACACCCGGAGTTGGTCGCCTATCGCTGCGGTGGCGCTCAACCCGGAACGCGATGGCCTCGTGGCCGCCGTCACCACCGACAGAAAAAATCGGCCATTGGCAGCATGAACTCAGGCGACAACTGTCTTGATATTTACCGGTACGCACGAGGTATTTGGTACCCATCCGCCGCAGGAAAAGCAAACGACGACGTGGAAAACATCACCGCGCCGGCTGCGGCAGAACTCAAATAAGCGAAAGCGCAAGTGATCTCCCGGGAACGAGCGACGCTCAAACCAAGGCCCACGCCACGATGAAGCGCTTTCGGTCGGTCGGGCGTAGGGGCTCCTGATTCACGCCGACGGCCTCTGCCCAGCCGCCTGCTCGCGCAGCATCTCCCAGAGGCCAGCGTGGTTCAACAGAATGTCCTTCATCCCGTTCTGCACCGTGGTCGAGTTCAGCGCTTGGGTGCTCATCGCGGTGTGAGCGTCCAGCGCGCCCATGATCGCGTTCATGAGTTCGGTCTTGAGGTCGGGTGAATTGGCGAACTGGTTTTTGGAGTTGTTTGCTGCTTGCTGCTGTAGCTTTTCCGATTCCAGGAGCTTGCCCTTGATTACCTGATTTACATAGACCAGCTTGTCCTGTTCGGTGAGATCGCCGTCAAACAGGTCATTCAGCTTGGCGATGATTTCGTACAGCAGCGCCGTTTCCTTTTCCTGCACGCGGCCACTACCCGTGTCCGTAATTGGATCGAGCAGTGGCTTGTCACCATCGCTGAGCGGCATGCCCTGCTTGCCAAGATTCTTCAGATGGTGATGGGTCAGTACGACTTTCGACAGATCGATGCCTTCCCGCTCACGGCCAAACTCTAGCAGCGGCAGGAGGCGCTTGTAGAAGATCGCGCGTTTCTCGATGGCCGTGTTGCCGTAATTGAATATCTGCGACAGGAAGGTGTAGAGGCGAATGAAGGCACCGAGGTCACCCTTGAACAGGATCAGGGCGCCCAGTTCGTTCTGGGCATCCTCGGCAGCCTTGTCGTCCCGCTTGGCCTTCGCAGCCTCCAGAGCTTCCTGCGCGGCCTTGTAGCGTTTCATCAGGCGGTCGCGGACCGGTTCGAGGGCGGCGACCAGTTCGCTTTGCTTGGCATCGGGCTTCAATTCCACGGCGACAACGCGATCGACCTCGAAGTCGTCGTAGTGGCCGGCGGCATCCAGCTTGGCACGCAGGTTGAAGACGAGGTTTGGATCGGTGGTCGCTGCGAGTTCGGCAGTCGTGTGGTAGGTCTTGAACGCGGCGAGGACTTCCTCGGGGTCATTCACGAAATCCAGCACGTAGGTCGTGTCCTTGCCGGGATGGGCGCGGTTGAGACGGGAGAGGGTCTGCACAGCCTGGATGCCGGCCAATCGCTTATCCACGTACATGCCGCAGAGCAAGGGCTGGTCGAAGCCGGTCTGGAACTTGTTGGCGACGAGGAGGATTTGGTACTCGTCGCCTTTGAAGGCTTCGCGGATGTCGCGACCCTTCAGGTTCGGGTTCAGGGTCTTGCTGTGTTCCGTGAAGCCGTCCGGGCCGGACTCCTTGTCATTCACCTCACCGGAGAAGGCGACCAGCGTGCCGATCTTGTAGCCCTGGCCCTGGATGTATTTGTCGATGGCCAGTTGCCAGCGTACAGCTTCGACCCGACTGGCGACGACGACCATTGCCTTGGCTTTGCCACTGAGCAGCGGGATCACGAATTCGCGGAAGTGCTCGACGACGATCTGGACCTTCTGGGAAATGTTGTAGGGGTGCAGGCGAAATGTTGTAGGGGTGCAGGCGCACCCAGTTCATGATGCCCTTCAGCGCGGCGCTTCGCTCGACCGTCTTCTCGTCGTAGTCGGCCCCTTCATGTGCCAGCTTGAAGGCCAGCTTGTAGCTCGTATAGTTCTGCAATACGTCGAGGATGAAGCCCTCCTCGATGGCCTGGCGCATTGAATAGACGTGGAAGGGGGCTGGCAGGTTGCCCGGGCCGGCGGGTTGTGTCGGGTCCGGGCGGGTGCCGAACAGTTCCAGGCGGGTGCCGAACAGTTCCAGCGTTTTGTTCTTCGGCGTCGCCGTGAAGGCGGCGTAGGTGATGCCGGCGTCGCTGGCGCGTACTGCCATCTGGGCTGCGAGGATGTCTTCGGTGCTGACCTCGCCACCGTCTTTCAACTCTGCCAGTTCCTCCTGGCTCAGCACGGCCTTGAGCTTCGCCGCCGCCTCGCCGGTTTGGGAGCTATGCGCTTCGTCGGCGATCACCGCGAAGCGCTTGCCTTGGGTGGCCGCCAGTTCGCGCACGGCCTCGATCGCGAAGGGGAAGGTCTGGATGGTGCAGACAACAATCTTCTTGTCGCCGGATAGCGCCTCGGCAAGTTTCGAACTCTTGCTACCGTCCTTGTTGGTGATGGTCGCCACGACACCCGTGGTGCGTTGGAAGTCGAAGAGGGCTTCCTGAAGCTGCGAGTCGATCACCGTGCGATCGGAAACGACGAGCACAGAGTCGAAGACCTTCTTGTTCTGCGCGTCGTGCAATTCGGCGAGGAAATGCGCCGTCCAGGCGATGGAGTTGGTCTTGCCCGAACATGGAGTTGGTCTTGCCCGAACCGGCAGAATGTTGGATGAGGTATTTGCCGCCGGCGCCCCCCCCTGTGTCAGAGTAGTTGCCGCCTCGATAGAATCTGAAACTTGGGGGCGATAGCGAGG
>JEMY01000030.1:11887-12114 GCA_000585075.1 Candidatus Accumulibacter regalis | reverse complement strand
GGGGATTTCATGAAGTTCACCGGCATCGTGAAGCCCGAGGAATTTCGCGGCGTGACCCGCGCGCACGTTATCGCCTGGCGCGACGACCTGGTGCAGCGCGCCTTGAGTGGCATGACCGTCCGCCATCGTCTGGCAGCGCTGTCGTCGCTGTTCGAGTCCCTGTGTGAGAAGAACGCCGTGACCCATAACCCGGTCAAGGGCGTCAAGCGCCCACCGGTGGAAAGCTA
>JEMY01000030.1:11575-11787 GCA_000585075.1 Candidatus Accumulibacter regalis | reverse complement strand
AAGCGCGACCGCGCCATCCTGGCCACCCTGCTCTATCACGCCCTGCGGCGTGACGAGCTGTGCCGGCTGAAGGTCAAGGACTTCAAACACGAGCGGCGCGGGGTGCCGCACCTGAAGGTATTCGGCAAGGGCGGCAAGATCCGTTATGTCCCGCTGCACCCCGCTGCCAGCGGCTTGATCGGGGACTATCTTGAGGTCGCCGGGCATGGCGC
>JEMY01000030.1:11290-11504 GCA_000585075.1 Candidatus Accumulibacter regalis | reverse complement strand
CGGTTTACAAACTGGTGCGGCAATACTCAACGGCGCTGGGTTTCGCGATCGGGGCGCACGCGCTGCGGGCGACCGCCGCGACCAATGCGCTTGACCACCAGGCCGACATTGCCAAGGTGCAGGAGTGGCTGGGTCACGCCAACATCGCCACCACGCGTATTTATGACCACCGCAAGACTAGGCCGGAGGATAGTCCGACCTTCAAGGTCGCCTA
>JEMY01000030.1:11003-11218 GCA_000585075.1 Candidatus Accumulibacter regalis | reverse complement strand
GCGCCGATGTGGCCGGGGTGTTCTCGAAAACCGCTCTCGCTTGAAGCGGCGTTAAATGGCGATCTTCGAAAAGGTCAGGCAGCTTCAAGCACCCGCATTTCGATGTGAAGCCCGGCAGCCGTCGCCATGTTCACCAGTGCATCGAGGCCGAACAGGTTGATCTTGCCGCGCATCAGGTCAGAGACACGCGGCTGAGTCACACCAAAGAGTTTGGC
>JEMY01000030.1:10575-10951 GCA_000585075.1 Candidatus Accumulibacter regalis | reverse complement strand
GTAAGGTGGTTCTTCAGCGCCGTCAGCAGGACAGAACGCAGCTTCATGTTTTCCGCTGCTTCCGGGGTATCCTCGATGGCATCCCAGACGCTGGCAAATCGTTCGTTGCTCATTGGTTTAGCTCCTTCAACAAATCGCGGTAACGCTTGGCGGCCAAGTCCAGATCGGCCTTGCTGGTCTTCGCGGTCTTCTTCTGGAAGCAGTGAAGCACGTAGACGGCATCAGCGAACTTGGCGACGTAGATGATCCGAAACGCCCCGGCTGCATCCCGAATCCGAATCTCCCTTACCCCCTGGCCCACGGTGCTCATAGGCTTCCAGTCGTCCGGTTCCTGGCCGTTCTGTATCTGGTCGAGTTGATGGCCTGCCTCGCGTTT
>JEMY01000030.1:0-10542 GCA_000585075.1 Candidatus Accumulibacter regalis | reverse complement strand
GGAAGGCGCGAAGGTCATCAAGGGAGCATCCACGGAATTCGACTGGCTTGAGATTGATCATGCTTAGACTATACAAAAACTTGTATGTGCTGACAAGATGGGTTGGAACCGCGGCACAGGCAACCGGCTTAGCGCACGACTTTTCCGACTACTACGCGCCTCGTTCCTTGAGCCACGCTGCGCGGACCTCCGCCTGTCCAGTGACGCGCCCTATCGCAAAGTAAGACGCGACAGCTNNCCGCGTAAGCCAATGGTAGGCGCAGGGTTCGAGCTTCGCTCAGACATTGCGCCCAACCCCGCCGCCACACGGCCCCGAGCTGAACTCGGGGCCGTGTGGCGGGCGCCAGCTGAACTCGGGGCCGTGTGGCGGGCGCCTTCCGGTCACTTTACCGCCAAGAAAAGCAACTCTGCTTCTATTCATCTTGACCACCTTCCAGAATTTGGTTAATTTCATGAAATATTTATTTCTTTCATTCATGAACGGTGGTTTTCATGAAAACAATCGTAATCACATCCCAAAAAGGCGGCAGCGGTAAAACGACCCTTGCCGCTCACCTCGCAGTCGAAGCTGAACGCATGGGCGATGTCCCCGTGTGGCTCATTGATACCGATGAGCAAGGTACACTCAGCCAATGGCACGCGCGACGGGAGCAAGACACCCCCAACCGCGCCGAAATGCCATTTGCCCGTATCGCAGAGGGACTGGCCAACATGGCTCAACGTGGCGCGGCCTATTGTTTCATTGATACCGCCCCCACGATCTCCGGTCAGAGCTCCGCCGTCATCAACATGGCCGATCTCGTGTTAATCCCCGTTCGCCCTTCTCCCGCCGATCTTTGGGCCGTTTCGGAAACCGTTGCCTTGGTCAAGCAAGCGGGGAAACCTTTCCTCTTCGTCATCACTCAAGCCAAGCCCCAGGCCACCATCACCGCCCAAACGATCGCCGCTCTTTCCGAGCATGGTCGGGTTGCTCAAGCCTTCATCGCCGACCGCGTTCCATACGCAGGCGCGATGACCGGAGGCCTCACCGCCCCAGAGCTTGCCCCGAAGAGCCCAGCCGCTGACGAAATCTCCCGTTTATGGCTTGGCGTGAAATCATGTTTTCATGAAAACGTTAAATCAGTAAGGAAAGTTAAGCATGGCTAAGACTGTTGCTATCACCGCCGCCGACCTTTCGCCGACCAAGCCACGCCAGCAGAGCATCACCCGTCAGCGCGGCGTGACCTCATCCGCCGAGCTCGTGCCTTTGCAATTCCGCATGCCTCCAGATTTCGTGCGATCCTTCAAGCAAGCGGCTCTCGATCGAGGCTTGAAACTTAATGAATTGCTGAATGAATGTTTTCATGAATTCATTAAAAAAACAGGCTAGCTACCAAGCAGGGTAGGGCGGTAGTGCAACCGCGCTTAAGAAAACCCAGGATACTTGCCCCGCCGCTTACAGAACGCCAGAAAGTGAGCCTGAGCATGAAGCGGGCTGATCTTCTTACGATCAATCCAAGCTCGCCACTCTGCTTCAATTCTGTGAATGTCCCAGCCAGGCGCGTAGTTACGCCCCAGCGCGTAAGTATCCTCACTCAAGCGGATAAAAACCCCGCGCTCGGTAGAGGATGGCAGCTTGCTCTTGGTTCGCATTTCAACCATATCGCCATCGAGCATGAAACCGTACCCTGGCATGTGGTCATGCAACTGGTCGGCATCAATGATCGTCTGCAACAGGCGCCGAAACTCTTTTAGCGTGGATTGTGCCCCGCACTTTGCCCGCAGCTTCTCCAAGCCAATCTTAAACGAAATCTGTTGCCCTACATGCTTGCGTGCCAGCTCGTAAAGTCGCCGTTCGAGCGGCTTGGCGAGTTGGAAATACTGGCGATCAAGCGTTAGTACTTCATGAGCTTCGACCGCCTGAAACACCCAATCCGAAAGAACAATTTCGATTTCCTGCATTCGCCCTTCGCGGCTCTCCCGTACGATCCGCGCCCGATCAATCAGGCTGAACAAATCGAACGTCTCCTTGCCACCCGTAATGATGTTGGTCGCAATCTGCGTGCCCTGCAGCCGTTCGAGAGCTTCCCTGAGCTGCAAGTAGCCACGCCCGCTTGTGTCCCGATTGGTCGCAATCAAGAGATCATGCGCCCGCACCCGCAGGGTTCGCGACACCGGACGGCTATCATTCACCGCCGCCATAAGCTGGCTTATGCAATAAATCAGAATGTCTCGGTCAAAGACCGTTGCTAACCCCTTCGCGCCAGGCCGCACCTCCGCCCAACTCGCCCCGTTCTCATAACGACGGGTCTTCATGTCTGGTTTCTTCGACAGCGAAAATATCGGGTGCTCCATCGAGGCGCTATCGCCCTTCAGGGCAGCATCAAACACGTCGCAAACGAAGAAATCCCGCTCGTGCCGAATTGGAAGAAGAGGGGACCTCTCCTTCGTGTTATCACCCACCAAGACTTCCGAGTTCGTGTTTTCACCCACCATCCACGGATTTTTCGTGTTTTCACACACCATGTCAAGAGTGTTCGTGTTATTACCCACCTTTGAGCCTGTTGATAACTTTTGTCTCCATGCTCTCAGCATTCGTGTTTTTACACACCAAACTTCGTGTTTTTACACACCAAACTTCGTGTTTTTACACACCGGAACATTCAAAAAGCACCTTTTTTCTTGTTTAACATCAGGCCTTTACAGCTTTGCCAGAATTGCGTAACTCTATTAACTCTATTTAACAAGACTCTAGCGCTGTTGATAACTAGTCGACCGTCGTCGCTACGACCAGCATCCAGCAACCTCTTTTGGTCTCAACCAACGCAAAAAAAGGGGCTCCGCATCGCTTTGCAGCGCCCAATTTACCCCGACACCAAACAGGTTCACTGCCGCACGACCACAAGTGATCGGCCTTCGGCCTCAGAATACCAACACCACAGGCGCGGCCCTTCGGGCCGCGTCAAGCGAGCGCCCGCTACCGCGGGCGGAAATTTTCAATTGAAAGCCCGTTCCGGTGCCGGTAGTTTTCCGGAAAGGTCCGAGGATAGGGAAAGCAAATAGAAGCCACGGGGGGGGGCAGGGTACGTTGATCGACGGCAATGGGTGTGCCAACATGGGCGAACCGATCGCCGAGGCGCTGCGCCTGCTTGACCTGTTCGCCAGTGTCGGGGCCGTGGCTTTCGATATCACCCACACCAACCTCCAACAGGAGAAACGGGGCTTCCGCCCGGCGCAGAGCCTGGCCCAGGCCCGGCAGTCCATGCCCTACCTGGTGCCCAGCGCCGCGCGGCGGCAGAATAATCTGATCATCCGTCCGCGCGCCGGCGCTGACGTCACCCTGGTGCAGCTCGATGACCTCGCGCCAGATGCTCTGGCCCGCATCGCCCCGGCCGCATTCCTGATTCTGCGCACCAGTCCCAAGGGACAGCAGGCATGGGTCGCCGTCACCAATGCTCCCCGGGGCTTGGCCACCCGGCTCAAGGAAGGAACCGGCGCCGACAAGGAAGCATCGGGCGCCACCCGCGTTGCCGGCACCGCCAATTTCAAACCCGCCTACGCTCCGAACTTCCCCCGGGTCCGAATCGATGCCGCTCAGCCCGGACACCGCGTCACGACGCAGATCCTCGACGCGATGGGCGTACTCGCGCCGGCCGGGCCGGTCCCGGTGTCGCTACCCCCCGTCGCGTCCTCCAGCGGTTCGCGGACGAGCAAATGGCCCAGCTACGCGCGCTGCCTCGAAGGGGCGCCGATCGGCGACGGCGGTAATCCCAAGCGCACTAGCGCGGATTTCATCTGGTGCAAGATCGCGCTCTCCTGGGGCCACGGCATCGAAGCGACCGCCGAACGGCTGCTGGAAGAAAGCGCCAAGGCCCGCGAAAAGGGGTAGAACAAGCAGTCGTGTCACCGGCCGCCATTTCGATCATGACAAGTCGAGCCGAGTGTTCATGTCCAAATCGAACCGCCCATACGGGTTGACGTGCTCCCAGATCAGCGGCGTCAGAGCGGCGTAGTCGCGTGGCGTGAACTTGCCCTGCCAATGGGGTTGAGCCAGCACCTTCTGGATCATCAGCGTATTGATGTAGACCATGCAGTTCTGGTGCAGGTGCAGCGCGAGCATGCTGACCTCATGATCCTCGCGGCGGTTGCTCGCCATTTCGCCACGGCGGGCGAAGAACACAAAGTCGGTCGCGCCGTTCCACTGCTCGACCACGTTCAGCCCCTCGTTGATCTCGCGCCGCAGCGCCTCGTCGCGCAGGTAGTGGCACAGGAAGATAGTCTTGATCGCCTTGCCCAACTCGGCGAAGGCCTTGTAGGTTGGGTGCTGCACGTTCTTCTTGGTGAATCGGCGCAGAATGGCTTCAGTTTCCGCCGTGCCAAGGCGAAGCGCCGTGGCGTACTTGACCATCTGGTCGTATTGCTGTCGCACTGACTCAAAGTCAACCTAGAAATCTCAGTTGGCGACGTGCAAAGTTGCGGAAGTGCTGGCAGGCTATGGGTTTGACGTTAATCGATGGAGTCACCTGATGGGTGAGTCGAAATTGAAGCGGCTTAAGGCCAAACAAATGCAAATGTCGTGCGCTGGAGTGCACACGGCGGGCGGGCGTGTGCAGGTGCGCTGGGAGGCGGACAGCGCCGCCACGCCGATGGGGCAACTGGCCTACTTCATCGAGTTTCTGACGCTGACCGGGTTGTGGTCGGGCTGGCAGGAACGCTGCCCGCTGTCCTACACCAGCCCAAACGCGCCGAGCAAGGCCGACGTGCTGGGTACCTGGATGTTGTCGATCCTGTCGGGTCATCGGCGCTACTCGCATGTGACGACGATTCGTTGTGACGGGGTCAATCCCGGTCTGCTGGGAATGAACAAGGTGATCAGTGAGGATGCGCTGCGCCGGGCGTTGGTGGCGATTGGCGAACCCGAAGGGGTAGCCTGGCTCGATGCGCACCTGCGCGAGAGTACGGCGCCGCTGCTCGATGCGCCGTGGATTCTTGACATCGACACCACGATCAAGCCGCTGTACGGCAAGCAGGAAGGCGCGGTGGTGTCGTACAACCCGCACAAACCAGGTCGTCCTTCGCACAGTTACCACACCTACCTGATGGCCGGGCTGCGCCTGGTGATGGGCGTCGAGGTCAAGGCCGGCAACGAGCACTCGGGTAGCCACACGCTGCCCGGCCTGCTGACGATGCTTGATGAGTTGCCCGCCGAGCGCAAACCGAAGATGGTGCGCGGCGATTGCGGCTTCGGCTCGGACGCCATCATGCGCGCGCTCGAAGAACCCCGCCAGCCGTATCTGTTCAAATTGCGTCTGTCGAAAAACGTCAAGCGCCACATCGAACGCCTGTTCCGGGTCTCGGGCTGGACCGACGCGGGTCAGGGCTGGGAAGGGATGGACAGCACGCTGGCGCTGACCGGTTGGGAGGACAAGCGGCGTGTCGTGGTCCTGCGCCGCCCTCTGCAGGGCGAGATGCTCGTTGCCCAAGAAGACAATGGCCAACAGCTGCTTGGGTTCATCGAGGCCGACCGCAAGGCGGGCAAGCGTATCACCGGCTACGAGTACGCCGTGCTGGTTACCAATCTCGACCACGAAGTGCTCTCGCTTGGCCAGCTCTACCGCGACCGGGCCGATGCGGAGAACACCTTCGACGAGTTGAAGAACCAGTGGGGCTGGGGCGGTTTCACCACCCACGACCTGCATCGCTGCCAACTGTCGGCACGTGCCGTGGCACTGATCTACAACTGGTGGAGTCTGTTTGTCCGTTTGGCCAGCCCCGAAGCGCGACGCGAGGCCATTACCAGCCGGCCGTGGTTGATGTCCTCGGTCGGACGCCGTACCGAGCATGCCGGCCAGACCACGATCACGCTGACCGGACTGCATGCCCACTTTGGCAAAGCCCGGCAGGTGCTGATGCGTATCTCCGCCCAGCTTCAAGCCTGGGTGACCGAAGCTGCGGAGCAGTTCAATGTCACATCGGTCTGGCAGCTGTGTTGCGATCATCTCAAGCTCACCCTCGCCGCAATCGGCCCGCCGCCTACCTTCCATTTGCTGGCAAATCATGCAAACAGGGTGGGGTAACTGCGTTTTCTAGGGTCAATGGGCTTGGTCAGAATTTGTTGCAGGTTCGCGTAGGCGTCGGCCTTGCCGGTCGCCGGCCGGTACAGTTTCTGCGAGTGGATCGCTTTGAGCCGTGGCAGCAACTGGAAGCCGAGCAGTCGGCAAAAGGCGAATGCGACCGTGCTCTGACCGTGTGAATCGACGTACTGGCGATCCACCTCCATCTCGGTACAGTGATGAATCACGCCCTCGATCATTGATGCCACTTCCGACGACGACGGCGATTTGAGCTGCGAATGGATGCACAGCGAGCTGCGCTCGACGTGCCAGTAGATCATGATGCCGCGCCCGCCGTAGCGCACGTGCCATTGCGTGGTGAGGTCTTGATCCCACGCGCCGAAGTGCTTGGAGTCGGAGGCGCAGGCAGTCGTGCTGCTGCCCCAGATGGCAGGGTTGCGAGCATGTAGCGCGCCATTGGCAACGACAGCGATCGCGCGGCGCATCGCATCGACGCTGATGTAGCGCCGCCGCACGTAGGCCAGCTCTCGCGCCGTAGTGCCCGAATCCAGCCCGGCCATGCGCTGCAAGCCGGCATTGGTGCCCAAGCCATGCAGGCACAGCAGCAGGCGTGGTTGCAGTACCGCGCGATCCATCGTCTCGTAGGAGGTCGGGCTTTTCAAGGCGTCCGTAAAACCCAGCCGCAGGTCGGTTTCCTTGACCATGTCGAGCAGGCTGGTCATCGGCCAGATGGCGTTGAGTTCTGCCTTGAGCGCAGTCAAGTTAGGCGGATCGGGCTGCGCATCGAGCGGCGTCAACGTGATCCAGCCGCCGCCTTTGCTGCTCAACCGGACGGAGGGATTCTTCTTCAGGCCGGCGTCGAAGGTGGACAGCGCCTCGCGCATCGCCGACTGCAAGTCGGCGATGAAACGATCCGCGTAAAGTGGGAGATTCAACGCCTGGTAGTAGCTCTCTCGGTTCTCGTCAAAGTCGGCTGGGAGGTCGTCGTCGGGATCGCGGTAGCGGTTTGCGCCAACCACCCAAACTTCCTTGCAGCGCAGTCGCTCGCGCAGCGCTTCCAGCACCGCGATTTCGTAGGTGACGCGGTTGACCCGATCCCGGCCGGCAGCGTCCTTCTCCATCACGGCTTCGCGCCACAGGCCACGCACCACGCCGTCGAGCGGGACGTCCTCGTCGGCCGAGAAGGTATGCACCTTGGTATTGGCGAAGCGTTTCACCAGTTCGGGCGCATCCATCACCGGGCGGTGGCGGTCGTTGTTGGAACGGAATTCCAGCGCAGCCAGCAAGGTCGGCACCATGCGCCGATAGTGGCCCTGGTATGAATTGCGGATCACGGTACGCAGCGTGATGCGATAGGTTGGCCCGCTGGCCTTCCATTCCTTGACCAGATCGCGCAGGGTCTGTTCATCGACCACCGGGAACACCACGTCGCGCACCACGCCATCCGGTTGGGCCAGCGTAGCGTCGGCCAGGCTGAACAGGAGGTTCTGCTTGCCGGTGACACGCTTCAGATCTTCCAGCAATTCCCGCTCGACCTTGCGCTCGGCACGCGCGCCGATCTGGTGGATGGTCTCGATCAGCAAGTCCACCAGGTCATCGGTCAGACTGCGGGCGCGCAGATAGACGAAGGCCGCCAACCAGGTGATGCGAGCAGCATCTGGATGCCGGCGCAAGTCGCGAGGAACCTCGACCGAAACTCGCTGGCGGCAACGCTCTAGGTCGCGCGGTGAAGTTCGGTCGAACAGATCGGCGGGCAGGTTGATTCCCCGGATCAGTTCCAGCCTCGCCAACTCGTCCTGCATGCTGGCAAGGCTAGGTCGACCAGGACTGCCACGTAGCTTCAGCAGGACAGCCGGTGCGCTGCCTATCGCGTCGTCTTGGTTGAGTTCTTCGCTGCCGTCACCCTCTGGACGCAGTAGGGCATCCAGGTTCTTGCGTGTTGCGAGCGACAGCCGTGCATAGACGCCGTTATGGAAGCGGCCTTCGTGAGCGCGCAAAGCGCTGCGCGCGATACGCTCCACCCTGTCGGCCGTCGGCGGCTCGATGGCGAGTTCCCGGCAACGCGCTTCCAGCCGCTCAATCATCGAATCAATGTCGCCGGCGAGCTCGCCGGCGACATGATCGCGCAGCCAAACCGTCAGCATCTCCGAGTCGGCGACTGTGGCTTCGCGGAAGCCGAAGCGCCCGCGAATTTCAGCGCGCAGGCGCTCCTCCGTGCGCCCGGTGAGGAAGGCTTCGCCATCGATTGGCATCGGCACATCGAGTTGCTGGCGCAGTGAGGCGACCCCTTGCGCCTCGATTTCATCCTTGTCGCGCGGGAACCGGCCACGCTCACGGAAGAAGGTCAGCAGGACGGCAAAGCCCAGCCGGTTCGTCCAGTTCTTTGTCATCACCAACTCGCGCTCAGCCGATGCCAACAGCCACTGATCTTCTGCGCTGCCGTTCGCCATGCCGCTACGCTCCTGGACGCGAGGACTCGGGCCAGCCGACCCGCGCCAGGGTCTCGATCAAGGTGGTGCGTTTGACGCCGAAATTCCGACACACCGCCGCCTTGGACATACCGCCGTCGAGTGCGGCGACGATCGCGTTCAGCTTTTCGCCAGTGATTGCCTGTGGTCGGCCGCCGATCCGGCCACGTTTGCGTGCGGCGGCCAGGCCGGCGACGACACGCTCTTGAATCAAGGCGCGCTCGTACTGCGCCAGTGCACCGAATACCTGGAACAGGAACTCGCCCGATGGCGTTGTTGTATCCAGGCTCTCCGTCAGCGAGCGAAACGCCACCTGTTTGCCCCTGAGTGAGGTCACGATAGCGAGCAGGTGCGACAGCGAGCGGCCGAGCCGGTCCAGCTTCCAGACGACCAATACAGCGCCAGGGCGGACAAATTCTAGCGCCCGAGCTAAGCCCGTGCGGTCATCCTTCGCGCCGGAAGCGTGATCCTCGAATAGGTGACGTGGATCGACGCCGGCCGCGAGCAGCGCGTCGCGCTGCAAGTCCGTGCTCTGCCGGTCGGAGTCCGACGACACGCGCATGTAGCCTACCAACATATCGGATAACCCCTAAATTTAGTTTCCGTATAGTAGCGCATAGCGACATGGTTTCCCGCACATTATCGAGGCCTGTCGTGAGCCGTTTCGTTGGCAGTTTTCTACGTGTCGTAAAACACTTGTTTTGCGACATCGGCTCTATTGGTATCGTGCTTTATATTTTACCTGAACAGGTATAAACTGCCGCCATGACCCATAAAGAAAAAGCGCTCGAATGGATCGCGAGCAGCTACAAGGATCTGATGGCGTTGCCACCTGACGTGCGCAGGCGCTTCGGTTACGCACTGTCGTTGGCGCAGATGGGCGATCAGGACGACGCGGCAAAGGTGCTCAAGGGCTTCGGCGGAGCCGGCGTGCTTGAGGTTGTCGAGGACGATGCCGGCGGCACGTACCGGGGCGTCTACACGGTGAAGTACGCGGAAGCAGTGTTCGTCCTGCACTGCTTCCAGAAGAAGAGCAAGAGGGGGATCGCCACACCAAAGTCAGATATGGACATCATTCGCGCTCGGCTGAAAGTGGCCGACGCATTGGCACAGGAGCTACGAAATGCAAAAACGAATCATTGAAGGCGTCGAGGTTCAGCGCAGCTCGGGCAACGTCTTTGCCGACCTTGGACTGCCAGACGCCGAAAAACTCAAGATCAAGACCGGCTTGGTGGTCGAGATTAGGAAGGCGATGCGCGCCCTTGGGCTGACTCAACAAGAGGCGGCGAAACGCATGGGCATCCCGCAACCGAAGGTGTCGGGCATGATGCGTGGTGACTTCACGAACCTGTCCGAGCGCAAGCTGATGGACTGCTTGAACCGCCTCGGCTACGACATCGAGATCAAAGTGCGGCCGGCCGCCGAGCCGGTCGGACACCTGACGCTCGCGGTCGCTTGATCAGGTTGCCAGCCGATGGTAACCCGCATTACCGATGAAGAGTGGGACAAATTGTCTCCGGAGAATTTCGAGACGCATTCGCTGCTGCGTGCCGTCGATGCCGTGGACGAACTGCGCGCCGATCTCAACGATGGCGGATACGCCACCCCGCCGCAGCTTCGCACAGACCTGCTGAAGCTGCACCAACTGGCAATGGCCGTCATCAACGAGGGGGCGCGCAGCCAAGTCGCTTATCTATTCGAGCTGGCCAGCGATCTGGATGAGCAGGTTTCCCACATGATGACCAACCTGGAAGAGGTACAGGCAACGCTATCGCAATTGACGGCGCTGTACCCGGACAGCTTGTGCTATGGAGGCCTGGACGGCGACAAGTGATGGCTGGCTGCTCCTACTCTGGCCCATCAAGCGTCAGGTCGCCACGGCGATCGCATCGCCAACCACAAGGGATGCAATCCGCAGGAACGCGCCTCCCTAAAATAGCGCCTGCCACGCTATGGATGAGCAAATAAAGTCCGACTCACTCCAAGGTGGCGGCTGGTGACACAACTGCTTGTTCTACCCC
>JEMY01000029.1 GCA_000585075.1 Candidatus Accumulibacter regalis | reverse complement strand
CGGGCCGGCCTGCTATCACGGCCGGATCGAGCAGCGCCCGCCGCTTGGCGAAGGCCGGCGGCCGGCCGCCGAGGATATTGCCCAGGCGCTGACACTGTTGCGTCGCAGCCTCGTGCTGTGGTTGACGCTGCTCGTTTGCTGGGGCCTGGTCCGTGCTTGAGCACGGTGGCCGGCTGCGCGCCGCGGCAGGGCGGTATGCGGAATTTGGTCACTGGACGCTGGCTGACTGGCTCGACCTGTCGACGGGAATCAACCCGCGTGCCTACCCGGTACCGGCGATCGAGGCGCGCTGCTGGCAACGCCTGCCCGAGGACGACGACGGCCTGGACGTCGTCGCCGCCGCGTACTATGGCAGCGCGCGACTGCTCGCGCTGCCCGGCTCGCAGCTGGCCATCCAGCTTCTGCCGGCGCTGTTCGCCCCCCTGGCCGTGGCCTGCATGACGCCGATCTACGAAGAACATCCGCAGGCCTGGCAACGCGCCGGCCACAGGTTGCGCCGCCTGGAGAACGTTTCGCTGGCCCGCGCTCTCGCTGTCGCAACGCCGATGATCGTCCTCTGCAACCCCAACAATCCGAACGGCCGGCGTTTGCCGGCCGCCGATCTGCTCGCCGCGGCACGGCAACTGCAACGGCGCGGCGGCTGGCTGGTCGTCGACGAAGCCTTCGGTGATGCCGAACCGGAGAACTGCCTGGCCGCGGTGGCGGGTGGCGCCGAGGCGCCGAATCTGATCGTCCTGCGCTCGCTTGGCAAGTTCTTCGGCCTGGCCGGGGCGCGCGTCGGCTTTGTCTTCGCTGCCGACGACAAGCTGGCGCTGCTGCGTGAAGCGATCGGTCCCTGGCCGCTGTCCGGGCCGGCCCGCGCCGTGGCCAGCCAGGCTCTGGCCGATCGTCGCTGGCAGATGCACACCCGCGATGAGCTGACCGCTGCTGCGGCACGCTTGCAGGCGCTGCTGCAGCCGTTTGGCGAGGTCAGCGGCACGGCCCTGTTCGTCAGCCTGGCGACACCGCACGCGGCCTCGCTTTTCGAACACCTGGCGCGGCAGGCCATTCTGACCCGGGTTTTTCCGGCGCACGCGCTGCTGCGCTGCGGGTTGCCTGGGTGCGAGAGCGAATGGCTGCGTCTGGCCGCCGCCCTGTCCGCCTGGAGTCCTTGATATGTATGCTGCGCTGTTCCGCTTCTCCCTTGCCGCCTTTCTGCTCGGTGCGGTGGGTCTCGTGCACGCCGAGGGGCTGGCGGTGGAAGTGGTCGACGATGCCGGCAGCAGGCTGCGCCTGGCCCAGCCGGCCAGGCGAATCATCAGCCTGGCGCCGCATCTGACCGAAACGCTGTTTGCCGCCGGTGCCGGCGAGCGTGTCGTCGGCAGCGTCGAGTACAGCAACTATCCGCCGGCGGCGGCGACGATTGCCGGCGTTGGCAGTTACGCGCAGATCGACCTCGAACGCGTCATCGCGTTGCGCCCGGACCTGATCATCGGCTGGCAGAGCGGTAACGCTGCTGCCCATCTCGACCGCTTGCGGGCGCTCGGTTTCCCGGTCTATGTCTCGCAGCCGGATCGTATCGACGACGTGGCCAGCGAGATCGAGCGCCTTGGCGTTCTGGCCGGCAGCAGCGCGGTCGCCGACCGGGCCGCCGCCAGCTTTCGCCAGCGCCTGGCGGCGCTGCAGAAACGCTATGGCCAGCGGCCGCCGGTGCCCACCTTCTATCAGATCTGGAAGCAGCCCTTGATGACCGTCGGCCGCCGCCAGATCATCTCCGACGTCATCCGCCTTTGTGGCGGCGACAACGTTTTTGCCAGCCTCGAGACGATGGCCCCGACGGTGACCGTCGAAGCGATCATTGCCGCCAATCCGGAAGCGATCGTCGCCAGCGGCATGGGTGACTCGCGCCCCGAATGGCTCGACGACTGGCGGCGCTGGACATCGATCGAGGCGGTTGCGCGCGACAATCTGTTCTTCGTCCCGCCCGACCTCATCCAGCGTCACACGCCGCGTCTGCTGGATGGCGCCGAACTGCTCTGCCAGCATCTCGAAACGGCGCGTCGCCGGCGGCCGAAAAAGTGAGCGCCTGCCACCTTGCCCTGCACATTCGATGCCCTGCCGCGCTGGCCGGGTGTCCTCCCTTTAGCGAGTATAAATGAAGCGTTTTCTTTCCGCCGTTGCCGCCCGCCTCCTCGAAACGCGCAGCACGCTGCTCGTGCTTCTCGTCTGCGCCGCCTGGTTGGCGATGCTGGCCGGGGCCAGATCGCTGATGTTGCCCGACGAGGGGCGCTACATCGGCGTCGCCTGGGCGATGCTCAGGAGTGGTGACTGGCTGACGCCGACGCTCGACGGACTGCCGTATTTCCACAAACCGCCGCTGTTCTACTGGCTGACCGGACTGGCCCTGCAGCTTTTCGGGGTCAACGAATGGGCGGGCCGCCTGGCGTCCGTCTTCGGCGCCCTGCTGGCCGTCGGCGGGCTGTTTTTCTTCGTCAGGCGCTACGCCGGGGAGCGCCCGGCGACGCTGGCTGCGGCGGTGCTGGTGACCCAGCCGATGTTCTTCGCCGGCGCCCAGTACGCCAACCTCGACATGCTCGTCGCGGGGATGATTTCGGCGACCATCGTTTGCGCGGCGCACGCCATTCTGCGCCTGGACAGCGGCCGCTCGTATCGACCCGCACTGGCCGCGGCCTACGTTTTTGCGGCCCTGGGTGTCCTCGCCAAGGGCTTGATCGGTATTGTCCTTCCCGGCGCGATCGTGCTCGCCTGGCTGCTGTTGCGCGGGCGTTACCGACTGATCCCGGCGCTGCTGGCGCTACCGATGATCGGCCTGTTCGTCGCCGTCGCCGCACCCTGGTTCGTCTGGATGCAGATTTCGTACCACGGTTTCTGGGACTACTTCTTTGTCTACCATCATTTTCAGCGCTTTGCGCACACCGGCTTCAGCAACGCGCAACCGTTCTGGTTCTACCTTCCCGTTCTTTTTCTCGGCACGCTGCCGTGGGCGCCGTGGATCTGGCGCGCCTGCGCGTGGAAATACCTGGTGGACCCGGAGAAAGTCGAGATTCGCAGCCTGATGCTGGTGTGGATGCTGGGAATTCTCGTCTTCTTCTCGCTGCCGAATTCGAAACTCGTCGGCTACATCCTCCCGGCGCTGCCGCCGCTGGCCTTCCTGATCGCCGACGGGTTTCTCGACTGGCGGCAAAAGCGGCAGGCGGAGAGAGCGGCGAAGCCGGAGCTGCGCGAGCAAGGCGCCGACGCTTCGCTCTATCTCGGCGCCAGTCTGGTCGGCGGCGGCGTCCTGTGCGTCGTGTTCATTACTCTGGTGGCGGTCTTCGATTCGACCTCGACGCGCAGCCTGAGCAGGCAGGTGGCTCCCCTGTACAGCCCCGACGAGCAGATGGTGATGATCGACGAGTACGAGTACGACCTGCCGTTCTACCTGCGCCCGGAAAAAGACGTCTGGGTGGTCAGCGACTGGCAGGATACGGCGGCCATTGCGGCCCGCGACAACTGGCGCAAGGAGCTCTACGACGCCGGCCAGTTCGACAGCGCGAAAATGCGCGAAGTGCTGCTTCTGCCCGGCGAGTTCGTGGCGCGATTGTGCGCCTACACGGGAGCTTCATTGTGGCTGTGGGGGAAAACGGCGCAGGCGCAGCGCTACTCTTTCCTCCCCGCGGAGGCAATCGCCTTTGCCAATGCCAGACGGACCGTCTGGCGGCTCGACGCCGAACAGCGTCGGCGGCTCAAGGATTGCCAGCCGACGCCGCCCGCTGGCTGACGGCGAGAGCGCTGCGCAGCAATCGACGGGCAGGATCAGCCGGCGCAGAAGCCGCGCCACGGGCGGAACCGTTTGTGGCCTGCCGCCGCGCGGCTACGACTGCGCGTCGATCCAGTCGGCGATTTTCGCGGCTGCTGCCTGCCAATGGGCGTCGAGCATCAGGGTATGGCCGGCGCCGGGAATGACGCTCTCGTCGGCACGCCAGCGGCTGGCGGTGAAGTTCAGCAGGCTGGGTTGGAAAACGGCATCGGCTTCGCCGCCGACGACGAGAACGGGCAACTTCGGCCGCCGTCCGCCGATGCGCATCGCCAACAGCGTCAGATCGAGGATTGCGCGCCTGGACTCGGACTGGAACAGGCGGCCGAAGCGGATCAGATCCTCGCTCTTCGTTTCGCGTGAGTAGTAGACGTCGCGGATCGTGCGCAACGTCTTCTCGCTGTACTCGCCCTGCGTGGCACGCGCCTGTTCGCTGAAGAACGCCGGTTGGGCGAAGGCGATGTTCATCGTCGCGCCGAGAATGCCGCCGGGCGGCACAGGCGCCATCAGGACCGCAGCCTGTGCCGGCTGCCGTTCGAGGGCGCGTTCGACGACGACGCTGCCCATCGAATGGCCGATCAGGATGAGCGGCTGGTCGATGCCCTGAGCGACCTGTACGACGTCGTCGACGTAGTCGTCGAGTCCGAACGTGTCGAGCCGCTCGCGACCGTCGCTGGCGCCATGGCCAGCCAGGTCGAGTGCTCGGCAATCGAAACCGCGACGGCTGAAATAGGGCAGAAAGTACGCGTCCCAGCAGCCCGCCGTGGCGTAACCGCCATGGACGAAAAGGAGGCGCGGCGAACGCGCCGGGCCGACCGCCGGTCGGTGCAGGGTATGAATTCGTCTGGTTTTCATGGTTGCCAAGGCTTTGAGAGGGGGTTGCCGCCGCGCTGCCGGATCATCGGCCCGTAGCTGGTGCGCCGCGCGGGCTGTGCCAGTGGCGCCAGGCGAGCACGATCAAGGTGATCGCGGTGAGCGGCAGGGCGAAGCTGCTCATTACCAGCGAGAAGCCGCTTTGTGCGGCGTGGTCGGCGGCGTCGAGCACCAGGTAGGTCGTATAGGCCGCGTAGTAAGCGAGGAACAGCGCTCCCTCCCAGCGTGCGATCAGGTGGCCGGTAAAGAAAATGGGCAGGCAGGCGACCGCGACGGCAACCATGACGGGCAGGTCGAAGGCGAGCAGCGACGCCGGGACGAGGAGGTCGCCCGGCGCGACGCTCGCCGAGATGCCGAGTACGGCGAGGATATTGAAGGTGTTGCTGCCGACGACGTTGCCGACGGCAATGTCGCGCTCGCCGCGCACTGCCGCCATGATCGATGTCGCCACTTCCGGCAGTGAAGTGCCGGCGGCGACGATGGTCAGTCCGACGACCACCTCACTCATTCCCAGCCGGCGCGCCAGGGTCACCGCCGCCTCGACGAGCCAGTTGGAGCCCAGCACGAGCAGCCCCATGCCGACGGCAACGAGCAGTGCCTGCGCCAGCCAGTGAGCATCCCAGGCCCGGTCGTCGGCCGGCTTGGTCCCGGAATCGGGCTCGGGCTCGGGCTCGGGCGCGGCGAGCGCGACGTTCTCCCGGCGGCTCTGGCGGATGATCAGGAAGGTATAGGCGAGCAGCAGTCCGACCAGCAGCAGGCCATCGCCACGGCTGATGCCGCCGTCGGCGACGAGCATCCAGAGCAGCAGCGAGACGGCGACCATCATCGGTACTTCCTGCCGGATCAGCTGGCGATGCACGAGCAGTGGCGTGATCAGGGCCGAAAGGCCGAGGATGAACAGCACGTTGAAGATGTTGCTGCCGACCACGTTACCGAGCGCGATGTCGACCTGGCCAGACCACGCCGACTGTACCGAGACGGCGAGTTCGGGCGAACTGGTGCCGAAGGCGACGACCGTCAGGCCGACGACGAGCGGCGAGATGCCGAACGACAGGGCAAGCTTCGAAGCGCCACGTACCAGCAGTTCTGCGCCGAGAATAAGGGCGATGAGACCGGGGATGAACCAGAGCATGTGCTGTCGTCCGTACAGTTGATCGGTGCGGCCCCAGGCCTGCGCGTCGCCCGCCACCTCGGCCCGGCAGCTGGCGGGGCCCGGGCCGGCGGCGCGGCGATCATCGCACGGCCGCCATTTCGACTCAAGCTCGCGCCGTGACGCCGTATTTGCCGACAGAAAGGGCACAATGACAGCTTCCCTCGTCTACGGAAGTCCTCCATGCCGTTCCAGCCACGCATTCTCGTCTGCCTGGCTTCCGAGCAGATCATGCAGAACAGCCTGCCGGCGCTCCGCTTGCGGCCGGCCCGCGTGATCATCGCCGCCAGCGATGCCGAGCCTGCGTGTCGGGGCGCGTTGCAGGTGAGTCGTGTCCTGCACGAAGCGGGCTGGGCGGACGATGCGGTGCGTATCGTCCGTCACACGCCCGACCACGACCTTGGGCGAATCACCCGCTACGCCCGCGAACTGGCGGCGTCGCTGGGCAGCGAGTTTCCCGGCTGGCCGATCGATCTCAACGCCAGCGGCGGGACAAAGGTGATGTCCTTCGGCTTCCTCGGCGCCTTTGCCGGCCTGGGTGACGCCTGGTACTGCGATACCCACCACGATCTGCTCGAGCCTCTGGGCGGTGGCGCGCCGCTGGAGCTGCCGCCGGACATGTTGCGGCTGACCGACCTGCTGCAGATGCAGGGTTACCGTGTCGTCGCCGATCCGACCTGGAGCGCCGACCTTGCCCGAGCTACCGCCGCGCGCGCTTTTCTGACCGAGCACCTGGCGTGCTCGGCTCCGCAACTGGGTGGTTTCTTTGGCTACGTCAACCGGCTGACCCGCGAAGTCCTGCCAAAGAGGCGTCCGGACGGGGTGGTCGTGCGTCCGTTTCAGGGCGCAATCGTCGCCGAACGGCCGCTCTTCGCCAATCACCACCAACTCGCCTGGGCCTTCGAGCAGGCCGGCATCTGGCAATGGGACGGCGATTGCCGCTTTGCTTTCCCGAGCGAGACGGTGGCTCGCTACGCCGGTGGTGGCTGGCTCGAGGAATGGGTCTGGCTGACGCTCGCCGGCATGCAGGCGGACGGCCTGATCCCCGATGGCCACTGGGGAACCAATGTCCGTATCGACGCCGAGGGCGCCCAGGAAGGCGCCGGCAACGAACTCGACGCCGCGCTGGTGTGGCGCAACCAGCTCCTGGTGCTCGAATGCAAGACCGGCGTGCAGATCACCACCGAAGGCGGCAGCCAGGCCATTCTCAACCGTCTCGACAGCCTGCGCCGGCACGTCGGAGGGGCGATGGGCGAAACCTGGTTGCTTACCGCCAGGCGGCTGCATCCGGGAACCGGCTCGGCGGCACGCGAGCGCGCCCGCGCCTACCTTATCCGTCTGATCGAACCCGAGCAACTGGCGGACCTGCGCAGCGATATCGAGCACTGGATGCACCTCGACAGCGCTTCCCGTGGCCTGGCGTGACGGGGCGCTGCGCCGCCTCGCCTTTTCGCACCCGGCGCAGCATCGCCTTCGCTGTCGCGTGCGCGGCTTTTCGCAGCCGCTGGCCGCTGTGCTAGAATCCTGCCCTCGCGGATTCTGCCGCTGGCCCCGCCTGGCCGTTTCGCTTGGCCTGGCTGCCGAAGTGTCGACCGCTGGCGCCTGCGCTGTCGTGGTGAGGGCCGCGTTTGAGCTTGCCGCTGCCGAATGCTGAGGGTCTTGGAGCCAGAGCGGACCTCTGGCTTTTCCATTTTCTTGCTGGGGTTGCCTTATGCCGGTTGTCACACTGCCTGACGGTTCGCAAAGAGAGTTCGCACAGCCGGTGACGGTTGCCGAGGTCGCACAGAGCATTGGTGCTGGCCTCGCGCGCGCTGCACTTGCCGGCAAGGTCGATGGCCGTCTGGTCGACACTTCGTTCTCGATCACCAGCGACGTGCAGCTCGGCATCGTCACCGAGAAGGATCCCGAGGGTCTGGAGGTGATCCGGCATTCGGCCGCGCATCTGATGGCGCATGCCGTGAAGGAACTCTTTCCGGAGGCGCAGGTGACGATCGGGCCGGTTATCGAAAGCGGTTTCTACTACGATTTCGCCTATCAGCGTCCGTTTACCAACGAGGATCTGGCGGCTATCGAAGAGCGCATGGGCGAACTCGCCAAACGCGATCTCCCGGTGCAGCGAGAAGTCAGCGAGCGCGCCGCGGCCGTGGCTTTCTTCCAGTCGCTCGGCGAGCGCTACAAGGCCGAGCTGATCGAGGCCATTCCGGAAGGGCAGGAGGTGTCGCTTTATCGCCAGGGCGATTTCGTCGATCTTTGCCGCGGACCGCACGTGCCGTCTACCGGCAAGCTGAAGGTGTTCAAGCTGATGAAGCTGGCCGGTGCCTACTGGCGTGGCGATCATCGCAACGAACAGTTGCAGCGCATCTACGGGACGGCGTGGGCCAGGAAAGAGGATCAGCAGGCGTACCTGCACATGCTCGAGGAAGCCGAGAAGCGCGATCACCGCAAGCTCGGTCGGCAACTGGATCTTTTCCATCTGCAGGAAGAATCGCCGGGGATGGTTTTCTGGCACCCCAAGGGATGGACGATCTGGCAGGAGGTCGAGCAGTACATGCGCCGTCTGCTCGATCGTCACGGCTACCGTGAAGTGAAGACGCCGATGATCATGGATCGCTCGCTGTGGGAGCGCTCGGGGCATTGGGAGAACTACGCCGAGCACATGTTCACCACCGCCTCCGAGAACCGTGATTATGCGGTCAAGCCGATGAATTGCCCTGGGCATATCCAGATCTTCAATCAGGGTTTGCGCAGCTACCGCGACTTGCCTCTGCGTCTGGCCGAGTTCGGCTCGTGTCACCGCAACGAGCCGTCGGGGGCTTTGCACGGAATCATGCGCGTACGCGCCTTCGTCCAGGATGACGCGCACATCTTCTGCACGGAAGCGCAGGTGTTGCCGGAGACCGAGGCCTTCATCGACCTTTTGGAGAAGGTCTATGCCGATTTCGGGTTCACCGACATCATCGTCAAGCTGTCGACCCGCCCGGAAAAGCGTATCGGCACCGACGCGCAATGGGACAGGGCCGAAGCCGCTCTCGCCGAGGCGCTGAAGGCCAAGGGCCTGAGCTACGAGGTGCAGCCCGGAGAGGGCGCTTTCTACGGGCCGAAGATCGAGTTCTCGCTCAAGGATTGCCTCGGCCGCGTCTGGCAATGCGGCACGCTGCAGCTTGATTTTGCCTTGCCCGAGCGTCTTGACGCACACTACGTCGGCGAGGATAACGATCGGCATGTCCCGGTGATGCTGCACCGGGCGATCCTCGGTTCGCTGGAACGCTTCATCGGCATTCTCGTCGAGCATTATGCTGGCGCAATGCCGCTGTGGCTGTCGCCGACGCAGGCGGTGGTGATCAATATTTCAGAGAAGCAGGGCGAGTACGCCGAGCAGGTGGCGGCGACGCTGCGCACTGCCGGCCTGAGGGTCGAGGCGGATTTGCGCAACGAAAAAATTACCTATAAGATACGAGAACATAGCTTGAACAAGCTGCCCTACCAGATCGTCGTTGGCGACAAGGAAGTGGCAGCGAACCTGGTGGCCGTGCGCACACGCGGAGGTCGGGATCTCGGACAAATGTCGATCGAGGCTCTGACCAGGCAACTTCTCGATGAAGTTGCCGCGCGAAGTGGTACGGCTTAACTTTTGTCGACACAAGGAGCGGAACCATCGCACTGCAAAAGGCGCAACGCGTTAACCAAGAGATCAATGCACCAGAAATCCGGCTGATCGGGGAGGATGGCGAGGCATTGGGGGTCATGAGTTCCAGGGAGGCGCTTTCACTGGCCGAGGAAGCGGGGCTTGATCTGGTCGAGATCGCCCCGATGGCACGACCGCCGGTTTGCCGAATCGTCGATTTCGGCAAGTTCAAGTACCAGGAGCAGAAGCGCCAGCACGAGCAGCGACAGAAGCAGAAACAGGTGCAGGTCAAGGAGGTCAAGTTTCGCCCCGGTACCGACGAGAACGACTACCAGATCAAATTGCGCAACATGACGCGCTTCCTCGAGGAAGAGGACAAGGTCAAGGTCACTTTGCGCTTTCGTGGTCGGGAAATGGCGCATCAGGATATCGGCATGCGCCAGATCGAGCGTATCAGGGCCGATCTTCAGGAAATGGCGGTGGTCGAGCAGATGCCGAAGATGGAAGGGCGGCAGATGGTCATGGTACTGACGCCGAGCAAGAAGAAGTAAGAGTGGGAAAACAGTTGTCGATGTAGAAGCAGCCCCTGTTGCCGATCCTGGCAGCAAAAAACAAGTGTGGTCGGGTTGAAAGCGCTCCCGTCGGGAGACACCTGGCAGCATGTCTATAAATGGAGCATGAAATGCCCAAGATGAAGACCAAGAGTGGAGCGAAAAAGCGCTTCACGGTCAGTGCCAGCGGCCGCATCAAGCGCTCGCAGGCGTTCAAGCGACACATCCTGACCAAGAAGGACACCAAGACCAAGCGCCAGTTGCGCGGGATGACGGAAGTCCATGCATCTGACAAGGCCATGGTTCGTTCCATGCTGCCTTACGCTTGAGGAGATAAGAGATGCCCCGAGTAAAACGTGGTGTAACGGCGCACGCGCGTCACAAGAAAATCCTCGCCCTGGCCAAGGGTTATCGCGGCCGGCGCAAGAACGTCTACCGCGTTGCCAAGCAGGCGGTGATGAAGGCCGGTCAGTATGCCTATCGTGACCGCCGCCAGCGCAAGCGTCAGTTTCGCAGTCTCTGGATCGCGCGCATCAACGCCGCGGCGAGAGAGCTGGGCATGAAGTACAGTACCTTCATGAATGGCCTCAAGAAGGCGCAGATCGAAGTGGATCGCAAGGTGCTCGCCGATCTGGCTGTTTTCGACAAGCCGGCTTTCGCTGCTCTGGCCGTGCAGGCCAAGGCCCAGCTCGACGCCTGAGCTAGACCCGTGTCAAAAAAGGAGGCGTCAGCCTCCTTTTTTTCGGTGAACCATGCATAACTTCGATGAAATAGTCCACGCCGCGTCGGCCGCCTTTGCGGCGACCGACGATCCCGACGCGCTGGAGCAAATCAAAGCCACCTATCTCGGCAAGAGCGGCCAGATTACAGCCTTGCTGAAGGGCTTGGCCACGCTTCCGGCAGACCAGCGCAAGAGCGTGGGGGTGAGCATCAATCGCGCCAAGGACGCTGTCGAAGCGGCCCTCAACGCGCGCCGCGAAGCGCTGCGCCAGTTGGCGCTGGCAGCGCGACTGGCTGAAGAGGCGCTGGACGTCACGCTCCCCGGACGCGGCCAGTCGCGTGGCGGCCTGCACCCGGTGACGCGGACGCTGGAGCGCATCGAGGCGCTCTTTGCCGCGATCGGTTTCGAGGTCGCCGACGGCCCGGAGATCGAGGCCGATTTTCAGAACTTCACGGCGCTCAATACGCCGGCGGATCACCCCGCACGTTCGATGCACGATACCTTCTATCTGCAGGACTCGTCCGGGGGGGTCGCCGAAAACGTCCTCCTGCGTACGCATACCAGCCCGATCCAGGTCCGCTACATGCAGGCGCATGTCGCCAGGCACGCCGGTGCGCAGACGATGCCGGAGATCCGCGTGATCGCGCCGGGACGTGTCTATCGCGTCGATTCCGATGCCACCCATTCGCCGATGTTCCATCAGGTCGAGGGCCTGTGGGTCGGCGAGCGGGTCAGCTTTGCCGACCTGAAGGGCGTCATCGGCGACTTCCTGCGCCGCTTTTTCGAGAGCGACGACCTGCGGGTTCGCTTCCGTCCGTCGTTCTTCCCTTTTACCGAGCCGTCGGCAGAGATCGACATGGCTTTCATGAGCGGCGCGCTCAAGGGACGCTGGCTGGAGATCGCCGGTTGCGGCATGGTCCATCCCAATGTCTTGCGCCACGTCGGTATCGATCCCGAGAAGTACATCGGATTTGCTTTTGGCATGGGGCCTGATCGGCTGACGATGTTGCGTTATGGCGTCAATGACCTGCGCCTGTTCTACGATGGCGACCTGCGCTTCCTGCGCCAGTTCGCCTGAGCGCCCGTCTGACCCCCTCCTGATCGCCCTGATCGCCAATGCCTTCTCCTGAGTTCGCCCGTCCATGAAATTTTCAGAATCCTGGCTTCGCAGCTTCGTCGACCCCGCTTGTTCGGGCGGCGAATTTTCGCATCTGTTGACCATGGCCGGTCTCGAAGTGGAGGAGGAGGAAACCGTCGCTCCGGCCTTCGACAAGGTGCTCGTCGCCGAGGTGCTCGCAGTCGAAAAGCACCCGGACGCGGAGCGCCTCAATGTCTGCCGCGTCGACGTCGGATCGGGCGAGACGCTGCAGATCGTCTGCGGAGCGCCCAACGCGGCGGCCGGGATCAAGGTGCCCTGCGCCCTTCCCGGCGCCGAACTTCCGGGAGGCTTCGCGATCAAGGTCGCCAAGGTGCGTGGCGTAGCCTCGTCAGGGATGCTCTGCTCGGCCAAGGAACTCGGCATCGCCGAAGACGCTGCCGGCCTCCTGCTGCTGAGCGACGAGGCGCCGGTGGGTGAGGATATCCGCCGCCATCTCGATCTCGACGATCGCCTGTTGACCCTCAAGCTGACACCGAATCGGGCGGATTGCCTGTCGCTGGAAGGTGTCGCCCGCGAGGTCGCCGCGCTGACCGGAACGCCGGCCCGCCTGACGCAGGTCGACGCAGTCGAGCCCACCATCAGCCGCGCGCGCGACCTCGTTCTCGACGCGCCGGAAGCCTGCCCGCGCTACTGTGGGCGGGTGATCGCCGGCGTCGATGCCGCGGCGCCGACGCCGACCTGGATGAGCCGTCGCCTCGAACGCAGCGGGATACGGCCGATCTCCGCCCTGGTCGATATCACCAACTACGTCATGCTCGAAGTCGGCCAGCCGCTGCACGCCTTTGACGACAGCCGCCTGCACGGCGCCATTCATGCGCGCATGGCGCGTGCGGGCGAGAAAATCACTCTGCTCAACGAACAGACCGTGGAGCTGCAGGACGACGTGCTGCTGATCGCCGACGAGCAGCGGCCGTTGGCGATGGCCGGGGTGATGGGCGGCGAGGAGAGCGGCATCAGTCTGGACACCCGCGAGCTGTTCCTCGAAGCGGCCTTTTTTGCCCCGACGGCGATTGCCGGTCGCGCCCGTCGCTACGGCTTTGTGTCCGACGCCGCGCATCGTTTCGAGCGGGGTGTCGATTTCGGCGGCACGCGGCGCGCGCTCGAGCGTGCCACGCGCCTGGTTCTCGATATCTGCGGCGGCCAGGCGGGGCCGGTGAGCGAGGCTCTGGCGATCCTGCCCGAGCGCCCCGAGGTTCGCCTGCGTCCGGAGCGAGTGGCCAAGGTGCTCGGCATCGCACTGGGCGACGAGCGCATTGGTGAACTCTTTGCGCGTCTCGCCCTGCCTTTTCGCCGGGACGCTGACGACTTCGTCGTCACCCCGCCGAGCTACCGCTTCGACGTGGAGATCGAGGAAGACCTGATCGAGGAACTCGCCCGCCTGCACGGCTACGAGAACATCCCGGCAGTCGTGCCAACGGGCTTTCTGGCGATGTTGCCGCAGACCGAGCAGACGCGGCCGTTGGCGCGTGTGCGCCAGATCGTCGCTGACTGCGGCTATCAGGAAGTGGTCAACTTCGCCTTCGTCGACGAGGCCTGGGAGCGTGATTTTGCCGGCAACGGCGAACCGATTCGCCTCGCCAATCCGATTGCCAGTCAGCTGAGCGTCATGCGTTCGACGCTGATCGGCGGCCTGCTCGCCAACCTGGCCGGCAACCTCAAACGCCGGCAGGCGCGCGCGCGCCTGTTCGAGACCGGGCGATGTTTCTTCCGCGATGCAGCGGGCGAACCCGTCGCCGGCTTCCGTCAGCCGTGGAAACTCACTGCGCTGGCATATGGCACGGCGTTTCCCGAGCAGTGGGGCTGTGCGGCGCGCCCGGTCGATTTCTTCGACATCAAGGGCGATCTCGAGCGCTTGCTCGCCCCGCGGGTGGCGAGCTTCGAGAAAACCGCTCATCCGGCCCTGCACCCCGGACGTAGCGCCCTTGTGCTGGTCGCCGGCAAGGCCATCGGCGTCATCGGCGAGCTGCATCCGCAGTGGCAGCAGAAATACGAACTGCCGCAGGCACCGGTCATTTTCGAAGTCGATCTCGATGCTGTGGTCATGGCCGGAAGGGCGCAACACGTCGAGGTTTCGCGGCAACCAGTGGTCATACGCGACATGGCTATTGTCGTCGATCAAAGACTCGATCTGCAGCCTCTGATCGACGGCATGAGCGCCACGCGTCCAGAAATCGTCCGCGAAATCAATCTCTTCGACGTCTATGTCGGGCGCGGAGTCGAGGCTGGCAAGAAAAGCCTTGCCTTCCGTATAACGATGCAAGATACTCGAAAAACCTTGCAGGAAGTCGAAGTTGACGCCGCCATGCAGCACCTGATGGCCTATCTGCAAGAGACATTCGCGGCGCAGCTGCGCGTCTGAGAAAGGGAGGGTATGACGCTTACCAAGGCAGAACTCGCCGATTTTCTGTTCGAGAAGGTCGGCCTCAACAAACGCGAGGCCAAGGACATGGTCGAGGCTTTTTTCGAAGAGATTCGCAATGCGTTGGAGCGCGGAGACGGCGTGAAACTCTCCGGATTCGGCAATTTTCAGCTGCGCGACAAACCGCAGCGGCCGGGCCGCAATCCAAAAACTGGCGAAGAAATCCCGATCACCGCCCGACGCGTGGTCACTTTTCATGCCAGCCAGAAACTGAAGGCCGAGGTGGAGCACGCTTATGATGGAAGCCAGTCCTAGAGACAACGGCAATGAGCCATTGCCGCCCATACCGGCCAAGCGTTACTTCACGATTGGCGAGGTCAGCGAGCTGTGCGGCGTCAAGCCGCATGTGTTGCGCTATTGGGAGCAGGAATTTTCGCAGCTCAAACCCGTCAAGCGGCGGGGCAACCGCCGCTACTATCAGCATCATGAAGTTCTCCTGGTGCGCCGCATCCGGGAGCTTCTCTATAGCCAGGGGTTCACGATCAGTGGCGCCCGCAATCGTCTCGAAGATGCCGATCCCCAGGCTCCCGGCGGCGGCACGGCAATGAGCAATGAGGTGCTGCGCAGCGAGCTGCTGAGCATTGCAGAAATGCTGCGCGTTCAAGAGCGCTGACGACGATTTCGGTTATAATGCGCAGCTTGTCGGGGCGTGGCGCAGCCTGGTAGCGCACTTGCATGGGGTGCAAGGGGTCCCGAGTTCGAATCCCGGCGCCCCGACCAAAAGAATCAAGTAGTTGCAGAAAACGAAGAACCGGCCCTGGGCCGGTTTTTTATTGGCCGCCGAGCAGCGGAAGCTCGATACGGAAACGAGTGCCGCGCTCCAGCTGGCTGCTGACGTCGATTTTCCCGGCGTGCTTTTCGACGATGATCTCCCAGGAAATCGAGAGCCCAAGGCCGGTACCCTGGCCGACCGGTTTGGTGGTGTAGAAGGGCTCGAAGATCCGCCGTTGAACCTCCTCGCTCATGCCCCTGCCGGTATCGCTGATCTCGATCCACACGAAACCCTCGCCGCTACCCGTGGACAGCGTAATCGTGCCGTGGACGTCAATTGACTGCGCGGCGTTGACCAGCAGATTGAGAAAGACCTGGTTGAGCTGCGCCGGGAGGCAGTGCACCCGCGGCAAGTGGCCGTAGCTCCTGATCACCGTGGCCTTGTACTTGAGCTCGTTCCAGGCGACGTTGATGGTGGACTCGAGGCCGGCGTTGATGTCGGCAGATTGCCACTCGGCGGCGTCGACGTGCGAGAAGTCCTTCAGGTTCTCGACGATCTTCTTGACCCGGCTCAGGCCCTGCGCCGATTCGTCGATCAAGTCGCCGATGTCCTGCCGCAGATACTCGAGGTCGGCCTGCGCGCAAGCCGTGTCTATTCTCTGCCGACGCACATCGCTCTCGGGGGTCGCCTGGCGCAGCTCGTCGAAGGCCGCGATCAGCGCGAGCAGCTGGCGCACGTGCACCCGGAGCGAACCGAGGTTGGAATTGACGAAGCCGATCGGGTTGTTGATTTCGTGCGCGACGCCAGCGGCCAGTTGGCCCACCGCAGCCATCTTTTCGGACTGCAGCAGTTGTCCCTTCGTCCGCTCCATTTGCGCCACCGTCGCTGCCAGTTCGGCTGTCCGTTCGGCTACCCGCGTTTCGAGTTCCTGGTTGAGCTGCGCCAGCTGCCGGCTCGATGCCTTCAGTTTTTCGTTGGTCGCGTGCAGCGTCTTGTTTCGTTCGCCGACGACCGCATGAAGGTCCATCAAGGCCGCGATCAGGGCGGCTCGCGCTCTATCGTCGCGAGCAACCTTGGCCGACTCGGCGAAGGCGCTTTCGGGTCCGTGCCCGGCGTCGATCAGGCGGATCTGGCGCGCCATGCGCTGGTCTTCATCGAGGATATGGAAGGTCAGCCAGCTGCTCAGAAAGCGCAGCAGACTCGGTCCCACGGTGGCCAGCAACTCGTCGTCCATCTGCACACGAAACTCGCGCAACTGCTCGACGAAGGCCCGATGGTCGGCGTAATGCTTGCCGATATATTCAGGCAGCAGGCCGGACGAGCGCATCACGCCTTCTTCGCAGCTGAAGTGGCTGCTGGCGTAGTCGCCCAGACGTTCGAGCAGGGCTTGGAGGCGTTCCCGCCCCGGCAATCCACCACCCGTCAGAAAGGGTGCCGCCTCGTTGATCAGCGCGACCAGCCCGCGATGCTGCGAATCAACGATGGCAATTCCCGTCTCGAAGTGGCGATCCCAGGTGAAGGCCATCAGCGCTTCACCTTCGCTGTCCGCGCGGCGCTGCCGGTGGCGTTGTTCTGCCTGGCTGTCTTCAATCGACCGTCAGCGCCTGTTTCACCGGTACCCAGACCCGGAAACGCGTGCCCTCGCCGGGTACGGAGTCCACCTCGATGCGACCGTGATGCTTCTGGACAATATTGTACGAAACGGACATCCCGAGCCCTGTCCCCTTGCCTACCGGCTTGGTCGTGAAGAAGGGCTCGAAGAGTCTTTTTCGCGTTTCCTCGCTCATCCCAAGACCGTTGTCCTGGACTTCCACCCACACCCAGTCGTCCTGATGACCGGTCGATAGCGTGATCGTGCCCATGCCCTTGCTTTCGTCCAGCGCCTGCACGGCGTTGATGATCAGGTTCATGAACACCTGATTGAGCTGGGCGGCGAGGCACTCGACAGGCGGCAGGACGCCGTAATTCTTGGCGACGGTGGCCTTGTACTTGACTTCGTTCCATACCACGTTGAGTGTCGCGTCAAGTCCGGCATTGAGGTCGGCATACTGCCAGTCCGTTTGATCGACGTGCGAGAAGTCCTTCAGGTCTGCAACGATCTTCTTGATGCGCACCAGTCCGTCTTCGCTTTCCTTGATCAGCTCGGGCAGGTCTTCCTGGACGAAGTCGACATCCATGGCCTGCGTCAGCGCGCTTATTTCCCGGCGCAATTCGACATCGGCGATGTGCGTCTCGGCACCCTGGTAGACGGTGATCAGCTGCAACATCTGCTGGCAGTACTTTTTGAGCGTCTGCAGATTGGAATTGACGAAGCCTACCGGGTTGTTGATTTCATGCGCGACACCCGCAGCGAGCTGGCCGATCGAGGCCATCTTCTCGGATTGCAGGAGCTGGTTCTGCGCGGTTTCCAGCTTCGCGATGAGCTGGGCCTGGGCGTCCTTTTCCCGGTGCAAGGCGGCAATCGCATCGTGCAGTTTGTCCTGCGCGATCGCGGTATCGGTGTAATCAAAGAGCGTGCCGCAGACCAGCGACACCTCGCCGCCAGACAGTCGCAGGGGCAGAAAAGTGACGTTCTGGCGCATCTCGGCGAGGCCGCCGGTAATCGGTCGGTTGTTCGCAAAGCGAAACAGATACGGCCGCAGGTCCCACAGGGTAAAAGCGTTGTTGCCAAGGACGAAGACGCTTTCCAGCTTTTTCTCCAGCCACGGCCGCGGCAATTCGGGAAACATCGCAAACAGGTTCTGGCCGAGCATGTCAGTGCTCGACTTGCCGCTATGGATAGCCATAAAGCTGTTCCACAGCGCCACCGTGCCGCTGCGATCGACGGCGAATATGCCCACGTCGAGGCGCTCGACCAGCGAGGCGAGCAGCGCGCAGGAGTCGCCGGGGTCGGCAGCGGTGTCCAATCAGAGTTCCTCGACAAAGCGGTCAAGCGCCCGCCGCAGGGCGGCAACCGCGTCGTCCGGCATGAGCATCACCAGGTGGCAGCGGAAGACGCGCTTCTCGATTCCAAAGCGCACTTCGACGAGCAGCGCGCAGCGCGCGGAAATCCCGTCCGCCCGCAGCAGTTGGCTGCTGGCCACCTGGTCGGCAAGCAGGGAGGGCGCCGAAAAACCGATCGTGGTGCGCAGCAGTTCGGCAATTCCGCCGAGGCAGGCGCCGACGAGAACGTTGCTGATGTCGAGCAGCAGCTCGCGGCTGGCCGGACCATCCAGGGCGTCGCCGTAGGCGAGCAGCGCGGCGAGGTCGTCTGCCGAGTGCTCGGCAAAGATGACGATCGCCTCGCCACGCAGCTCGCCAATGAACGCCTGGCGTACGGCCGAAGCGATGCCGTCGCCGGCCAGGGCGGCCAGGGCAGCAGGTATCCCGGCTGCGCCCACGGCGCTGATCTGCGGCACCGACAGTTCGACGAACTCGCCGAGAACCTTGGCGATCGATGCGCCGGCCTGGCCCATGCCGATATTGGCGACTTCCTGCAAGGCCTCGCGCTGCTCCTCGCTGATGAACTCGATAGTCATACCAGCAGCCCGTATTCCTTGAGTACCGCCTTGATGCGTTCGGCGTCGACCGGTTTCTTGATGAAGGCGATGGCGCCCATCGCCCGGACGCGCGCCTGGGCCGCTTCCTGGATGTCCGCCGAGACGACAATGACCAGACAATTCAGGTCCTCGCGGCGGAGGGTTTCGAGGACCTGATAGCCGTCCATCTCCGGCATGGTCAAGTCCAGGAACATGACGTCGACCACTCCCTGCCGGTAATGCGCGAGGGCTTCGGCGCCATTCGAGGCTTGCGTAACGGTGATGTCCCAATCCGGCGGTAGCGCTCGAATGAGCATCTTGCGGGCCATCGCCGAATCATCGACGACGAGAACTGAAACCGACATCCTCCCTCCTTGTCATAGTCGCTTGCATTGCTTGCCCGGTGACTTGATCGTCATCCAGGACCCGACAGCGGCGCTTCGTCCGCGAATGCGGAAAGTTCCCTGCTCTCCTTTTGGCGCTGTGGCTGGGTCAATCCGGGAGGGTCATGGTGACCTTCGTCCCGGTGGCCGGAAGGCTGTCGAACTCGATCTCGCCACCGTGGGCGCGCACGATGTCGCGCGCCACCGTCAGCCCCAGCCCCGTTCCCTTGCCGACTGCGCGGGTGGTATAGAAGGGATCGAAGACGCGCGGCAGGGCGCTTTCTTCAATGCCGACGCCGTTGTCGCGCACCTCGATGATCACCTGCCGGCCGTCGAAGCGGCTGCAGACGTGCAGCTCACCTTCGCTTCCCTTGCCTTCGATGGCTTGCGCGGCGTTACTGAGTACTGCGAGAAAGGCTTGCGAAAGATGGCCGGGAAGGCACAGCAGAGGTTTCAGTTCCCCCAACTCGCAGATCAGAGTCGCGCCAGGCGGCAGCTTCTTTTCGGCCATTTTGCACGCGGTACTGAGGAGGGCGTTGATATCGACGACGTCCTCCTGCGGCTTGTCGACGTTCGAGAAGCCCTTGAGGTCGTTGACGATGCGCGCCACCCGATCGACGCCGACGATGCTGTCGCGCAGCAGCGCAGTGAAATCCTCGAGCGTGAACTCGGTGTCCGTGCTGGCCAGGATCGCTTCGCCACCCGGCAGGTTCTTGACCGCAATGGCGAGATCGTCCAGCTTGACGAGGTAGGTCTCGGCAGTGCTCAGGTTGCTGCGCACGAAGGCGATCGGATTGTTGATTTCGTGCGCGACGCCGGCAGCGAGGGCACCCACCGACGCCAGGCGCTCAGCCTGATAGGACTGGCGCTGCCGCTCGTCGCTCAGTTTCACCTCGGCCGCGACACGGGCGTCGAACTGCTCGGAAAGCGCTTTGTATTGCGCCTGCAAGTCCTCCGGCGCGATGTCTTGCGGCGACTCTGCTTGAAGCCGCGCGTGCTTGTCGGCGGTGGGTCTGGCTGCTTCGGCCCGGCCACGCGCGAGCGCGCGCAAAAGCGTCTCGATCAGTCGCGCGGCGGCGTTGCACAGCGCCGGCTCGGCCAGTGGCGCTTGCAGATAGCCTATCGGCTGCTGTTCGAGACGCAGCGTCACGCGGCCCTGCGCAGGCAGGTCGAGGCTGCCGAAAATCACGCTTCCGGAGAGATCCTGCACAGCCACCGGAGAGCCTAGCAATGCGCTCAGCGCAAGGCCAAGATCCTCGCTTTCCCTCGCCGCCAGCAAGGCCAGAAATGACCGATTCTGGTCCGCAATGCTCACCAATCCGCCCACTGCAACCTCATTGCCCCCTTCGCCAGGCTTGCGGCGGCCGTACTGGGCTCATCGCCGCGCACTGAAATCCGTCAGCTCGCACCGTGCCGACCGTGAAACCCGCACCATACGCCCTAATCGCGCGCGCCTGTGCACTTTTGGAAGCAGCGGCGACGAGCGCCTGCGCCGCCATTCGTGGTGGCCAGCGGCAGGGAGCAATGGCTCGCGCCCGGCGGCACGGCAAAGACAGGCAGACTTCCATCCCCGGGCGCGTGGCCGCGGGCGTTCCGGCGAGCGAGCGGGAGCCTCAATCCTTGTTCAACGCGTCGGGGTCGAGCATCACCGAACCGTCCGGCCCCCAGTGCACGCGGGTGATGCCCGGTTCGAGTGCTTCCAGGCGCTGACGCTCGAAGTCCTCCGGGCTGAGCCGGCCCTGGCGCAGTCGCGCTTCGTCGGCGATTTTCTGGGTTTCGTTCTGCAGCTCCTGCAAGGCCAGGGCCTGGGCGATCGTCGTCACCAGTTCGTAGTCGTTCCACGGCTTGGCGATGAAGCGCAGGATGCCTGCCTCGTTGATCGCCGCGATCAGCCCATTGAGGTCGGCGTAGCCGGACAGGATCAGGCGGGCGGCATTCGGTTGCAGCTCGCGGAACTCCTTGAGAAAGGCGACGCCGTCCATGCCCGGCATGCGGAAGTCGGAAAGCACCAGGTCGTAAGGTGTGCCGAAAGCGTTTTCCAGGGCCTGGAGCGGGTCAGCGCAGGTATCCACAATCAGCGGGTATATCTTGCCGCCCGCCGTACATGGGGTCATGGCCAGCAGGCGCCGCAACGATTTGAGGATGTTGTCTTCGTCGTCGACGATCAGGATACGAGGCATTGCTAAGCTCCTCCCGGAAGCTAACGCTGCTTGCTATGGTTGCGGACGTGCAGTACCAGGGGCAGGCTTTCCCGTTTGGCGTAGGCCTGGATCTCGCGCACCAGGGTGGCGTCGAGAACGTAGTCGGTAGCCAGCAGCAAGGCGCCGTCACGGGCGAGTAGATCGCGGGCGAGGACCATGCCGATCTTGAGCTGGTCGACCGGAACCTCTTTCTCCTGTCCGGCTTCGTCCCGCGGTCGGCCAAGAAGTTCGACCAGGGCGTCGACGACCGTCGGGCAATAGCGTTTGCCTCGCGATTTGACCAACAGCATCCTGGCGTCGTCGGCAGTGAAGCGCTTTTCCGACAGCGTGCCGATCTGCAAGCCATCGTAGTCGTTGGCCACGGCCAGGATGCGCGCGCCAAGCGGAATGCCAAGGCCCTGCAGGGCATCGGGAAAACCCTGCCCGTCGAAACGCTCGTGATGCGCGCGGATCAGGTCCGCAGCGCTTTTCAGATCGGCGAGCGGCAGCAGCGCGCTGGCCCCCGCGATACTGTGCTTGCGGTAACGTGACAACTCTTCCGAAGTCAATTTGGGGACCGGCTTGGCGAACATGGCGTCGGAAAAGCCGATCTTGCCGATGTCGTGGAGGAGGCCGGCGATGAAGATATCCTGCTGCGCCTTGGCGTCCAGTTCCAACTGGATGGCCAGTTTGCGCGACAGGTCGGCGACGCGGCGGGCGTGTCCGCCGGCCGACCCCTCGCGCAGTTCGAGGAGTGTCGAGAAGACCTTGATCGAGACCAGGAAACTCTGCTTGAGCGTGTCGTTGGCAAGGTTGAGGAAGCCATTGACCTGCTCAAGTTCTGCGGTGCGTTCCTGGACCCGCGCCTCGAGGCTGCTGTTGAGCGCTTTGAGCTCTTCGTTCTGGTTCTGGGTCAAGGCCAGCAGACGCGCGTTTTCACTCCGCAGACGCTGGCTTTGCAGAGCATCACGCACCATCAGCACGATATCGTGGTCGTCCCAGGGCTTGGAAACGTAGCGGTAGATCTCGCCCTTGTTGATGGCGTTGACGGTCGAGGTGATGTCGGCGTAGCCGGTCAGGAGAATGCGGATGATGCGCGGCCAGCCGGTACGCACCTGCTCCAGGAACTGGGCGCCATCCATTTCCGGCATGCGCATGTCGGAAATCACCAGATCGACGTCTTCCTTGGCCAGCAGTTCGAGTCCTCCGGCGCCACTTTCGGAGGTCAGGATGCGATAGCCGCAGGGGCGGAAGAGTCGCCGCAAGGCACTGAGGATCGAAGGTTCGTCGTCGACCAGGAGCAGTGTCTGGGGGGGGGTGGGCGAGGTCTGTTCGGTCATCGTCGCGCTTGAGCACCTGGGCCTTGGCCCGCTGGTCGAGGAAGGGCGGAGCAAACTGTGCGCCGATGCGGCCCCGTTCCGGCAGAAGGCCGTCTGGTTGCGTTCTTCAACGCGGTACTCTACCTCATTCCGGACGCGGCTGAGCGCGTTGGCGAGGTCTTTTTTGTACCTCCCGCGTGACCCTCTCTCCGCACCATGCGACGACTCTGTCTTGCCAATGGCTGATTGTTTTCGCGCCGCGCGATCGACAATAGTTTTCTCAGCCAGGCTCCGACGGAGTATCGTTCGTACCATCGGGGTGAGGGCCAATCTCATATGGACGAGCGCGTGTTCGTAGAACCTGAGCAGCTTGCTATCGGCATGTTCGTGATCCTCGACCTGTCGTGGCTCCAGCATCCCTTCAGCTTCAGCAGCTTCCTCATTCAAAGCGATGATCAGTTGGCGACCCTGCGCGGTCTGGGCCTCGACAGGATCAGGATCGATCCCGCGCGGGGCAAGGGTCCCGTCTTGCCAGTCGAGGCCGAGCCGCCGCAAGTGCCGCCGGTGCCCACCCCGGAAACAGCGTTCGAGGGGCTGACGCGAACCGACCAGGAGCTGCGCAGCGAGCGCGATCGCGTCCTGCGTTCGAGGATTGCCAACGCGGAAAAGGAGGCTGCAGCCGCCGCGCGCAGCGCTCGTCAAGCGACCCGGCAGTTCCGTTCCGAACCCGGCAAGGCGATCGAACAGATCGGCACGCTGATTGCTGGAATTGCCGAATCGCTGCTCGGCAACAGTGCGACGATGGTTCATCTGCTCGGTGACAAGGGCATAGGCGACGAGGTCTATTACCACTCGCTCAACGTCGCGGTCCTGGCGCTGATTCTCGGCAAGGCAATGGGGCTCGATGCAGGGGCCTTGCAGACGATCGGGGTGGCCGCCATTTTTCACGACGTGGGCATGGCCGACCTGGCGCCCCGGGTGCGCCTCAAGAACGAAGCCTTGACGGTGGCGGAAGAAGCGCTTCTGCGCCAGCATTGCGAGGCTGGCGCCAAGCTGGCGCTACGCAGCGGCTTGCCACAGGAAGTGGCCCTCGCCATCCTCCAGCATCACGAACATCTGGACGGCTCGGGTTACCCCAATCGCCTGGCGGGCGAGAAAATAGGCCCGGTGGCGCGCGTCATTGCCATTGTCAATCACTATGACCATCTCTGTAATCCGGCCCAGGCGGCGGCTGTCGTCACTCCCTACGAGGCGCTGTCCACGATGTTCGCCAGGAAGCGGAACTGGTTTGACGGCGCCATGCTCGCCAAGCTGGTGCACGTTCTCGGCGTGTACCCGCCCGGAAGCATCGTGCAGCTTTCCAGCGGCGAGACGGCGATGGTCATCTCGGTGAATGCGGCGCGGCCCTTGCGGCCCATGCTCCTGGTTTACGACCCGCAGATCCCGAAGGCAGAGGCGCTTATCCTCGACCTTGAGGAGCTGCCGCAGATCAGCATCAGCAAAGCCTTGCGGGCCGTCAACCTGCCACCGCCGGTGCACGAGTATCTCAGTCCGCGAAAGCGCGTGGCGTACTTTTTTGGCGATGAGGCGCGCGCTGATTAGCGTCCTCGGCGGGCCTCGTTCTCGCTTCGCGGACCTACGGCGGAGCGACCGCGAAACAGAAAATATGGCCAATCACTTCGTCATCGCGTAGTTGCGGGGACGCGTGCCAGTGGCAGCTTTCCCCGTTCTGTCGCTCGAAAATGCCACTGAGGCGAGCGGCCGGGGCCAGGAAATGCGCGAAAAGCTCGGCCGTCGTCTCGACCGGTGTCGTCGCCTGTGCCGCAATCCAGCGCAGGATGGCTTCGCCGCCGGTGGCTGAGAGCAGGTCTTCCGGCAGCGACCAGAGGTTTTTCAGTCGGCGATTGATGCGCGCCAGCCGGCGTCCGGCATCGAGGACCAGCAAACCCTCCGATGTTGCCTCGAGAACCGACGCCATCTCGGCGTTCAGTCTTTCCAGTGACGACTCGATGGTCCGTTCGTGGCGCAGGTCGTGCGCCAGCACGAGCACGTACGGGTGTTGGCCATCGGCGGCGTTCGACGTCGACTTGCGTACCGGGAGCAGGCTCCCGTCGCGATGCTGATATTCGGTTTCAAGCCCTTGTAGCGGCCGGAAAGTGCCGCCAGTGATTTCGTCCCAGTAGCACAGGTCTACCGGCAGGACCTCGATTTCGCCGATCGCCGTGCCGGCCAGCTCCGGTGACCCGGCCGATCCCGGCGCTGCGTAGCCGAGCAGCGTGCTGGCTGCGGAGTTGGCGGCAACGATGACGCGCCGGCGCACATCGACGAGCAGCAGGGCGTCGGGAATGGCGTCGATGATGGCTCGGTTCAGCGTCGAAACGCGGGCGTTCTCGTTCTTCAGTTCGTAGTGCTCGAAGGCGTCCGCAAGGTGCTCGCGCAGAAGCTCGTCATCCCAGGGCTTGGTCAGGAACTTGTAGATGGCGCCGCTGTTGATCGCGTCGGTGATCGAGTTCAGCTCGGTGTATCCGGAGAGGACGATGCGGATGGTGTCGGGATACTTCTCCTTGACCTTGCTCAGGAACTGCGAGCCGGTCATCCCCGGCATGCGCTGGTCGGTGACGATTACCCCGACCGGTTCCCTCTCCAGCACGGCCAGCCCCTCCTCACCGCCGAGGGCGACATGAATGACATAGCCGTCGCGACGCAGCATGCGCCGCAAGGAGCGCAGGATGCTTTCCTCGTCGTCGACCAGGAGCAGGTGGCGGACGGGCTTGGACAACTCATCGAAACTCAGGTCCATGGTGCGCTCGCTTTCGATTGTCGGCCGAGGCCGCTTCTATCCACGATCGGCCGTGCGACCGTGCGCGTCCTTGCCGCTCATCGTCTCACAGATTCTCGCCCGGCCGCACGCAGAGTGGCGGCGTCGGTACCGCGCGTGGCGGCGACGCGGCGTACAAGGCGCGCTAAGCGTGTTTCGCGGCGGCGACGCCTGCACGGCGACGACGGCGCCATCCGGCAAACGCCTTGAGCAGCGGCCAGCGGTAGAGCGTCAGATGGTAGATGGTGCGCTTGTTTGCCGTCCACTTGGTGTGCCAGTCCATCAGGCGACCATAGTACTCCAGCCGCTCGATCGCCTTCTCCGCATAGAGCTGTTCCATCTCGTCCTGACACAGCAGGAAGGCCGGTGAGTAGGACTGGATGCTCTCATCGTAGGTTGTCTTGAGGACGACCAGCGTCCCCTTGCGGCGCAGGCAGAGGTTGGAGGCGACGACCCGATCGTCGAAGAGATACTCATAGACCACCGCCTCGCCGCGCGCGGCGGCGGCATTCAGCAGCGCGCCATAGAAGCGTCCCTGGGCGTTGTCGCGGTGGATCGCCGTGCCTTGAGCGGCCTTCCAGCCGGCACTCTCCAATACACCGTAGCGCTCGATGGCGCCGTCGATATCGGCGGCCGAGGTCCACGCGCGCATGTGCCCGACGATGCCTTCGTTGGCCAGCTTGTTGCGTTGTTTGCGCATGTTCTGGCGCAGGTTCTTGCCGCGTAGGTTCCAGTAGTCGTCGAAGTTGCCGAGCAGGTCGATCCAGCCGGTTTCGATGTAGTCGCTGTTCTCGCTGTCCGCACCGTCGTCGCCTCGTGGCGCAAACAGTGGATCGATCTGGGTGACGGACAGGGCGAGGCAAAAGCCAAGCGGCCCTCGGCTCAGGCTGCGGGCGAGGTCCGGCAGGGGCAGCCGGCTTTCAGCCACCCAGGCCCCGAGCGGGATCTGCGACGCCTGAAACGTACTCCACTTGTATTTCCCGGTCGGCACGACGAGAAACAGGGCGACGATGGACGAAGCGTCCCGGCCGACGAGCAGTCTCTCCCGGCCCTCGGCGAAGTTGTCGAGCGCGGCGATCATCGCCTCCGCGGTCAGAAAAGGCAGGTCACCGCGGGCGGCGTTGAGGCGGTTCCAATCAGCCTGAAGATCGGGGCTCTGCAGCAGTGCGGCGGCGGGCAGATTCTGCCAGAGCAGAGAAGCAGATGTTGACATGGTCGGTCGTCTTTCCGTGGTTGTTCGACGCGACGAAAGCGTTTGTCTAGGCTTGCGGGTTGGCCAGCAAGCTCAGGGTCGCCAGCGCCGTGTTCGTGACATCGCTGTCGTCGAGGTTCTGATGGCACAGCAGCTGCAGGACGTGATGGCTCCATTCGGGGCCGACGTCATCGCCTAGCCGTGGTGTCCCGGGCCAGAGGTTGTCCCAGCGAAAGACCGGGAATTCCTGTGCGCGCAGCGCGTGGTAGATGCGATCGGGCTCCTCGACCCACAAGGGGAAAACGTAGGGTACGGCGTCGGCATCCGGCGGGGGAAGGAGCGCTCGCGCACCGCGTACCTGGGCAAAGTGTCGGGCATAGATGGCAAAGTTCTGCCGCCGTCGCGCAATGATCGGACCACGCGGCAAGGTCGCTTTCAGCGCCAGCGTTGCCCATAATGGCGCCTGCGAGATACGTTCCATGTCACAGCTCTGCATCATTCGGACCAGCGCCGAGGTCTCTTTGCCGCCGCCCGTCGCCTTGTGCTTCCCGAGCGTGTTCTTGAGCCGGAAGACGCTGGCCAGCAGGCGATTGACGCCGGCAAGGCGCCCGTGCCGGACGGCGATCTCAAGGACGTCGACGCAGCCCTTGAGTTGTGCCTTTAAGCCCGGGGCGGAAAGGGGCAGGGGGGTGAGGGCTTGCCCGGCGGAGGCCAGTACGCCGCCTTCGGGAACCGGAAAGAACTTGGACAGGCTGGCCGTGGAGAAGTCCCCCCAGGTGCCCACCGGCCTTTCGCCGGCGTCGCCGAAGTAGCAGTGCGCGCAGTCTTCGATGAGCGCGATGCGATGCTCGTCACACCACTGCCGGACTTCTGCCAGCGATCGCGCCAGACCGAAGTAGTGCGAAACGATCATCGCCTTGGCCCTGCCTGCGGTGGCCGCGTCCACGCTGTTCAGGTGGGGTAGTCCGTCGGCACGGATGGCAAAATAGCCGACTTCAAGGCCGGCCAGGATTGCCGGTGCGATCATCGTCGGGCAGTGGTAGCTGGGTGCCAGGACCAGGCTTCCGGGTGGCAGGCGCAGTTGCAGCAGGGCGTGATAGATGGCCGCGCGCCCGCTGGTGGTCGTCACCGAGTGTCTGAGGTCATCGATGCTGCTGACGCCCGCCGACCTCGGCTTCCCCGAAAAGCTGGACCAGTCGAGTACCGGGCTGCGTGGCAGCGGCGAACGTTCCGTGGCAGTTGGTTTCATGGCGCGTCGAATCGATTCTTATTGTTGGCTGGGCAAGGGGCTGGCGGCGAAGCTTGCCGGGCGTACCGCTGCGCACCTGCTGGCGCAATCAACGGCGCAGCGACCGAGGTCGTCGTCTGCAGCCAGGCAAGCCCTGCTGCTCTCAAACCATGGTCTCGAGGCAGGCGGGATGGCCGAGAAAGGCCTGCGGACTGGCGCTGGCGCCGTAGGCGCCGGATTGAAAGATCACCACCAGATCCCCCGCTTCGGCGACGGCCAGTTCCATCCGGTCGGCGAGCAGGTCGAGCGGCGTGCACAGCGGGCCGACGACGGAAACCATTTCACGCTCGCTCGGCGCCATCCGGTTGCCAATGGCGACCGGGTAGTTCTTGCGGATGACCTGGCCGAAATTGCCCGACGCCGACAGATGGTGGTGCAGACCGCCGTCAGTGACCAGGAAACAGTGGCCGCGCGAGATCTTGCGGTCGACGATGCGACTGACGTAGATGCCCGCTTCGCCGACCAGGTAGCGCCCCAGTTCAATGACCAGTTCGGCTTGTGGGAGTTCCTTCGCCGCGCGTTCGCTGATCGTCGCCAGCCCGGCGCCAATCGGTGCCAGGTCAAGGTGCTTTTCCCCGGGGAAGTAGGGAATGCCGAAGCCGCCACCAAGGTTGAGGAAACGAACCGGCGAGGGCGCTTCCCGGGCCAGGCGCAGGGCGAGGTCGAAACTTTTGCTCTGCGCCTCGACGATCGCTTCCGGCTTGAGATTCTGTGAGCCGGCAAAGAGGTGGAAGCCCTCGAAGGACAGCCCGGCGCGGCCGATCTCGGTGAGCAGCGCCGGCACCTGCTCGGCGTCGACGCCGAACTGCTTGGCACCGCCGCCCATCTTCATTCCCGAGCTCTTCAGTTCGAAGTCGGGGTTCACACGAACTGCGATGCGGGCCTTGTTGCCCGTCTGTGCGCTTATGGCTGCCAGTTCGGCGACTTCACGGAACGATTCGACGTTGATCAGGATGCCGGCGGCGACGGCCTGGCGCAACTCCGCGCCTTGTTTTCCCGGCCCGGCGAAGCTGATATCGCGCGGATTTGCGCCGGCGTCGAGGGCGACCTTCAACTCGCCGGCAGAGGCGACGTCGATGCCGTCGACCAGTCCTGCCATGTGGCAGACCAGCGCCGGCATCGGGTTGGCTTTCATCGCATAGTGCAGTTTCAGCACCGACGGAAGGACGGCGCGCAACTCGCCAACCCGCCGCGTCAGCAGGCTGCGGTCGTAGGCGTAGAAGGGGGTTTGTCCGACGCGCGCGGCGAGTCGGGTCAGCGCCATGCCGCCGACGACGAGTTCGCCGTCGGCAACCGGGAACTGGTCCATGGCTGCGTGGCTGGGGAAGCTGCGTTGCACTTCGCTCACGGGTGCTCCTTTGCTTGCGCTGCCGCGGTCGCATCGCCCTGGCTGGCGACGAACTCGCCAGCCAGCAATTTTCGATCGATCTTGCCGTTGGGGTTGCGCGGCAGTGCCCCGGGATACACGGTCACCGCCGCCGGTACCATGTAGGCGGGCATCCGGCGGCGACACTCGGCGAGCAGTTCGGCGCTGTCCAGAGCGCTGCCCGACGCGGGTGTGGCGATGACCTGGATGGCCTGTCCGAGCGTCGGGTGGTCGACGCCGAAAGCGACGCATTCACCGACCAACCGGGTCGCGTAGAGGACTTCTTCGACTTCGGTCGGGCTGACCCGGTAGCCCGAGGTCTTCATCATTTCATCGCGACGACCGATGAAGTAAAGAAAACCTTCCTCGTCGCTGCGCACCGTATCGCCCGAGAAGACGGCAATTTCCGGGAGCACCAGGCCGGCATCGCGACCCGGCGTGTTGGCGGGCAGCGGTTTGTAGCGTTCGGCCGTCTTTTCGTGATCGTTCCAGTAGCCCATGCCGACCAGCGCGCCACGGTGCACGAGCTCGCCGGGTTCGTGCGCGGCGCACGGCGAGCCGTCTTCGCGCAGCACCAGTATCTCGGCGTTGGGGATCGCCTTGCCGATCGAATCGGGGCGCCGGTCGACTTCGTCCGGCGGCAGGTAGGTCGAGCGAAAGGCTTCGGTCAGGCCGTACATCAGATACGGTTTGCTGGCCGGGAGGTGGCGGCGCAGGCTGGCCAGCGTTTCGCGCGGCATGCGCCCGCCGGTATTGGCGAAGTAGCGCAGGTGCTCGCCGACCGCCGCCGGCCATTCAAGTTCCGCGAGCTGAATATAGAGCGGCGGTACCGCGGTCAGTCCGGTCACCTGCTCGCGCGCCAGCGCCTTGAGCACGTCGCGCGGTAGCAGGTAGTTGAGCAGGACGACGCGCGCACCGGCGTGGAAAGCGGTGGTCAGCTGGCTGAAGCCGGCATCGAAAGAGAGCGGCAGTGCGGCCAACAGAGTGTCGTTGGCCGTGTTTTCGAGGTAGCTGGCGACGCTCTTGGCGCCGGCGACCATATTGCGGTGCGAGAGCACGACGCCTTTCGGCTTGCCGGTGCTGCCCGAGGTGTACAGGATCGCCGCCATGTCGGTGTCGATCACCCGGTGACCGCTCCGGCCGCCGGCCTGCAGCAGATCGTCCCAGCGCAGGTAGGCGAGCGGACCGTCAGTGGCGGGCGGCGGCTCGCTGCCGGTCAGCAGCACGTGGCGCAGGTCGTGGCACGACGGCAGCACGGGGGCGAGCAGCGACAGGCGTTCGCTGGAGGTGAGCAGCGCGCGGACATTGCAGTCGCGCATGATGTAGGCCACCTGATCAGCCTTGAGCAGCGGATTGAGCGGCACGAAGACGCAACCGGCGGCGGTTGCGCCGAAACTGGCGACGACCGTTTCGAAGCGCTTTTCGAGGTAGATCGCGATGCGCTCGCCGCGCTGCAGGCCGAGGCCGACGAGGCCGGCGACGAGGCCGTCGATCGACCGTTGCAGCTCGCCGTAGCTCATCGACTGCTTGCCGTAGCTGAGCGCGATGGCGTCCGGATTGCGCGCGGCGGAGTGGCTGATCAGTTCGACGAGCAGGCTTGCATCAGTCATTTTTCTGGCGCGAAGTGACAATGGAGAAGGTCCCGATTCTAACGACAAGCGGCGTTTCGACTGTGAAATTATTTGCCGTTGACGAGAGAATACGGTGCTCGCCGTGGGCGTCGTTCGCTGACCGGTGGCGAGTGTTCATGGGCAGGCATGGGTGACGGTGCGCGCCGCTTCGGCGGCCAGCAACGCCTGTTTTCGGTCGCCTCCCCAACGATAGCTGCCGATCTCGCCATTCTCGCGAATGACGCGATGGCAAGGAATCAGCACCGCGATACGGTTGCGTGCGAGCGCCGAACCGACCGCGCGTTGCGCGCGCGGGTGATCGATACGCGCCGCCAGTTCGCCGTACGAGACCACTTCCCCCGGGGCGACGTTGATCAGCGCCTGCCACACCTTGAGCTGGAAATTCGTGCCCTTGAGCAGGACGTGGAGCGCTTGTCCCTGGCCGCTGCGAGCGAAGGCGCGGGCGATGCTCGTGGCCAGTGCCGCATCGTCGCGGACCAGCCGGGCGTGTTGCCAGTCGGCTTGCAGTTGCCGTGCGGCGTCGCTGGCGTCGTCGGCGTCGAGATGGTCACTGGCGTTCACGAACTGCAGATGGCACAGCCCGCGCGGGGTAGTGCCGGCAATGACCCAGCCGAACGGCGTCGGTCCGAAGCCATAGGTGATCAGCAGCCCTGCGCCCAGCGAGCGCACCTCGCCCGGTGTCGCCGCGTCGCAAGCGACCATCAGATCATGGAGCCGGCCGGGTCCGGAGAGCCCTGCCGCGTGCGCTGCGGCGAGGACGTCGTACTCGCCACGCAACAGCGAGCGGGCGTGTTCGGTGGTCAGGTATTGCAGGAAGCGCTTCGGCGAGATGCCGACCCAGACACTGAACAGTCGCTGCAGATGAAAATGGCTCAGGCCGACGTGCGCGGCGACCTCCTGCAGCGTGGGCTGACAGGGCCTGCGCTCCCTGACGAAGCGAATCGCCCGGGCGACCGTGTCGTAGGCACGACAGCGGGCAGCGAGCTCGTTCATGCCGTTTGGCCGCGCGGGCCGACTAGGCCGGCGGTCAGCGCGATGCCGGTGAGGATCAGTGCGCCGCCGATCAGGGTGTGCCAGCCGACCGCTTCGTCGAGGAACAGCGCACCCCAGAGGACGCCGAAGACGGGAATCAGAAAGGTCACCGAAAGCGCGCGCGTCGGGCCGACGTCTTCGATCAGGCGAAAGTAGAGCAGGTAGGCGGCACCGGTGCAGACGATGGCCAGTAGCGACACGGCTGCCCAGTCGCCGCCGTCCGGCGCATGCCGGACCGGGGCAAGAAGGAACAGCGGCAGCAGTACCAGCGTGGCCATCCACATGCTGCCGTGGGCGTTGGCGAAGGGTGTTGCCAGGCCGGGGTGGGCCTTGGTGTAGATGCTCGCCAGGCTGTAGGAGAGCGGCGCGAGCAGCCCGGCGGCGACCGCTGGCCACTCGGCACTACCGGCCAGCGCGAGGTTCTGGCCAACGAGGACGCTGACCCCGGCCAGGCCGCAGCCCAGACCGAGGGCGACGGCGCCGGTCAGCGGAACGCTCAGCCAGAGCGTCCCGATCGCCGCTCCGAAGAGCGGCGAGGTGGCGTTGAGAATGGCCAGCAGCGACGCCGGGAGCGATTGCGCCGCGTAGGCGAAAAGAAGGAAGGGGAGCGCCGAGTTGAGGACGCCAATGCTCAGGAAGTACTTCCACTTGCGACCCATTTCCAGGGATTGCTTGAGGACGCGGGCGACCAGCCAGAGAAATACCGCGGCAATGCCGACGCGAAAGGTGATCAGCGCGACGGGTCCGAAGGCGGGGACGCTGACGCGCATGAACAGAAAAGAGGCGCCCCAGATCGCAGCGAGCAGGAACAGTCGGGTGATGCTGGCAGCAGTCATGACAGCCTTTCGTATGGGGGGTGATAGGCTGCGATTGTCGTCTCGGCAGCGCTCCCCGACCACCCGATTCTTGCGCCTTCCGGCGACACTGCGTGGCCGTGACCGTGACCGTGGCTCAGGCGCCTGTCGTCGACGCTGGCTGAAAGGACCGGCGGCAGCGGGCTCGGGCGCGCGTACCGGGCAGGCGCGCGGCCTACCTGCCGCCCCTGCTCCCTCCCTTGTCCCAGGCATAGCGGACCGTTCGCTGCCAGCGTGTGTCCGCCTGGCGCAGTGCGTTCCCGGGCGGCGAGGGTGGCTGCCGCGCGGGCGTTTTCGGGGTGGACGTCGGCAGCGGTTTGCCGGGACGTGCAGGCTTGTCGGTCATCGGGCTGGCTTCGGATCAGCGTGCTGAGCGCTATGGTAGACTTTGCGCCCATTCTAACGCTCAAGAGAAAGCCATGTCCGGCAACACGATTGGCACGCTGTTCACCGTGACTTCGTTCGGTGAGTCACACGGTCCGGCGATCGGCTGCGTCGTTGATGGCTGCCCGCCCGGGCTGGCGATTTCGGAAGCCGACATTCAGTGCCAGCTCGACCGCCGTCGGCCGGGAACCTCCCGGCACGTGACGCAGCGGCGCGAGCCGGATCAGGTCGAGATCCTCTCCGGCGTCTTCGAGGGCCGCACGACGGGGACGCCGATTGGCCTGCTGATCCGCAATCAGGACCAGCGCAGCAAGGACTACGGCAATATTGCCGAGACCTTCCGCCCGGGGCACGCCGACTACGTCTACACGCAGAAGTACGGTTTTCGCGATCATCGCGGTGGCGGTCGCTCGTCGGCACGCGAGACGGCGGTGCGTGTCGCCGCCGGGGCGATTGCCCGCAAGTGGCTGGGCGAGCGCTACGGGGTCAGCATCAGCGGCTGGATGAGCCAGCTCGGGCCGCTCGAGATTCCCTTCCTGGATGCCGCGGCGATCGCCGGCAATCCGTTCTTCGCGCCGAACGCGACGATCGTTGCCGAGCTCGAGGAGTACATGGATCGACTGCGCAAGGCGGGCGATTCGGTGGGCGCGAAGATCACCGTCGCTGCCCATGGCGTACCGCCCGGCTGGGGCGAACCGGTCTACGACCGGCTGGATGCCGAGATCGCCTACGCGATGATGAGCATCAACGCGGTCAAGGGCGTCGAGATCGGCGCCGGTTTTGCCAGCGTTGCCCAGCGCGGCAGCGAGCATGGCGACGAAATGACGCCGCAGGGCTTCCTCAGCAACCACGCCGGCGGGGTGCTCGGCGGCATTTCCACGGGCCAGGACATCGTCGTCAGTCTGGCGATCAAGCCGACGTCGAGCATTCGCCTGCCACGCCGTTCCGTAGACCGCGCGGGCAACGCGGCAAGCGTCGAAACGCATGGCCGGCACGACCCCTGCGTCGGCATTCGAGCGACTCCGATCGCCGAAGCGATGCTCGCGCTGGTGTTGATCGACCATGCCTTGCGCCATCGCGCCCAGTGTGGCGACGTGCGTTGCAGCACGCCTCGTATTCCCGGCGCGGCAAGCGATGGCGGGGCCGCGTGACGCTTGCCGGTGGCTCTGGTTATAATCGCTTGGTCTGGTCGCGCATCGGGCCGACCGGGATCAGCGAGAGGCTAGGATCATGCACATCGAGCATCACGACCTGTACCATGATTTCCCCGAGTATCTGGATTCGATTCACGCCCTGAAAGCCGCGAGCCAGCCGTTCGGCGAGATGTATGACGAATACCATCAACTGACGCGCGAGGTCGAGCGTCTCGAAGAGGAAGACCTGCCGGTCGACGACTTCACCATCGAAACGATGAAGAAACAGCGCCTGCTGCTCAAGGACCAGATGTACCGGATGCTGGTCGCTTACAAGAACAGCGATTGAACGGCTGAGCGGCTCGGCAAGCGCGCAACCGCTTGCCGAGCCGGCGGCCCAACCGCTTGCCGAGCCGGCGGCCGCCGGCCGCCCTTGCGCCATCCGGTAGAATTGCCGGATGCAAGCTCTGCCCTACTGGCGTCTTTCCGGCTACTACTTCTTCTATTTCGCCTTCATCGGCGCTTTCTCTCCGTATTTCGGGCTTTACCTTCAGTCGCTGTCGTTTTCCGCTTGGGACATCGGTTTGCTGATGTCCCAGATGCAGCTGATGCGCCTGTTCGCGCCCTATCTGTGGGGCGCCCTGGCCGATCGTATGGGGCAACGGGTGGGCATCGTGCGCCTCGCCGGCGTCGTCAGCCTGATCGGTTTCGCGAGTTTTTTTGTCGTGCGCAGCTTCGAGGCGATGCTGCTGGCGATGGCCTTGCTGGCTTTTTTCTGGAGCGCCGCACTGCCGCTGGTCGAGACGCTGACCTTCGATCATCTGCGCGAGCAGCCGGCGCGTTACAGCCGAATCCGCCTGTGGGGTTCGATCGGTTTCATTGTCGCTGTGATGGGCACCGGTGCGCTGCTCGACCAGTTGCCGCTGTCGGCGCTGCTGTGGGTGATCGCGGCGACCCTGGCCGGGATTATGATCTACGCCCTGGCGGTTCCCGAGGCGCCGTCGCATGGGGCGACGGGTGCGCAAGTGCCGGTCGGGGAAATCCTTCGCCAGCGGCGGGTCAAAGCGCTCTTTGCCGCGTGTTTAGCCATGTCGGCGGCGCACGGCGCCTTCTACGTTTTCTACTCGATTCACCTCGCCGACCATCACTACAGCAAGTTCGCCGTCGGCTGCCTGTGGTCGCTCGGCGTTCTCGCCGAGATCGTGGTCTTCTTCTTCATGGTCGGCTTGCTGCGTCGTTTTGGACTGCGTACCATTCTTCTCGCCAGTTTTGCGGCCGCTATCGCGCGCTTCCTGGTGATCGGCTGGGGCGTAGAAAGCGTGCCGCTGATCGTCATCGCGCAATTGCTGCATGGCCTGACTTTCGGTGCTTACCACGCGACGGCGATCGCCGCCGTCAATCGCTGGTTTCCCGGTCGCTGTCAGGCGCGTGGCCAGGCGCTGTACTCGAGCCTGTCGTTTGGCGCCGGAGGCCTGCTCGGCAGTTTGCTGAGCGGCTGGAGCTGGGACGCCTGGGGCGCCGGGCCCACCTACACCATGAGTTCGGCGTTTGCGCTGTTCGGTCTGCTCTTCGTCGCCGTCGGCGTGAAGAGCGGCGATCTCGACGATCCCGGCGGCAGCCACCCGGCGCCGATTGCCGGGTTTGCACACGGTTCTGGAGGTAAAGAATGACTGTCCTTTCCTGCGCTCGTGGCGCACTTGTGGTGCTCGCTGCCGTTGCCGTTACGGGCTGTACGACGACCCGAACGACCGGCGGCGGCAGGGTTGGCGTCGATCGCGAGCAGACCATGCTGGTTTCGTCGGCCGAGGTCGATCGCTCGGCCGCCAAGGCTTACCAGGAAGCGATGCACGCGGCGCAGAGCAAGAAACTGCTCAATCGCGATGCGCAGCAGACCGAGCGCGTGCGGGCAATCGCTCGCCGGCTGATCCCGGTGACCGCCGCTTTTCGCCCCGATGCGCCCGGCTGGAAGTGGGAGGTCAATGTGGTCAGCTCCAAGGAGCTCAACGCCTGGTGCATGCCCGGCGGCAAGATCGCGGTATATACCGGCTTGATCGAGCAGTTGCAGATCACCGACGACGAACTCGCCGGGGTGATGGGCCACGAAATCGCGCACGCGCTGCGCGAGCACGGGCGCGAGAAAGCTGGCCAGGCTGCAGGCCTGAACGTCGCGGCAGCCATCGGAGGGGCCTTGATCGGCGCCTATTTTGGCGTCGATTCCGGTCTCGGGCAGAGCGTCATCGGCGGCGTCGGCGACCTGGCTTTCATGCGCCCAAATTCGCGGGAAATGGAGCAGGAGGCCGATCGCATGGGCGTCGAGCTGGCGGCGCGAGCCGGCTACGATCCGAGTGCGGCGATCTCGCTGTGGGAGAAGATGGGGCGTGCCTCGGGAGGACAGCCGCCGCAGTGGCTGTCGACGCACCCGTCGCATGGGTCACGGATCGCCGATCTGCGCGTTTATGCGCAGCGCGTGGAGCCGCTCTACCTGGCGGCGCGCCAGGCGCGCTGATCACTCGTGCGGCAAGCGGCTCTGATGGCCGCGCGTACAAGCCGGCGCTGACAGCGGCCGGTGCGCTGTGACATAATCCTGCCCTCTATTGCCTCTCACCGGGGCCGAACTTCGTCGGATCGTCGACCTATGCCGCAGACCTTGTACGAAAAACTTTGGCAGGACCACGTCGTCCATCAGCAGGTCGACGGTACCGCGCTGATCTATATCGACCGCCACCTGGTGCACGAGGTGACCAGTCCGCAGGCCTTCGAGGGCTTGAAGCTGGCCGGCCGCAAGCCATGGCGGGTGTCTTCGATCGTCGCTACGGCGGACCACAACACGCCCACCGACCACTGGGATCGCGGCATCGAGGATCCGATCGCACGCCTGCAGGTCGAGACGCTGGACGCCAATATCCGCGAAGTCGGTGCGCTGGCCTTTTTCCCGTTCAAGGATCCGCGCCAGGGGATCGTGCACGTGGTTGGCCCCGAGAACGGTGCGACGCTACCCGGGATGACCGTCGTCTGCGGTGATTCGCACACCAGCACGCACGGTGCCTTCGCGTGCATGGCGCACGGCATCGGTACTTCCGAGGTCGAGCACGTCCTGGCGACGCAGTGCCTGCTGCAGAAGAAGTCGAAGACGATGCTGCTGCGCGTCGATGGCTTGCTCGCCAAGGGGGTGACGGCCAAGGACGTCGCGCTGGCGATCATTGCCCGTATCGGTACCGCCGGTGGCACCGGTTATGCGCTCGAGTTTGCCGGCAGCGCGATTCGCGGACTGTCGATGGAAGGGCGGATGACGCTCTGCAACATGGCCATCGAAGCGGGCGCGCGCCTGGGCATGGTGGCGGTTGACGAAGTGACGATCGACTACCTGCGCGGCCGTCCGTTCGCGCCGCAGGGCGAGCTGTGGGAGCGTGCCGTGGTCCACTGGCGGACGCTGCGCAGCGACGACGGCGCCGAGTTCGACAGCGTCATCGAGTTGTCCGCCGAGGCGATCAGGCCGCAGGTGACCTGGGGGACGTCTCCCGAAATGGTGGTGGCGATCGATGCCTGTGTGCCGGATCCGGCGCAGGAGCCCGATCCCGTCAAGCGCGAGGGGATGGAGCGGGCGCTGGTTTACATGGGGCTTGGCGCCAATGTGCCGATTCGGGAGATTCGCCTCGACAAGGTCTTCATTGGCTCGTGTACCAATTCGCGGATCGAGGATCTGCGTGCCGCCGCGGCTGTCGTGCGCGGCAAGAAGGTGGCCGGCAGCCTCCGTCTGGCGCTGGTCGTCCCCGGTTCGGGGCTGGTCAAGCGGCAGGCCGAGGAAGAAGGGCTCGACGAGATCTTTCGCGCTGCCGGTTTCGAGTGGCGCGAGCCTGGATGTTCGATGTGCCTGGCGATGAACGCCGACCGCCTGGAGCCCGGCGAGCGCTGCGCTTCGACTTCGAACCGCAACTTCGAGGGTCGCCAGGGGGCCGGTGGTCGCACCCATCTCGTCAGCCCGGAGATGGCTGCGGCGGCGGCGATTGCCGGGCATTTTTGCGATGTACGCGAGTTGCTCTGACGCAAAGGAGAAGGGATGAAACGCTTGACATTGCTGTTTGGCGCGCTTGCCGTGGCGCTTTCGCTGACTGCCTGCAACACCGTGCAAGGCGTTGGCAAGGATATCTCCAAGGGCGGGCAGGCGATTGAAAAGGCGGCCAAATAGGGGCGCCAGACAAGGAAGAGAATGGACAAGTTCGTTCGTCTTGAAGGCTTGGTGGCGCCACTCGACCGCGCCAACGTCGATACCGACGCGATCATTCCCAAGCAGTTCCTGAAGTCGATCAAGCGTTCGGGCTTCGGTCCGAACCTGTTCGACGAATGGCGCTACCTGGACGTGGGTGAGCCTGGCAAGGACAATTCGCAGCGGCCGCTGAAGCCCGATTTCGTCCTCAATCAAGCACGTTATCAGGGCGCGCAGATTCTGCTGACGCGCAAGAACTTCGGCTGTGGAAGTTCGCGCGAGCATGCGCCCTGGGCCCTGCTTGACTTCGGCTTCCGGGCGGTGATCGCCGAGAGTTTCGCCGACATCTTTTTCAACAACTGCTTCAAGAACGGCATTCTGCCAATCGTGTTGCCGGCAAGCGACGTCGACGCCCTGTTTGCGCTGGTCGACTCGACGCCGGCTTGTCGATTGCTCGTCGACCTCGAACAGCAACAGGTGGTGTGCCCCGATGGCAAGGTCTTGCCGTTTGCCGTCGATGCCTTCCGCAAGGAGTGCCTGCTCAATGGCTGGGACGACATCGGATTGACCTTGCGCCACGCCGAGCTGATCAAGGCCTTTGAAGAGCGCCGTCGTAGCGAACAGCCCTGGCTGTTCGCCTGAGGAAGTGTAAATGAAGATTTGTCTTCTCCCGGGAGACGGGATTGGCCCGGAGATCATGGCTGAGGCGGTGCGCGTCCTGCGCGCGCTCGACCTCGACTGCACGATGGAAGAAGCGCTGCTCGGCGGTGGCGCCGTCGATGCCACCGGTGATCCGTACCCGGAAGCCACCCAGCGCCTGGCGCAGGCGGCCGACGCGGTGCTCCTCGGTGCCGTCGGTGGCCCGCAATGGGACGCGCTGCCGCGCGCGCTGCGCCCGGAGCGCGGTCTGCTCGCCATCCGCCAGCAACTCGGCCTGTTCGCCAACCTGCGCCCGGCGATCCTCTATCCGGAACTGGCCAACGCCTCGACGCTGAAAAGCGAAGTCGTCGCCGGTCTCGACATCCTCATCGTTCGCGAGCTGACCGGCGACATCTATTTCGGTCAACCGCGCGGTATCGAGACGCGCGACGTCGATGGCCGTCAGGAACGCTTTGGATTCAACACCATGCACTACAGCGAGAGCGAGATTCGCCGCATCCTGCGCGTCGCTTTCGAGGCGGCGCGCAAGCGCAGTGGCAGGCTGTGCTCGGTGGACAAGATGAACGTCCTGGAAACGACGCAACTGTGGCGCGACGTGGCCATCGAGACCGCGGCAGACTATCCCGATGTCGTGCTCAGCCACATGCTGGTCGACAACGCGGCGATGCAGCTGGTACGCAATCCGAAGCAGTTCGACGTCATCGTCACCGGCAACATGTTCGGTGACATTCTCTCCGACGAGGCGGCGATGCTCACCGGTTCGATCGGCATGTTGCCTTCGGCGTCACTGGACGCCAACAACAAGGGCATGTACGAACCCTGTCACGGATCGGCGCCGGATATTGCTGGTCAGGGGATCGCCAATCCGCTGGCTACGATCCTCTCGGCGGCGATGATGTTGCGTTACACTTTTGCGCGTCATGACGCTGCCCAGCGTATCGAGAACGCGGTCAAGAAGGTGCTGGGCCAGGGCTACCGGACGGCTGACATCCATGAGCCCGGAATGCGGCAGGTCGGTACCCGCGAGATGGGCGACGCGGTACTCGCCGCGCTGCAAGTCGAGTGCGTGAATTGAGTGAAGCGATTCAACGGGATTTCTGGCAGAGGTGAACAAATGAACAAGGTAGGTCTGGTCGGTTGGCGCGGCATGGTCGGTTCGGTGCTGATGCAAAGAATGGTGGAAGAGGGCGACTTCGAGCACATCGAGCCGCTCTACTTCTCGACTTCCGCCGTCGGCGGCAAGGCGCCGCTGCTCGCGGGCAGGGAAGCGGGCAGCCTGCACGATGCGATGTCGATCGACTCCCTCAAGCAGATGGACATTGTCGTCACCTGCCAGGGCGGTGACTACACGAAGGAGGTCTTCCCCCGCCTGCGCGCCGCTGGCTGGAATGGTCACTGGATCGACGCCGCGTCGACGCTGCGCATGAAGGACGATGCGGTGATCATCCTCGATCCGGTGAACCGCGAGGTTATCGACGCTGCCCTGGCCAACGGTGGCCGAAACTGGATCGGCGGCAACTGCACGGTTTCGCTGATGCTGATGGGGCTCGGCGGACTGTTCCGGCAGGACCTCGTCGAGTGGGTCAGCGCGATGACCTACCAGGCGGCATCGGGGGCCGGCGCACAGAACATGCGCGAGCTTCTGCTGCAGATGGGCGTGCTGCACGATGCGGTGAAGTCCGAGTTGGCCGATCCGGCTTCGGCGATTCTGGACATCGATCGCAAGGTTGCTGAAACCATGCGCTCGGCGGATTTTCCGACCAGCAACTTCCGGCACACGGCGCTCGCCGGTAGCGTGATCCCGTGGATCGATGCGTCGGTCGAACACGGGCAGTCGAAGGAAGAATGGAAGGGCGGCGCCGAGTGCAACAAGATCCTCGGCCGCCCGCCGTTTCGTTCGCCGGGCAGTATTCCGGTTGACGGGCTCTGCGTACGTGTCGGCGCCATGCGTTGCCATTCGCAGGGACTGACCATCAAGCTCAAGCGCGATGTCCCGCTCGACGAAGTCAACGCGATCATCGCGCAGGGGAATGAGTGGGTGAAAGTCGTTGCCAACGAACGCGAAATCAGCGAGCGCGAGTTGACCCCGGCGGCGGTGACCGGCAGCTTGTCGGTCCCGGTCGGGCGGCTGCACAAGCTGGCGATGGGCGGGGAGTACCTTGGTGCGTTTACGGTCGGCGACCAGTTGCTCTGGGGGGCGGCTGAACCGCTTCGTCGCATGCTTCGTGTTCTGATCGATAGCTGATTGAAATTGAATAAACAAAGTACTTGTGACAGGCCGGGTTTGGGGCTTTGTCCGGGCCGTGATTCAGAAGCAAGTTTAGCTTGCATGGCTAACCCCATGATGTTATTTTAATAATTCCGATTTCGACGCTCAGGGTGGCGCCGTGGCCAGAAAAATACGTCAGACAGCAAAGGATTTCAGATTGCGGACCTCGGTATGGGCGGTGGCGTCATCACTGGTGCTGGCCTCCGTGCCTGTGGCCAGCGAGGCCGCGGGGCTGGGCCAGATCACCGTCTTCTCGGCGCTCGGCCAGCCTTTGCGCGCCGAGGTGGAGGTCTTCGCGACGCGCGAAGAGATTGCGGAAATGCAGGCCAAGCTGGCGGCTCCCGATGAGTTCAAGCGGGCCGGCGTCGACTACTCCTCGACGCTGCTGGGGATCAGTTTCGCGATCACCAAGAATCCCAGCGGCCGTTCGATCATCAAACTGACTTCCTCTCGGCCCATCAACGACCCGTTCGTCGACCTGCTCCTAGAGCTCAATTGGCCAACCGGGCGCTTGATTCGCGATTACACGTTTCTGCTCGATCCTCCCGAGTTTGCCGCCCGAGCAGGTGCCTCCACTGGCCCGGCTCTGGGTGCCCGGCCAGTGACGCCGGCCAGGCCGGCGAGTGAAGCGCGCGGGCCTGAGACCGGAGCCGCGCGCGCTGCTCCGGCGCGGCCCATGGTGCAGGCGCGTGCCCCATCACCTCCGGAGCAGCCGTCAGCAGCTGGCGGCGGAACGCGCCGGGTCGAACGCGGCGAAACGCTGAGCAAGATCGCTCGTGAAACCCGGCCGGAGGGAGTGTCTCTCGACCAGATGCTGGTTGGCCTGTTCCGTGCCAACGAGGACGCGTTCGACCGCGGCAACATGAATCGCCTGCGCGCCGGCAAGATTCTGTCGATACCGGATAAAGGCAGTCTGAGCACGATTTCGCAGGACGAAGCCAGACGGGTGGTGATTGCGCAGTCGTCGGACTGGAGTTCCTACCGTCGCAAACTCGCCTCGACGGCGGCTGATTCTCCGGCCGCCGAAGAGGAGGCGCGGCAGCAAGCGTCAGGCAAGATCACGACCAAAGTCCAGGATTCGGCGGCGCCTCTTGCAGAGCCCAAGGATCAACTGAAGGTCTCGAAGAGCGAGCTTCCCGGCGGCAAGCCGGTGGCGACCGGCAAGCGCAGCGACGAGGATCTGATCGCCAAGGAGCAGGCGCTCAAGGAAGCCAACGAGCGTTTGGCGGCTCTCGAGAGGAACGTGGCCGAGTTGCAACGGCTGGTCGAGTTGAAGAGTCAGAGCCTGGCTGAGCTGGAGAAGCAGGCGGCGGGCCAGCCCGCACCGATGCCACCGGCCGCCGCGATCGTTGCGCCAGCCGCCAGCCCGGCGGCGCCCGTTGCCAGTGCAGCGGCACCTGCGATGTCGATGGACAGGCCGCCGGCGCAGCCTGCCGAGAGCCGGCCGAGCGAAGTGCTCGCCCAGGCGGAGCAAAAGCCCGAGGAGCCCAAGGCCGAAGTCAAGGCGGAAGAGCCCAAGCCGGTCGAACCGCCAAAACCGGCGGCGGCGCCGAAACCAAAGATCGTATTGCCGCCGCCCGAAGAGCCGAGTTTCCTCGACGACTTGCTGACGAGTACGTCGTTCATGGCCGCAGGCGGTGGCATTCTCGCGCTGCTCGCCGCGTACTGGCTGGCCAGACGGCGTCGCCAGGGCGGGGGCGAGGGTCCTCTCGATTCGCAGCTCAGCACGCTTGCACCGCAGGGCGACAACAGCCTGGTGGCCAACTCGGTATTTCGCAGTACGGGCGGGCAGAGCGTCGATACCTCGCACTCGATGGCACAGACCGATTTCAGCCAGGCCGGTCCCGGCAGCATCGACACCGACGAGGTCGATCCGGTTGCCGAGGCCGACGTCTATATGGCGTATGGGCGGGACGCGCAGGCCGAAGAGATCCTCCTGGAGGCTCGCCAGAAGGATCCCGAGCGGCATGCGATTCACTTGAAGCTGCTCGAGATCTACTTTAGCCGCAAGGATATCAAGCCGTTCGATGCGCTGGCGACGGAGCTGTTCAACGCCACCGGCGGTTTTGGCAGCGATTGGGAAAAAGCGGCCGCCATGGGCCTCCAGCTTGATCCCAAGAACGCCCTGTTCGGCTCGGCTGGGCAAGCCGAGCAGCCACCGGCTGCGTCCGAGTCTGCAGCAGTGGATGACGGTGGCGTCGACCCCAGTGAGAAAACCATCGCCATTGAGCGACCCGGCCACGACACGATGGCCGTCGATCCGTCGTATGAAGACACGCTGATCGTTAAACACGACCGGCCAGCGGCAGCCGCTTCGGAGGCCGAGCACGAAGATACCTTGGTCAGGCCCGCCGAGCCCGAGCCGGCGAAATCGCCTGTTCAGTCTGCGGCTTCTGCTGCGCCGACGGCCTCCGGGGCGAGCGCAGCGAGCGATCTGGCGGACCTCGATTTCGATCTCGGGGCCGGCGACGCGACGCCAGATTCGCCAGTCGTCGCTGACGACGATTTTCTCGAGACGACGCTCTCGTTCCCGAGTCCCGCGCCGGGGGCTGCCCTTGATTTTGATTTTGCGACATCCTTGCCAAGAGCCTCGGCGTCGTCCGAGAGCGAATTTGACGATGCCGAACCCGATTCTCCGCCAATCCCGGTGGAGGAATTCGGAATGCCCGAGGAGACGATGCTGATCGGGGCCGATGCGCGCGAGACATCTTCGCAGCCCGGCGCGGGTCTCGACTTCGAGTTCGATCTGGGCGTCGAAGAACCGGTCGACCGAACCGCCGAGACGCAGGAGGTGCCGCCGCTTGAGCCCGCCGAGGTGCCCGACAATGCGGTGGCGGACGCTGACGCTGACGCGCTGGAGTTTGACGTCACGCTGACCGAGTCGACCGTCCTTGGCGAGGGAATGCAGCATCCGTCGTTCGACATGTCGTCGATCAACCTGGACCTGGAAGACAGCGATCGCGACGGCCGCTCTGGCGCCGCCGTGCCCGAAGCCGCCGAGTCTGCTGGCTCCGCGGGCTCTGTTTTCGAAGCCGACCAGGAAGACACGCTGGTCAACCCGGATTTCTCGACGACGCAGGCCGACAGCACGGCCGATTTCGCGTTTTCATCCGATATGGATTTGGCGAGCGACGCCGACATCAGCTCCAGCGAAGAGGTGGCTACCAAGATCGACCTCGCCAAGGCCTACCAGGAAATGGGTGATCTCGAAGGCGCACGCGAGCTCCTGCAAGAGGTCATCAAGGATGGCGACGCAGCGCAGCGTGAAGCGGCGCTGGCCATCCTCGGCGAGTTGCGCGAGTAGACGTCGACCGCCATCGGAACGAGAATTCCGGTCTTGGCGGTCTGTCGATCCCTCCACACGAAAGCTGGTCCGCCGTGCATCCCACAACCCGCCTGGTCGTCTGGCTGTTGCTGCTGCTGGCGAGCCAGTGCCTGGATGGCGAACAACTGCTCGCCGCTCTTCTTGTCCTACCGTTTCTTGGCCCGGCAGCACTTCGCCGTGCGCTGCGCCTCGCCTGGCGGACGCGCTGGCTGTTCCTGTCGCTGTTCGTCATCGTCGCCTGGGGGGCGGCGGGCGAACCTGCCTGGGGCGGTGCTCTCGCCCCCACTCGCGAGGGCTTGCTCGCCGCCGCGACGCATGGCGGGCGCTTGCTGCTCGCCTTGAGTGCGGTGGCGGTACTTGTGGAATGGATGCCTGTGCCCGAACTGCTGGTCGCCACTCATCGCCTGCTGCAGCCGCTGCGGCGCTGTGGCGTCGACCCCGACCGCAGCGTCGTGCGCCTCCTCTTGGTGATGCGCCACATCGAGACCTTGCCGCGTCCGCGCGACTGGCGGATCATGCTCAAGGCGCCGAACACGGGGGGAGAGGGTGAGGTCTTTGAACTCGCTGACCGGCCCTTTTCGTGGTCCGACCCGGCGCTGATTCTGCTTGTCGCCGGTGTCGTCGGCGCCTTTCTTCTCCGCCAGGCTTAGCGCGTGCGCATCGCCCTGGCCGTCGAATACGACGGGAGTGCTTATCGCGGCTGGCAGAAGCAGCCTGGTGGCGGTACGGTCCAGGACGCCTTCCAGGAAGCCTTGCAGCAGTTCGCTGGCACGGCGGTGCGGGTGATCTGTGCCGGGCGTACCGACGCCGGCGTGCATGCCTTGGGCCAGGTGGTGCATTTCGACACACCCCTTGAGCGGCCGATGTTCTCCTGGGTGCGAGGAATCAACACCTTCCTGCCGCCAGCGGTCGCCGTGCGCTGGGCGCAGCCGGTTGCCGACGATTTCCACGCGCGCGCCTCGGCCTATGCCCGACACTATCGCTATCTGCTCCTCAACCGGGCGCACCGCACCGGGCTATGGCCCGGCCGCGTTGGCTGGTACCACCATCCGCTTGATCTGGGCGCGCTGCAGGCTGGCGCTGCGCTGTTGCTCGGCGAGCACGATTTCTCGGCTTTTCGGGCGGCGCAATGCCAGGCACACTCACCCGTCAAGCTCATGCACAAGGCCGAGGTCACGCGTGTCGGCGAGCTCCTTGTGTTTGATTTCGAGGCCTCGGCCTTTCTTCACCACATGGTGCGCAACCTGGTCGGAAGTCTGGTTCACGTCGGTCAGGGCAAGCATCCACCGGGGTGGATTGGCGAACTGCTGGCGGCCGGCGATCGCCGCCTGGCGGCGCCAACCTTCGCTGCCGCCGGGCTCTATCTCGCCGCAGTCAAGTACCCGCCGCACTGGGGCCTGCCGTTCGGCGAAGAGGCCCAGCTGCTTCCCGTCGGGCCAGGGAGATGAGCAGGGAGATGAGCAGGGCGACCGCCATGGCCAGGATTCCGCGCCTCAAGATTTGCGGGCTGACTCGCCGCGAGGATCTGCTGTGCGCCGTGCGCGAGGGTGCCGACGCGCTGGGCCTGGTTTTTTTTCCGCCAAGTCCGCGCTACGTCGACCTGCGGGCGGCGGCTGCGCTGGCCAACGCCGTGCCGCCATTCGTCACCATCGTCGGACTCTTCGTCAATGCCGATCCGGCGCTGGTACGCGCAACGCTGGCCGCGCTGCCGATCCACCTGTTGCAGTTTCACGGCGACGAGGACGAGGGGTATTGCCGGCAGTTCGATCGGCCGTACATCAAGGCGGCGCGCGTCAGGCCCGGACTGGATTTGGTACAATACGCGGCTCGCTTCCCTTCGGCGCAAGCCATCCTTCTCGACGCCTTTGTCGAAGGCTACGGTGGTGGTGGCAAGATTTTCGACTGGGCGTTGGTGCCCCAATCGCTGGGCAAGCCACTGATCCTCTCCGGTGGCCTGGATGCCGACAATGTCGGCGAAGCGGTGCGCCGTGTGCGCCCGGCAGCAGTTGATGTCTCGTCGGGCGTCGAGGCAGGCAAGGGAATCAAGGATGTCGAAAAGATCCGCGCCTTTGTCGCCGCGCTGCGGGCGGCAGGATCGGAAAGCAGCGACGGATAGCGCAAGCGCAGCTGCGCTGGACCTGCCGGATTGGCGCCGGGCGCGAGCGCAGCCACTGAACGCCATCCGGCCGGGAATGCCTGTGGCGGTGCAGCGGCGGGCCGGACGTTCGAGACGCTGCAGATGTTTTTGTCGCAAACCGCCGCAAGGAGATTGTTGATGGCCGTTGATGTTTATGATTTGCCCGACGCTGCGGGCCATTTTGGCCAGTACGGCGGTGTTTTTGTCGCAGAAACCCTGATCGGTGCGCTCGACGAGCTGAAGGAGGCCTACGCCAGCGCGCAACGCGATCCGCAGTTCGTCGCCGAATTCGACCACGAGCTGCGCCACTATGTCGGCCGTCCGAGTCCCATCTACCACGCCCGGCGCTGGTCAGAACTGCTTGGCGGTGCGCAAATCCATCTGAAGCGCGAAGACCTCAACCACACCGGGGCGCACAAGATCAACAACTGCATTGGCCAGGCGCTGCTCGCCCGGCGCATGCACAAGGGGCGCGTCATTGCCGAAACCGGCGCCGGCCAGCACGGCGTTGCGACGGCGACCGTGGCGGCTCGCTATGGCATGGAATGCGTGGTGTATATGGGGGCCGACGACATCCAGCGGCAGATGGCCAATGTCTACCGCATGAAGCTGCTCGGCGCGACGGTGGTACCAGTCAATAGTGGTTCACGAACGCTCAAGGACGCGCTCAACGAAGCGATGCGTGACTGGGTGGCACAGGTTTCCGACACTTTCTACATCATCGGCACGGTTGCCGGCCCGCATCCCTATCCGATGATGGTGCGCGACTTCCAGTCGGTCATCGGCCGCGAGTCGATTGCGCAGATGCTCGAGCAGTGCGGTCGCCAACCGGATGTGGTGATCGCCTGCGTCGGCGGTGGCTCGAACGCGATGGGTATCTTCCATCCCTATATCCCGGTTCCCGGGGTGCGTCTGATCGGCGTCGAAGCGGCCGGCGCGGGGATCGCGACCGGACATCATGCCGCTTCGCTGACCGCCGGTCGTCCGGGCGTCCTGCACGGCAACCGCACCTATCTCCTGCAGGACGAGAATGGTCAGATCACCGAAACCCATTCGATTTCGGCCGGCCTCGATTACCCTGGAGTCGGCCCCGAGCACGCCTGGCTCAAAGATAGCGGCCGCGCCGAATACGTCAGCATCGACGACGCCGATGCGCTAAAGGCCTTTCACGACCTGTGCCGTCTCGAAGGCATCATCCCGGCGCTCGAATCGAGCCATGCCCTGGCCTACGCCAGCAAGCTGGCGCCGACGCTGCCCAAAGACAAGATCCTGCTGGTCAACCTCTCCGGTCGCGGTGACAAGGATATGCACACCGTTGCCGATAAATCGGGCATCAAACTCTGACCATGTCGAAAATCGAGGCTGTATTCGAGCGCCTGCAGGCGCAGGGGCGCAAGGCGCTGATCCCGTTCATCACCGCCGGCGATCCGGATCCCGTGCTGACCGTTCCCTTGCTGCATTCTCTGGTCCTCGCCGGCGCTGACATCATCGAACTTGGCGTGCCGTTCTCCGATCCCATGGCCGATGGGCCAACCATCCAGCGGGCTTCCGAGCGAGCTCTGGCCAAGGGTGTCAGCTTACGAAAAGTGCTCGAGATGGTGGCCAATTTCCGTGCTGACGACAACGACACGCCGATCGTTCTGATGGGCTACGCCAATCCGATCGAGTCGATGGGCGTCGAGGCCTTCGCCGCGGCCTCTTTCGACGCGGGAGTAGACGGGGTTCTGGTGGTCGACTACCCGCCGGAGGAGGCGATTGACTTTGCGCAGACCCTGCACCGGCATGCGCTCGATCCGATCTTCCTGTTGGCGCCGACTTCCAGCGAGGCGCGCATGGCGCAGGTCGGTGCTCTGGCCAGTGGCTACATCTACTACGTGTCGTTGAAGGGAGTGACCGGCTCCGCCGCGCTCGACGTCGCCGCCGTTGCAGCCCGTATCCCGGAGATTCGGGCGCGTACCGGGGTGCCGGTGGGCGTCGGTTTCGGCATCCGCGACGCGGCGACGGCTGCCGCAGTGGCCGAGCACGCCGATGCCGTCGTGGTTGGTAGCCGAATCATCGAAGAACTCGAACACTCGTCACCCGACGAGGCCTGCAGCAAAGTCCGCGCCCTGGTCGCCGAAATGCGCCAGGCGATTGACGCGGCAACGAATCCGTCGCGAGGAATGCCATGAGCTGGTTGAGCAAGCTGCTACCCCCGAAGATCAAGAGAAGCGGCGCAGCTTCGGCGCGCAAGTCGGCGTTGCCCGAGGGTCTGTGGAGCAAATGCCCAAGCTGTGAGGCTGTGCTCTATGCCACCGATCTGGCCAGCAACTGTCACGTCTGCCCGAAGTGCGCTCACCATATGCGCGTCAACGCGCGGGCGCGGATCGATATCCTGCTCGATCGCGAGGGGCGCCTCGAGTTCGGTGACGACGTGCTGCCGGTCGATTCGCTGAACTTCAAGGACAGCCGCCGTTATCCGGAGCGTCTGCAGGAGGCGGCCAGCAGCACCGGCGAGACCGAGGCGCTGGTGGTCATGCAGGGAACCATGAAAGGGCTGCCGGTAGTGCTGGCCGTTTTCGAGTTCGACTTCATGGGCGGTTCGATGGGGTCGGTGCTCGGTGAGCGTTTCGTGCGTGGAGTGCAGGCGGCTGTCGAGCAGCGCGTGCCCTTCATCTGTGTCGCCGCGTCGGGCGGTGCACGGATGCAGGAAGGGCTTTTCTCGCTCATGCAGATGGCCAAGGTGACGGCGGTCCTGACTCTGCTGGCGCAAGCCAAGCTGCCGTTCATCTCGATTCTCAGCGACCCGACCATGGGTGGCGTCTCGGCGTCCTTCGCCTTTATCGGCGACGTGGTGATCGCCGAGCCGGGAGCGCTGATCGGTTTTGCCGGACCGCGGGTAATCGAGCAGACGGTTCGCGAAACCCTGCCGGAGGGTTTTCAGCGCTCCGAATTCCTCCTTGAAAAGGGAGCCATCGACATGATCGTAGACCGCCGCGAGATGAAGGACCGGGTAGCGGCCTTGCTGGCTCTGTTGCTGAGGCGGCCCACACTGCAGTGAGGACGGCGCCGTGAGCGGGCGCGCGGGCAGCGCGTCGCCTGCATCTCCCGGGGCTTTCGCGCCGGCCTCCCTGACCGACTGGCTGGCCTATCTCGAAGGGCTTCACCCCAAGGGGCAGGCAGGAATCGAGCTCGGGCTGGAACGTGTCCAACTGGTCAAGGAGGCGTTGCGCCAGCAGTTGCCATGTCCGCTGATTACGGTCGCCGGAACCAACGGCAAGGGCTCGACTTGCGCCTACCTCGAAGCGATCTATACCTTTGCCGGTTATCGCGTCGGCTGCTATTCGTCGCCGCATCTGCTCGACTACAACGAGCGCGTGCGAATCAATGGGCGAGCCGTGGACGATGCCCTGCTCTGTGCAGCATTTGCCAAGGTTGAGGAGGCGAGAAAGGCGTGCCATGGCATCGCGCTCACTTACTTCGAGTTCGGCACGCTGGCCGCCCTGGAGGTGTTCGCTGCGCAGGCGGTCGAGGTCCTGATTCTCGAAGTCGGCCTCGGCGGGCGGCTCGATGCGGTCAATGCCTACGATGCGGATTGCGCGCTGGTTACCAGCATTGCTCTGGATCACACCGAATGGCTGGGTCCGACACGCGAATCCATCGGCTTCGAGAAGGCGGGCATTTTTCGTGCTGGCAAGCCGGCGCTCTGTGCCGATCCGGATCCACCCGCTTCGCTGATTGCGCAGGCGCTCGCTGTTGGCGCCGATTTACAGCTGCTGGGCCGCGACTTCGGTCATTTCGGGGACGCGGCACAGTGGACCTTCTGGGGCCGGGGCGGTCTGCGCCGGGGCGGCCTGGCCAATCCCGGTTTGCGTGGCCGCTGCCAACTGCGCAATGCCTGCGCCGCGCTCGCCGCTGTCGAGGGGCTCAAAACGCGGCTGCCGGTTTCCATGAGCGCCGTGCGGCGAGGCCTGATCGAGTTGGACTTGCCCGGGCGTTTTCAGGTCCTGCCCGGCCGCCCGACGATCGTCCTCGACGTCGCCCACAATCCGCAGGCGGTCGGAGAACTGGTCGACAACCTGGCCGGAATGGGCTTCTTCGCGCGCACCCTCGCCGTTGTCGGCATGCTTGCCGACAAGGATATCGCCGGGTCGCTGGCGCCGTTGGCCGGCAGGATCGATCGCTGGCTGCTCGCTGATCTCGGCGGGCCACGTGGTGCGTCGGCTGCCAGCCTGGCGGAGGTGGTGACTGCCGCCAGCTTGGGCGGTGAGGTCGAATGCCTGTCGTCACCCGAACAGGCCTTCGCGCGTTCTGCCAAGCTGGCCGGTGAAAATGATAGAATCGCCGTCTTTGGATCGTTCTACACGGTCGCGGCCGTCATGCGCAGCATGCAGAACGGTCGCTGAGCGAAGCGACGCAAGTGGATTCCACGATGCAAATGACTGAATCATCCGACCCGCAATTACACCTCAAGAAGAAAGCGCGTCGCCGTCTCGTTGGCGCGGTGGCGATTGCCGGGCTGGCTGCGGTGGTCTTGCCAATGGTCATGGACGAAGAGCCGAAGCAGCCCGTCCAGGACATCCAGATCCGCATTCCGGGGCAGGACCAACAGCCCTTCGACCCCGGCGAACTGGTGGCGCGCTCGTCTCCGCCAGCGGCCGTGGCGACGGGTAGCGACGAGCACGTCGCTGCGCTGCCGGCCGACGCGCCAGCGGTCGCCGAGAAGGCGGAGGAAAAACGTCTGGAACATGCGGCCAAGCCGGTTGAGAAATCGCCGCCGAAAAAAGCCGAGAAACCGGTGCCGCCGCCCGCTCCGGCCATCGTCAAGAAGCCCGAACCGCCGCCGCCCCCTCCGCCGCCCCCGCCGGTCTCCTCGGACGGGCAGTACGTCATCCTGGTCGGCGCTTTCGCCGACCCGGCCAACGTCAAGAAGCTGGTCGCCAAGATCGACCGTGCCGGCGTTGCCACCTATACCGAAATCCTCAATTCGCCAGCCGGCAAGCGAACGCGCGTGCGCGCCGGTCCGTTTCCCAACCGCGAGGCGGCCGAGAAAGCCCTCGACAAGCTGAAGAAGATTGGCGTTGGCGGAGTCGTCGCCGGCCGCTCATGACCGTCTTCGACTACGTAGTGTTGTTTGTCGTTGGCGTCTCCCTGGTGCTCGGCATGTGGCGTGGTGTGGTTGGCGAGATCATTGCCCTGGTGGCGTGGGTGCTTGCATTTTTCGCCGCCCGCTGGTGGGGCTCCATGGTCGCCGAGGGGTTTACGTCGATTGCTGACCCGGCGCTGCGACTGGTCGCCGGCTGGGTGACCATCTTCGTCGCCGTACTGGTGGTGATGTCGCTGCTGCGTCTGGCTGTGCGTAGCCTGCTCAAGGCGCTCGGAATGACCTTGACCGATCGTCTGCTGGGAATCATCTTCGGCGCCGCTCGCGGCCTGTTGATCGTCCTGGTTCTGGTGTCCGTTGGCGGCATGACGTCGCTACCCAAAGAGAAGTGGTGGAGCGAGGCGTACTTTTCGGCGCCGCTTGAAACGGCAGTACTGGCGAGCAAGCCGTGGTTGCCATCAGAAGTGACTAAACGAATCAGGTTTGGCTAGGAAAAACACTATGTGCGGGATCCTCGGAGTTGTCGCAACGTCACCTGTAAACCAGTTGCTTTATGATGGGTTGATGGTCCTCCAGCATCGCGGCCAGGACGCGGCTGGCATTGCGACTGTCGAGGATGATGCCTTCCACATGCACAAGGGGTCCGGGCTGGTGCGCGACGTTTTTCGCACGCGCAACATGCGCGCTCTACCGGGCAACATGGGGATCGCGCATTGCCGTTACCCGACGGCTGGATCGGCGTTCGATTCCTCGCTCTCTCAACCTTTCTATGTGAACTCGCCGTTCGGGATCGTCCTCGGTCACAACGGCAACCTGACCAATACCCAGGAGCTCAAGGAAGAGATGTTCCGCCAGGACCTGCGGCACATCAATACGCACTCCGATTCGGAAGTGCTGCTCAACGCGCTGGCGCACGAATTGCAGGCCACCGCCAAGGGCTATCGTCTCGATCTCGATATCATCTTTGGTGCCGTGTCGGCGGTTCATCGTCGCTGCCGCGGCGCCTATGCCGTGGTGGCGATGATCGCCGGTTACGGCATGCTCGCTTTCCGTGACCCTTTCGGAATTCGTCCGCTGGTCTTGGGCATCAACGAGACGGCCGAAGGCACCGAGTACCTTTTTGCTTCCGAGTCGGTGGCGCTCGACACCCTGGGATTCAAGGTGCTGCGCGACGTCGATCCGGGCGAGGCGATCTTCATCGACCTCGATCATCGCATGCACCAACGGCAGTGCGCGCGCCACTCGGCGTTGGCCCCGTGCATTTTCGAGTTTGTCTACCTCGCGCGTCCAGACTCGGTAATCGACGGCGTTTCGGTCTATGAAGCGCGACTGCACATGGGCGAGCATCTGGCCGACAAGCTGGTGAAGCATATTCCGGTCGAGGAGATCGACGTGGTCATCCCGATTCCCGATTCGAGTCGCCCCTCGGCGATGCAGCTCGCGCAGCGCATCAACGTTCCCTATCGCGAGGGTTTCGTCAAGAACCGCTACATTGGTCGCACCTTCATCATGCCGGGCCAGGCGACACGCAAACGCTCGGTTCGCCAGAAACTCAATACGGTTGCCCAGGAGTTCAAGGGCAAGCGCGTGTTGCTGGTTGACGATTCAATCGTGCGTGGCACGACCAGCCGCGAGATCGTCGAAATGGCGCGTGCTGCGGGGGCGCTGAAAGTTTATTTCGCGTCGGCGTCACCGCCGGTGCGCTACCCGAACGTCTATGGAATCGACATGCCGACGCGCGGCGAGCTGATTGCCACCGGCCGCACCGGCGAAGAGATCGCCCGTGAAATCGGCGCCGACGCACTGGTCTACCAGGATCTCGACGCGCTGAAGGCGTCGATCAGGGAATTGAAACCGTCGCTGTGCTGCTTTGACACGTCGTGTTTTGATGGCTCCTACATCACCGGCGACGTCAGCCCGGAGTATCTGAATGCCATCGAACTGGCCCGCGAAGGCTACGGTGCGGCGCGGGAAGAACTCTGGTCGTCCAACCAGTTGCAGTTGAACCTGATGTCCGTGGATTGAAGATGGAGCCAATGGAAGCAAGCGAATCGATGGCCTCAGGGGACACCCCGCGCAGCTACTCGCTGGAGACGCTGGCCGTGCGCGCGGGTCAGGAACGTAGCCAGTTCAACGAGCACAGCGAGGCGCTGTATCTGACCTCTAGTTTTGTCTTTGACAGCGCGGCCCAGGCAGCCGCCCGCTTTTCGGGTGAGGAAGAAGGCAACGTCTACTCGCGCTTTACCAATCCGACAGTGACGACCTTTCAGGAGCGTCTGGCCGCGCTCGAAGGCGCCGAGGCCTGCGTCGCCACCGCCTCGGGGATGTCGGCCGTTCTCTCGCTGGTGATGGCGCTATGCAGCAGCGGCGACCACATCGTTGCCTCGACGGGGCTGTTTGGCGCGACGCAGCAGATGCTTGGCAGCATCATGCCGCGCTTCGGAATCCAGACCAGCTTTGTCGCCCAGACCGACAATGCCGCCTGGCAGGCGGCGCTGCGGCCAGAAACCAGGCTCCTGTTCCTGGAAACACCGTCGAATCCGCTGACGGCAATTGCCGACATCGCTGCGCTGGTCAGCATTGCGCACGCCCGGGGTGTCCTGGTGGTGGTCGATAACTGCTTCTGCACGCCGATTCTGCAGCGGCCGCTCGATCTCGGTGCCGATCTGGTACTGCATTCGGCGACCAAATATCTCGATGGTCAGGGTCGGGTGCTCGGCGGCGCCGTCGCCGGGCCGAGGAGACTGACCGATGAGGTGTTCAGGTTCCTGCGCACCGCCGGCCCGACGCTTTCCGCGTTCAACGCCTGGGTACTGCTGAAAGGCCTTGAGACGCTGCAGATTCGCATGCACGCGCAGTCGGCGAAGGCACTGCAACTCGCGCAGTGGCTGGAGCGGCATCCTCGGGTGGAACGTGTCTACTATCCGGGCCTGGCTTCGCATCCGCAGTTCGACCTGGCGTGCAGGCAGCAGAAAAGCGGTGGGGCGATCGTCTCGTTCACCGTCAAGGGGGCGCGTCAGGAAGCCTGGAAGGTGGTCGATAGCTGCCGTTTGTTGTCGATTACCGCCAATCTCGGCGATACGAAAACGACGTTGACGCATCCGGCGACGACAACGCACGGGCGAATCACGCCCGAACAGCGGGCCGCGGCAGGCGTCAGCGAGGATCTGCTGCGCATTGCCGTCGGCCTCGAAGCCGTCGTTGACCTGCAGAACGACCTCGACGGCGGCTTGTCTTCGATCTAGCGGCCGACGCTGCGCGGCTCCCGGCGTTTCGGCCGGGCGAGATCGTCGCGGTCACCGGCTGCTTTCATCAGCGCCTCCTTGGCGTCTCGGGGCATCATCAGATAGGTCATCAGGCTTGATCCGATGCAGACCAGCCAGAAGAGCAGAAAACCTGTCGAGTAGGTGGCGGTGACCGACCATTCGACGCGTTGTCCGAAGAGGTACAACTGCTCGGGGTCGATCATCGTAAAGAAGATCGTTTCGGCAATTCCGGCCGCGATGAACGCTGGCCAGAATACCCAAATCACGTATTTCATGCTTTCTCCATGTGCCTGGTGGGCTTGCTGGGTGGTGTTTCGATGCCGTGCTCGCGCTTAGGAATTGCGCCGAAAAGGCGCGCCCAGGACCGCAAATGTGGCACAGACGACGCTCCTGTTCAAGGAGTGGAAGAGCGCAGGGGGGCGTGCGCTGGCGGTAAGGCGGGCAGATGGTCCGCGCCCGGCGCGCACCGCGGGACCGTGCCCGGGCGGGTCATTGCGTGGCGGCTTCCCCAAGGCTTTCCTGTTCTCCGTTCGCCATCGCTTTTGCCCGACGCGCGAAATAATCGCCAAACGCCAGATCGTGCTTGAGAATGTGCTCGACCAACCAGTTGCGGAGGAAGCGGTGGGTGTCCCTGTCGATCCGCAACGAGCCCGCGGCGAGTTCTTCCGAGAGACGGAAGAGCGTCATGTAGAGCGCCTCGTGCAGCGCGCAATGCTCGGCGTGTAGCGGATACTCGCTTTCCCGCATGCTCTCCTCCTCGTGGCGAAAATGCTCCTCGGCATATTGCACCAGGCGGTTGAGAATCTGCGCCAGAGCTTGCGCATCGGCGCCGCCGCGGTGGCTGTCGTGGAATTCGTTGATCAACTCGAAAAGATAGCGATGCTCCTGGTCGATGTCGGCGACCCCGACGCGATACTGGTTTCGCCAGCTCAGAAAAGGCATCGTTTTTCCCCGCTCAAGTTATCCCGGGCGCAGCCGGGTCGTCGATGAATGTGTTGCAAGACCGGCTAGATTAAGGGATTCTGCGCCAAGAATCGAGGGGTTGCCCTTGCCCCATCCCGGGGATGCGAACTGCAGGCGTCTTCCTCCCCGCCACGGGCAGCTTGCGCACGCAAAAAAAACGGGCGCCACGTGGGCGCCCGAAGGGGAGAGTTCTTGACGGTCGATCGGCTCAGTAGTGGTAGGCCGATTCGCCGTGTGAGGTGATGTCGAGGCCTTCGCGCTCTTCGTCTTCCGGGACCCGCAAGCCGATCACCAGGTCGACAAGCTTGAAGGCCACGACTGAGACGACGCCGGACCAGACGATCACCGTGCCGACGCCCCACAGCTGGCTGATCACTTGCGCGGTCATGTCGTATTCGCCGACAGCGTTGGCGACGTAGTCATAGACGCCGCTGCCGCCCAGTGACGGTGCTGCGAAGACCCCCGTCAGGATCGCGCCGAGAATGCCGCCGACGCCATGGACCCCAAAGACGTCGAGCGAATCGTCGGCGCCGAGGAGATGCTTCAGACCATTGACACCCCACAGGCAGATCACGCCGGCCAGCAGGCCGATGACGATGGCGCCCATGACACCGACGAAGCCGGCTGCCGGAGTGATCGCCACCAGCCCGGCGACCGCTCCGGAAGCTGCACCGAGCATCGAAGGCTTGCCCTTGATCATCCATTCGGCGAGCATCCAGGACATTGTCGCGCAGGCCGTTGCCAACCAGGTGTTGACCATCGCCAGCGCCGATCCACCGCTCGCTTCGAGTGCCGAGCCGGCGTTGAAGCCGAACCAGCCGAACCACAGCAGTGAGGCACCGATCATGGTGAAGGTGAGGCTGTGCGGGGCCATCGATTCGCGGCCGTAGCCGATCCGCTTGCCGATCATGAATGCACCGACCAGGCCGGCAACCGCCGCGTTGATGTGCACCACGGTGCCGCCGGCGAAGTCGAGCGCGCCTTTCTGGAACAGGAAGCCGGCGGTTGCCCCGGCCGCCTCGCCGGCAGCGGCATCGACATAGGCATCGGGACCTGCCCAGTACCAGACCATGTGTGCCATCGGTGCGTAGGAGAGGGTAAACCAGATCACCATGAAGACTAGGATCGCTGCGAACTTCGCGCGCTCGGCGAAGGCGCCGACGATCAGGCAGCAAGTGATCGCTGCGAAAGCACCCTGGAAGATGACGAAGGTCAACTCGGAGATGAACACGCCCTTGGAGAAGGTGGCGCCAAGCGAATCGGCGGTGATTCCTTTCAGGAAGACCTTGTCGAGCACCCCGAAGAAGCTGCCTCCTTCCGTGAACGCCAGCGAGTAGCCATACACCACCCAGAGCACGCTGATCAGCGCAAAGGTCACGAACACCTGCATCAGCACCGAGAGCATGTTCTTGGTGCGTACCAGGCCACCGTAAAAGAGGGCCAGCCCGGGCAGCGACATCAGGATGACCAGCGCGGCGCAGACCATGATCCATGCGTTGTCGGCCTTGCTGAGGGTCGCCACCGGCGCAGCGGCGGCAATGGCCGCGGCGGTGGCGGCAGCGACTTCTGCCGTTGCTGACGGAGCCTGTGCCAGAGTCATGGCAGCGCTCGTCGCGTTGAGCCCGGCCGGGGTCTCGGCAGCCCACGCCGGGGCGCCGATGCCGACGGCTCCAAGCAGGGCGAGGATGGCGAAAATGCGTATCATGGCAGGCTCCTCACAGGGCTTCCTCACCGGTTTCACCGGTGCGGATGCGGATGACTTCTTCAATGGTCGAGACGAAGATCTTGCCGTCGCCGATCTTTCCGGTGCTGGCCGACTTCTCGATGGCCTCGATGGTTTGCTCGAGGAGGTCGTCGCGGATCGCTGCTTCGACTTTCACTTTCGGCAGAAAATCGACGACGTACTCGGCGCCGCGATAGAGCTCGGTGTGGCCTTTTTGACGTCCGAAGCCTTTGACTTCGGTGACCGTAATGCCCTGCACGCCGATCGCCGACAGCGCTTCTCGCACTTCGTCAAGCTTGAAGGGTTTGATGATGGCGGTAACCAGTTTCATGTTGCACTCCATGTCAGGGGAGGGCGGAGCCTCCCCGGTCGAAACAAAAGTTGTCTAGAAGCTGTGCGGCTCACCCGCATTGCGGCGCTTTCCCTGGTGGACCTGCCTGTGCCTTACCCGCTGGCCAGTACGCCGCCGGGAACGAGCTTGAAAGCGCGCCATTTTTCATGCTTGAGCCCTGAACAACGGAATAAACGAACTGCTGCCCAGGTACAAGCATTTTCCGTGCCACGATTTTTTATGTTGATTAATCAATGGTATGAAGGATCTCTTCGGCACCCTGAATTGGTTGCTGCACTGCGATAGAGCGGCGCCGGCAAGGAGATGCACCGTAATGGTGCGTTCGCGGTTGCGCGACGCGCCTGTGCTAAACTCGGCGCACTCAGAAACCAACTGCGTCCCGGTGATTCCCATGCTCGACCCCAGAATTCTCGAAGAACTTGGCGCCCGGCTGGGAGGCATCATCGCCGCCAGTCCCGCTGCCGATATCGAAAAAAACGCCCGTTCGCTACTTGCCAGCTTCTTCAGCAAGCTCGATCTGGTCAGCCGCGAGGAGTTCGATATCCAGACGCAGGTCCTGCAGCGCACCCGCGAGAAGCTGAAGGCGCTCGAGCTGCGCCTGGAGTCCCTGGAGCGGCTTGAAAACCCGCCGGACCCGTCGGCCTGAGCGGGGGCGCGGCAGGTCCACCGGATTGACTGCATTTCGTCGCCCTGCCCCTGGCGCGCATTGACGATCGGCGACCATGTCACTGGCCATCGTTCACAGCCGCGGACTGGACGGTCTTTCGGCCCCGGAAGTGGCCGTCGAAGTGCATCTCGCGGGGGGCTTGCCGAGCGTGACGCTGGTTGGCCTGCCCGATACCGAGGTCAAAGAGGCGCGCGATCGGGTGCGGGCGGCGCTGCAGAACTCGGGCTTCAGCTTTCCCAGCAAACGGATCACGGTCAATCTCGCGCCGGCTGACCTGCCCAAGGAATCGGGCCGCTTCGACTTGCCGATTGCGCTCGGCATCCTGGCGGCGACAGGCCAGATTCCCGCCTCCGCGCTGGCTGACCATGAATTCGCCGGCGAGCTGTCGCTCTCGGGCGAGCTGCGGCCGATCCGTGGCGCCCTGGCAATGGTCCTTGCCGCCGGCAGCCGGGGACGAAGCTTCGTTCTGCCGGCGAGCAGTGCGCGCGAGGCTGCGCTCGCCCGCCAGGTGCGGGTCCTTGCCGCCAATACCCTGCTCGAGGTTTGTGGTCACCTGACCGGACAGGGTGCCTTGGCCGAATGCCTGCGCGCAGACGACAGCCGCGAGGACGACAGCGGCGACGATTATCCCGATCTCGCCGATGTGCGTGGTCAGGCGCAGGCCAAGCGCGCGCTCGAAATTGCCGCAGCGGGCGGGCATTCGATCCTGCTCGCCGGCCCGCCGGGTACCGGCAAGTCGATGCTCGCCAGCCGCCTGCCGGGCTTGCTGCCGCCGATGACCCTGTCAGCGGCGCTGGAGTCGGCGGCCGTATTGTCCCTGGCCGGGCAGTTTCGCCCCGAGTTCTTCCGCCGCCATCCCTATCGGGCGCCACATCACACCGCTTCGTCGGCGGCGCTGGTCGGCGGCGGCAGTGTGCCGCGTCCCGGCGAGATATCACTGGCGCATCAGGGCGTACTCTTTCTCGACGAAATCCCCGAGTTCGACCGGCGCGTGCTCGAGGCGCTGCGCGAGCCGCTCGATAGCGGCCGCATCCACATCTCGCGCGCCGCGCGACAGGCGGAGTTTCCAGCCCAGTTTCAGCTGGTTGCCGCGATGAATCCCTGCCCCTGTGGCTATCACGGCGACCCGGCTGGCCGCTGCCGGTGCACGCCGGAGCAGGTGCGGCGCTATCGGAGTCGGCTCTCGGGTCCCCTGCTCGACCGCATCGACTTGCAGATCGAGGTTCCCGCCTTGCCCGCCGAAGCGCTGCAACAGCCGGCTGATGGCGAGGCGTCGGCGGTGGTGCGTTCCCGCGTCGTGCTGGCGCGCGGAACACAGATCAGGCGTCAGGGCAAGGCCAACGCGCGCTTGGAGACCCGGGAAATCGACCATTGGTGCGCGCCCGAAGCGGCCGCTGCGGCCCTTCTGAAACACGCGATCAGTCGCTTCGATCTCTCCGCCCGTGCCTACCATCGCCTGCTCAAGGTCGCCCGCAGCATTGCCGACCTGAGCGGCAGTTCGACCGTCGCGGCGCAGCATGTTGCCGAAGCCGTGCAGTACCGCCGCATCACAAGAGATTGAAGTGCCTGCGCCGCGGCGAAATCAGGGCGTCTGCCTGGCGTAGGTTTCCTTGGCAAACGGGATCAGGCACAGCGAAACCACCAGGCAGCCGGCCATCAGGCTGAAGCCGGTCTGATACGCGGTGGCATCATAAATCCGGGCGCCACCCTCCGTCGCTCCCAGCCAGTTGTCGTCGAGCAGCCAGCCAACGGCCGGCTGCAGCAACATGCCGCCGAGCAGCGGCCCCATGTTGCAGATCCCCGAAGCGGTTCCCGTCAGGCGCGCCGGCACCGATTCCTTGGCGAAAGCGAAGCCGATGATCAGGTTGCCGGAGACCAGCCCGGTGAACAGCAGGGTGACGATCAACAACCACATCGGTAGCGGCGCGTAGATGACCACCAGCCAGCCGGCGAGTGCCGCCGCGGTCGTCCACACATAGAGCGGTCGGCGGCGGCCCATGCGCTGGGACAGGGTGCCGAGGAGCGGTCCTCCGACCGCCCAGGCGATCAGCAGCAGCGACGTAATCGCCGCCGCGGTGCGGGTATCGAGGCCATGCACCTGGCGCAGAAAGGGTACGCCCCACAGACCGGCGAAGGTGAGGACCGATCCGGCAATGCCAATCGGCGTAATCAGCAGAATCCAGGTGTTGCGGTAGGAGAGCACTTCGGCCATCCCGCGCAGGATCGAACCGTGCTGCCCGCTGCCGTGCGCCGCCTGCGCGTGGCTTTCGTAAGCCCAGTCGGCCGGGTCGTCGCGCACGCGCAGCCAGATGGCGATGGCCAGCAGTGCGGTCAGCGCCGCCGAGACGCCCATCACCGAGCGCCAGCCCCAGGCTTCGATGAGCATGCGCAGAGGGACGCCGGCAATCACTCCGCCGACGACGCCAAAGACCAGCGCCAGTCCGGAGGCGAGGGCGAATTGCTGCGCCGCGAACCAATGGCTGGCCAGCTTGAGCATCGAGACGAAGGCAACGGCGACCGAGGCCCCGATCAGCAGACGTCCGCCGTTTGCCCACCACAGATCGGGAGCGCTGGCAAAGAGCGCGCTGCCGATTGCCGCGACGAACGCGCCCGCGCTCAGCAGACGGCGGGGCCCCCAGCGGTCGGCAAGGATCCCGGTCGGGATCTGCATCGCCACGTACGAGTAGAAATAAAAGGCCGAGAGATTGCCGAGTTCGGTCGCTCCGATCGAGAAGTCGATCATCAGCTGGTCGGTCATCACCGCCGGGGCGACACGCTGGTAGAAGCCGACCAGATAGAGGAGGGCGCCCAGCCCCCATACGCTCCAGGCGACGGCGGCGGGCGGATAGCCGCGCTGGCCAGCGTTCAAGGGCGATCCTCGCGACGACATGCAGTGCCTTCTATGGCTTCTGCCGATAGACGCCGTCGCCGGTTCCCGAGCTCTGCACGGCGTCCGCATTTGCTCGCCGGCTGCGCTGCCTTGCGGGCAATACCTGCGGGTTCGATCGGGCTCACAGGGGCTCCTTGCTGTCGGGTCGTCTATACTCGCGGCTTCGCGGAACCGATTCTAGTCGCAGTCAGTGGAGCGCGGTAAAACATGTCGATGAAACTCTTCGCCGGTCTCCTGCTTTCCGGACTGGCCGCACTTGCCTTCTCGGCCTGCGATGCGGACCGGCTGAGCAAACTCAAACCCGGCGTCAGCAGTGCCGATGAAGTGCGCAAACTGATGGGCGAACCCACTCTGGAGTGGGTAGAAGCCGACGGCACGCGTATCTGGGAGTATCCGCGTACGCCCGAGGGAGTCGTCAACTACATGCTGGTCATCGGGCCCGACAAGTTGCTGCGCGAGGTGCGTCAGGTGCTCACCGAGGAAAACTTCGCCAAGGTTCGCCCGGGCATGAGCAGCGACGAAGTGCGTTACCTGCTCGGTCGACCGGCGCACGAGCTTTACTTCTCGCTGAAACAGGAAAAGGTGTGGGACTGGAAGACCAAGGTCGAGCCGGGGATGACCTGGTACTTCAACGTCCATTTCAACAACGACGGGGTGGTCACCAGGACCAGTACCAACTTTGCGCCGGCCGGCGGGTGATGCCGTGCCGCTTGGCCAACGCTCCTTGCCCGTGGCCGGCACGGGCGCACACCCGCCGGTGACAGATTCCAGCGCCTCGTTTTTCAGGCGAGAGCGGTCTTGCGCAGCCCGTAACACCGACCTTCCGGTGCCTTTTGCGGCGCCGCTCCGTATTCGGCGGTGGTGATCAGTAGGGGTGTCCCGGGGTATACTCCGCGGATTCGCTCAACAAGAAGAATGCCGGGAGGTTTCGTGGAATCGCTGCGCATTACCCTCGATCAGTCCGAAATTCCGACGCACTGGTACAACGTCGTCGCCGACCTGCCGACGCCGCCGCTGCCGCCGCTCGCTGCGGACGGCGAGCCGGTTTCGCCGGAGCAGATGGGGGCGATATTTCCGGCGGCGATCATCGAGCAGGAAATGTCGGGTGAGCGCTGGATTCCGATCCCCGAGCCGGTGCGCGAAGTCTACCGGCTGTGGCGTCCGTCACCCTTGATCCGCGCTCGGCGGCTCGAAGAGCTGCTCGCCACGCCGGCGCGGATCTATTACAAGTACGAGGGTGTTTCACCCGCCGGTTCGCACAAGCCAAACACCGCCGTAGCACAGGCTTTTTACAACCAGCAGGCGGGGATAAAACGGATCACTACCGAGACCGGGGCTGGCCAGTGGGGTTGCTCGATGGCTTTTGCCGGCCAGATGTTTGGCCTTGACGTACGCGTCTACATGGTCAAGGTCAGCTTCCAGCAGAAGCCCTACCGGCGTTCGATGATGCAGACCTGGGGTGCCGAGGTGTTCGCTAGCCCATCGCCAATGACACAGACTGGGCGTGATCTGCTGGCGAGCGATCCAGACAACCAGGGCTCGCTCGGAATTGCCATTTCCGAGGCCGTCGAAGACGCCGCCGGGCGCGCGGATACCAGTTACGCGCTCGGCTCGGTGCTCAATCACGTGGCGCTGCATCAGACGATCATTGGTCAGGAAGCGAAGAAGCAGTTCGAGAAGGTCGCCGACTGGCCGGACGTCATTTTTGCACCCTGTGGTGGCGGTTCGTCGTTCGCCGGGCTGGCATTTCCGTTCATCGCCGACAACGCCGCCGGTGGCCGGAACGGTCGACCGACCAGGCTGGTCGCCGTCGAGCCGACCTCGTGCCCGACCTTGACGCGTGGCGCCTACGCCTATGACTTTGGCGATGCCTCGGGCTTTACGCCCTTGATGAAGATGTACACCCTCGGGCATGACTTCATGCCCCCGGGGATTCATGCCGGTGGATTGCGGTACCATGGTGACTCGCCGCTGGTCTCGCAGCTCTACCACGAGGGCTTGATTGAGGCGGTCGCGGTCGCGCAGCTTGCCACTTTTGAAGCCGGCGTCATGTTTTCTCGTGCCGAGGGAATCATTCCGGCGCCCGAGTCCAATCACGCGCTGCGGGCGGCGATCGACGAGGCTTTGCGTTGCAAACGCAGTGGCGAGGCGAAAACGATTCTTGTCAATCTAACGGGTCACGGGCATTTCGACATGGCAGCCTACGACCGGTATTTCGCCGGCGAACTCGATGATTTCGAATATCCGGCGGAGGCCATACGTGCTTCGCTAGAAAACCTGCCCAAGGTCGGATGATCATTTCGATGCGAATCACCGTTTTCCTGCTCCTGCTCGCCAACCTTCTGTTGTTCGTGTGGACGCAGGGTTACCTGGGCGCGTCGGACAACCCTGACGCGCGGCGCCTTGCGCAGCAACTCGTGCCGGAGCGTGTGAGCATCGTCTCGCGTGGCGAACCGCCCCGGCCAACGAGCAAGAAAGCGGACGCCGAGAAAGTGCTCGACAATGGGGGGGACAAGAAGCCCGTCGAAAGCTGTCAGCGGTGGAGCCAGCTGGTCGCTGGCGATGCCGACCAGGTCGAGCGTCTGCTGGCGGATCGATTTGCGGCGCTGAAGGTGAAACGCAATACGGTTGGCGAGATCACTGGTTACTGGGTTTTCATTCCGCCGCTGGCCAGCAGGGAGGAAGCCAACCGGAAAGTCGTCGAGTTGCAGGAGCTCGGTGTGAAGGACTATTTCATCGTTTCGAGCAGCGGCCCCAGCCCGCTGGCGATTTCGCTGGGAACCTATCGCAACGAGGACGCCGCCAAGGCGCGCCTCGAAGCGCTGCGCGCCAGAGGGGTGCGCTCGGCCCGCGTCGGCGAGCGCCGGAGTGAGGTGGCGCTTACCGAGCTTGAAGTCCATGGTCCTGCGGTCGAGCTGGACGCCTTGCGGCGGGCGGTTGTCGCGCTGCTGCCGAAGGCCGGCGCTGCCCCCTGTCCCGCGCCGGCTGAGGTGACGCAATGAGTTTTGTCGTTGGTTTGACCGGAGGCATTGGCAGTGGCAAGAGTACGGTGGCTGAGCTCTTCGCGGCGCGTGGCGTGGCGCTGGTCGATACCGACGCCATCGCCCATGAGCTGAGTGGCCCGCAGGGTGCGGCAATGCCGGCGATCGAGGCGGCCTTCGGTGACGCTGTGCTGCGTGCTGACGGCGGTCTCGATCGCACTGCGATGCGCCGTCTCGTGTTCGCCGATCCGCTCGCCAAGGAGACGCTGGAAGCGATCCTGCATCCGCTGATTCGCCTGCGCAGCGACGCGTGCTGTGCCGCCGCCGAGAACGCCCCGTACGTAATGTTGGTGGTGCCCTTGCTGATCGAAACGGCGAGCTATCGTCGGCGCGCTGATCGGGTGCTGGTGGTCGATTGCCCCGAAGCTCTGCAGATTTCCCGGGTTACGGCGCGCAACGGCCTGGCCGTCGAGGCCGTGCAGGCGATCATGGCCGCACAGGCGACGCGTGCCGAGCGGCGAGCGGCGGCCGACGACGTGTTGCACAACGATGGCGGACTCGACGCCTTGCGTCCTCAGATCGAAGTCCTGCACCAGCGCTATCTGCAGCTGGCCAGTGCCAAACTTCATGCTGGGCGTTGAGGTTTTGTTGCAAATGCTTCAGAATTATCGAAAATTCCCGTTTCTGACGCTGGCGGAAGTGTGATTACCTACGAATATCCTTTCAATGAACGCATACGCACCCTGTTGCGTCTGGAGGATTTGTTCCAGAAGGTTGGCAGCTTCATGCAGCGTGACGGCTCGCATGAGCACCACGTCGCGCTGCTGACCCTGTTCGAGATTCTCGATGTCTCGGGCCGTGCCGACCTGAAAATGGACTTGATTCAGGAGCTGGAACGTCAGCGCCAGAGTCTGCTCGCTTTTCGCAACAACCCGGAAATCTCAGAACAAGCGCTCAACGCCGCCCTCCAGGAAGTCGAGCAGGCGTCGGCGGCGCTGCTCGCCATGACTGGAAAGATCGGCCAGCACCTGCGCGACAACGACTGGCTGATGAGTATCAAGAGTCGGGCCAGCATTCCCGGTGGGGTCTGCCAGTTCGATCTGCCGTCCTACCACTACTGGCGGCACCAGGAGCCTGGCGCGCGGCGTGAGGCGCTGCTTGGCTGGCTACAGCCGATGCTGCCCCTGCGAGACGCCCTGGCAATCGTCCTACGTCTGTTGCGTGCGAGCGGCCGTCCCGAACATCACGTGGCTGCCAATGGTGCTTTCCAGATGATGCTCGGTGGGAGCAGCTCGCAGATGGTGCGTATTTCCCTGAAGCTCGACGATCCCTACATTCCCGAAATCAGCGCCAACAAGTACGCACTGAATATCCGCTTCACTCGTCCCGACAGCGATCATCGACCCCGTCAGTCGGATAGTGAAGTCGAATTCGACATGCTTTTCTGCAATCTGTAGGCAGCAAGAGCGCTCTTTCGGGCGGGCTTCAGATCGCGCCGGCCTCGCTTCCTCGCTTCCTCCTTCCTCCTTCATGTTTTACTGCGTGCTGCCGTCCTGATCCAGCCCGCTCCTCGCCCGTCGACGCGTCCCTTGCCGGCAGGGTCGGCAAAGGCGACCCGAACGGGAGCCAACTCGTTCTACAATCCGGGCTTCCGGACGACAGTCCGCCAGATCGCGAGCCGCCCGATGTTCCGCACTCTCAATCAACCTGCCTTGTGGGCGGTCACCCTGTCGGCTGCCGGCATCCTGATGGTCACCATGGGCGCCCGGCAATCGCTCGGGCTTTTCCTCTCGCCGTTGAATACCAGCACTGGCCTGGGCGTCGTCTCGATCAGTCTGGCGATGGCCGTCGGGCAATTTACCTGGGGCGCCATTCAGCCACTCGCCGGCGCAGTGGCTGACCGTTACGGGCCGGGGCGGGTGCTGTTCGGCGGGCTGCTGCTCCTCGCTTTTGGCAGCGCGATTACCCCCTTCATGAGCAGCACCGCCGGTCTGGTCGTGTCGCTCGGCCTGTTCTCGGCGATCGGCTCCGGTGCCGGCAGCTTCTCGGTTCTGATCGGGGCTTCGAGCCAGCGGCTGCCGCCAGCGGCGCGGGCGGCAGCTTCCGGGGTAATCAATGCGGGCGGATCGTTCGGGCAGTTCGTTTTTGCCCCCCTCCTGCAGGCCTTGATTCAGATGTTCGGCTGGATGGGGGCGATGTGGTCACTGGCGGTGATGACTCTGGCGGCGACGCCGCTGGTCCGGGTGGTGTCGCGACCGGTTGAAAAGCCGTCGGCGCCCGCCGGCGAAGCGGGTTTGTGGCAGAGCGTGCGCGGCGCCGTCGGCGATGGCAGTTACCAGCTGCTCAATCTCGGCTTCTTCAGCTGTGGCTTCCACATCGCCTTTCTGGTGACGCACTTGCCGGGCGAAGTCGCCCTTTGCGGCCTGCCGTCGTCGGTCGCCAGCTGGGCACTGGCAATCATCGGCCTGACCAATATCTTCGGTAGCCTCTACGCGGGTGCCTGCATCGGCCGCTACCGCAGCAAGTACGTCCTGTTCTGGATGTATGCCTCGCGTGCGGCGATGATTGCCATCTACCTGCTGGCACCGAAGACCGACCTGACCTTCTACATTTTTGCCGCTGGACTGGGTTTCACCTGGCTGGCCACGGTGCCCCCGACGGCAGCGATCGTCGGCAAGCTATTCGGCGTGCGCTACCTCGGAACGCTGTTCGGCATGACTCTGCTCTCGCACCAGGTCGGTGGTTTTTTCGGCGCCTATCTTGGTGGCCTTGCGCTGACGCAGTTCGGCGACTACAGCTGGATGTGGTATGCCGACATTGCCCTGGCGGCGGTGGCGGCGTTGCTGAACCTGCCGATCAGGGAAGCGGCGCTTCCCCAGCCCGGCACGGCGAGCTAGCGCTTCAGGGCGTCGCGCCGTTGCCGGTACGCGGCGTGGAAAGCGCTGCGTTCGGCGGCACTCCAGCCTTCGGTATGGCGCATCAACTGGTCAAGATCGTGCGCACCGACACGCCCGCGGCTGATCCCCTGGCGTAGTTTTTCCAGGTCGATGAAGCGGATGTCGCTTTCCTGGTAGGCGGTGCCCAGCTTCGCCGCACGCGGCACAAAGATATGTTTGCCGTACAGACAGCTGTGCTGCAGGCGGTGATGATGCAGGCGCGCGCAGGCCTGGGCAACGGCCGTAATCAGCGATTGGCGCTGCCCCTGGCCGCTGTCCGCATGCGCGACATTCCACTCGTCGAGGCTGCTGAAGCTGTCGAGTGCGCGGGTGACGAGGATTGCCTGCCAGTGACCGGGTTCCTGCCGGTGGCCATAATAGAGGGCCTCGAGCGTACCGATCCGGTGCTGGTCTAGGCGCCGGATGTTGCGGTATTCGCGATAGAAGGTCGGGATGCCGCGGAGCGGATGGCGCAACGTCCGGCAGAGATGGTTGTCCTGTCGCTTGAGGAAGATGGCGCTGCCGTCGCGCAAAAGGTGCCGACTGACGCCGCTCCAGCCGCCGCGCCGTTCATTGGGAGCCTCGTGCCAGTCGGTATCCAGAGACCACAGTGCGCCAAAGCCCGCCAGATCGTTGGCGGCCAATTGCTCGCGGCTTGCCTGATCGCGAAAGAGGTCGACCGCGTTCATCGCGCAGTTCCAGCTCGTCTGGACTTCGCGGGTTCGGGCGGCTTTCTTGCGCAGAACGTAGGGGGGCCAGACGAACAGGCGCAACCCGAAGTCGCTAGGCGGTCGGAGAACCACTTGCGATGGCGAACGTGGGGGTGCCGTCGCGAACGAACGTCCGCCGAGTTATCCGAAACGCATGGCTGGAGGGGCCGTTCTTGCTTGGCGCGCATAGGTCTGCTCTGAGTCGGAGGCCCGGGCCGGAGCGGCACTCGGGAGGGCTCAAGCATAGCACAGCGCCCTCACGGCCAAGCCCGGGCTGGCGCTGCGCTGGGTGCCGATGGTGTGTTGCACAGCGTGCAGCAATGCCTCCATATGAGGGCCGCTGGCGGCCGGGCCGTGCTAGCTGAGAACGAGGTTGTCGCGGTGGATGATCTCGGGCTCCTCGACGTAGCCGAGGATGCTTTCGATGTCCTGGCTGGCGCGGCGCGCAATTCGTCGCGCGTCGCTGCTGCCGTAGTTGATCAGGCCGCGCGCGATCTCGCGGCCTTCATTCGAAACGCAGGCGACGGCTGCGCCGCGCTCGAACTCACCGCGCACGGCGGCGACACCGATGGACAGGAGGCTTTTCCCTTCGCGCAGGGCATTGATCGCGCCGTTGTCGAGAACGAGTTTGCCGTTGAGTTGCAGGTGGTCGGCGAGCCATTGCTTGCGTGCCGTGATCGGCTGCGTTTCGGCCACCAGCAGCGTACCCAGCGACTCACCGCGCGCCAGACGCAGAATGACGTCGTGTTCGCGACCACTGGCGATGACGGTATGCGCGCCGCTGCGCGCGGCACGCTTGGCGGCGATGACCTTGGTCAGCATGCCGCCGGTGCCGAACTGCGTGCCCGCGCCCCCAGCCATGGTCTCCAGAGCGGCGATCCCGGCACGTGCTTCACTGATCAGGCTGGCTGCCCGATCCTTTCGCGGGTCGGCGGTGAACAGGCCCTGCTGATCGGTGAGAATGATCAGGCAGTCGGCTTCGACGAGGTTCGCCACCAGTGCCCCAAGCGTGTCATTGTCGCCAAACTTGATCTCGTCGGTAACCACGGTATCGTTTTCGTTGACGATCGGCACGACGCCGAAGCGGAGCAGCGTGTTCAGGGTCGAGCGCGCATTGAGGTAGCGCTTGCGATCGGCGAGGTCGTCGTGGGTCAGCAGGACCTGCGCCGTGTGCAAGGAGTACCTGGCAAAGGCTCGCTCGTAGACCTGTGCCAATCCCATCTGGCCGACGGCTGCCGCTGCCTGCAGTTCGTGCACGGCATGTGGGCGCTTGCGCCAGCCAAGACGCTGCATGCCACAGGCGATCGCACCGGAGGAGACGAGAATGACCTGCTTGCCCGCCTGGCGCAACTCGGCGATCTGTCTCGCCCATTCGTCGATGGCGCCAAGGTCCAGGCCTTCGCCGTTGTTGGTGATCAGCGCCGATCCGGCCTTGATGACCAGTCTGCGGGCGTTGGCGATGCGGCTGCTGGCCATCTTCAGGTTTCGTCTTGCTGGTCTGCGAACAGGTCGCCGGCGAAGGGGGGGGCGACTGTAGCGCTCCTCGTGTCGACGGCTTCGGCGGCGACCAGGTTCTGCAACGCCTCCTGCAACTGGCGCGTGAGTTCGCGGCAACCCTCGGCACTGATCGCGCTGATGCGGAAATGCGGAATGCCCGTCGCCTGCGCGTGACAGCCCTGCAGGAAGTCCGCAATGCGTTGCTCGCGTTCGTCCGCGGGGATCAGGTCAAGCTTGTTGAGGACCAGCCAGCGTGGCCGGGTGGCGAGTTCCGGATCGTACTTCTCGAGTTCGCGAACGACCGTTTCTACGTCGCGTACGGGATCGGCGGCGGGGTCGACCGGCGCCAGATCGACAATGTGCAGCAGCAGGCGGGTTCGGGCGAGGTGCTTGAGAAAGCGGATGCCAAGGCCAGCGCCCTCTGCCGCGCCGTCGATCAGCCCGGGAATGTCGGCGATGACGAAGCTCTGGTCGTGGCCTACCCGCACCACACCGAGATGTGGCTGCAGGGTGGTGAACGGGTAGTCGGCGACCTTGGGACGTGCTGCCGAGACGGCGCGCAGGAAGGTGCTCTTGCCGGCGTTGGGCAGGCCGAGCAAACCGACGTCGGCCAGCAAGCGCAGTTCCAGGCGCAATTCGCGCTGCTCGCCTTCCTCTCCACGCGTGCACTGACGGGGCGTGCGATTGACGCTCGACTTGAAATGGATGTTGCCGAGGCCGCCTCGTCCGCCTTTGGCGAGCAGCACCTTCTTGCCGTCGACGTCGAGGTCGGCAAGGAGTTCGTTGCTGTTGACGTCGGCGATGGTGGTGCCGACCGGGACGCGCAGCGTCAGGTCCTTGCCGCGCTTCCCGTAGCAGTCGCTGGAACCGCCATTCTGGCCACGCTGGGCGCGATGCCGGCGCGCATAGCGATACTCGATCAGGGTGTTGACGTTGCGATCGGCGACAAAATGTACGCTGCCGCCGTTGCCGCCATCGCCGCCGTCCGGGCCGCCCTCGGGCTCGTACTTGTCGCGTCGGAACGAGGCGATGCCGTTGCCGCCGTCACCAGCGGCGACAAGAATTCTCGCCTCATCGATAAATTTCATGGCTGCGTCTGTCCGCTCTGTCCGTCTTTCCAGATATGCAAGCAAAAAGCCCTATCGCCAGCGATAGGGCTTGGTACCGCCGGGCTGGCTGCTTGCGCAAGCCAGCGTACCGGTGGTTCAGTCGGCAGTTGGAACGATGCTTACTGTGCGCCGGCGCTGGGCGCCTTTGATGGCAAACTGGACGTGGCCGTCGACCAGCGCAAAGAGCGTGTGATCCTTGCCCAGGCCCATGTTCTCGCCAGGGTGAAAGGCCGTGCCACGCTGGCGGACGATGATGTTGCCGGCGCGGACCAATTGACCGCCGTAGCGCTTGACGCCCAGCCGTTTTGCTTCGGAATCGCGGCCGTTGCGTACGCTGCCGCCAGCTTTCTTGTGTGCCATGAGTCAGACTCCTCTCAAATCAGGCTGAAGGGTCGAGCGCCGCGCCATTGGCAATCGCGTCAACCCGGATTTCGGTGTAATTCTGGCGATGCCCCTGATGCTTCTGCGAATGCTTGCGCCGACGAAACTTGAAGATCCGGATCTTGTCGTGACGACCTTGCGAAAGCACAGTGACCTTGACCGAGGCGCTGGCGATGAACGGTGTGCCAATGGCCACCGTTTCGCCTTCGCCAACCATGAGCACCTGGTCGAAGGTGATTTCTGCGCCAACGTCTGCCGGTATCTGTTCTATTTTCAATTTTTCGCCGTTGACAACGCGATACTGCTTGCCACCGGTTTTTATGACCGCGTACATGTTGGACTCCAAGGAACTGAACAAAGTGAGATGAAGAACCGCGCATTATACGTAATCTTCCTGCTCCGTCAAAGAGTTTGCGATCACTTGGGCCATCGCTCGCTTGACGCAAGGCGGGCCGGCGCCTAAGATTCCGAGGTTTTTGTGCCAAGGTGCCTTCTCGTGAGAATGGAGCAGTTGTACAGCCTGATCGGGGCGGACATGAGGGCCGTTGACGCGGTGATCCGCCAGCGCCTCCATTCCGAAGTGGCTTTGGTCCGTCAAGTTGCCGAGTACATCGTGCAGAGCGGCGGCAAGCGGCTGCGTCCGGCGCTGGTACTGCTGTCGGCTGGGGCCTTGGGCTACCGCGGCACCCATCATCACGAGTTGGCGGCGGTGATCGAATTCATCCACACGGCCACCTTGCTTCATGATGATGTCGTCGATGGCTCGGACTTGCGGCGCGGCCGTGAGACGGCCAATGCCATGTTCGGCAATTCGGCCAGTGTGCTGGTAGGCGATTTCCTGTACTCGCGAGCTTTCCAGATGATGGTGGTGGTCGACGACATGCGCATCATGCGGGTGTTGTCGGATGCGACGAACGTCATCGCCGAGGGCGAAGTGCTGCAGCTGATGAACTGCCATGACGCAAGCATCGATGAGCAGGGCTACCTGCAGGTCATCCGCTACAAGACTGCCAAGTTGTTCGAGGCGGCGGCGCAGCTGGGCGCGATCATCGGTGGCGGTGACGCAGCGGTCGAAAAGGCCATGGCCGTTTACGGCATCCACCTGGGCACGGCGTTTCAGCTGATTGACGACGTTCTCGACTACTCGGGCGCCGAAGTCGAGACCGGCAAACATCTGGGCGATGATCTGGCTGAAGGCAAGCCGACGCTACCGCTGATTTTCGTCCTGCGCAATGGCAATCTGGAACAGGCGGCTTGCGTACGCCGGGCCATCGAGAACGGTGGCCGGGACGATTTCCCGCAGGTTCTGGCGGCCATTCGTACCACCGGTGCACTCGACTACGCGAGACAGAAAGCCAAGGTCGAGGCTGAACTTGCAGCAGCAGCTTTAGACGTTGTGCCTGCTTCTCAATACAAGGATTCCTTGCTAGAATTATGCCTCTTCGCTGTCGCTAGAAATTATTAGCGCAGTTGTCGCCTCGGTCGGGGCGTAGCTCAGCCTGGTAGAGTACTGCGTTCGGGACGCAGGAGTCGGAGGTTCGAATCCTCTCGCCCCGACCACCCGTTTCACCGCGGCCTTTCTGGCCTTCGCGGCATCGTTTGATCAACTTCGGATCCTCTTCGTGACCAGTCGCAGCCATCTTCGCGGTGACTGCCAGGTCCGTTCCGTGCGCCATGGTTGGTGGCAATGCTTCGCCCCTGCCGGTCTCGTTGCTGGTGAGGCTTTTTCCTGGCGTCTTGTCGCTTGTCGTTCCCCGTCTGCGAGCGCCTCTGCTATTCTTGCGCGCTGTGCTGGGTTTTTCTTTCGATGACGAAATATCTACTGCTAATCGGGCTGGTTTGGGTGCTCTGGTGGTTCTGGCGCAAGTCGCGGACGTCGTCACGCGGCAGCGCTGCCAACCACCACACCACTGTCCAGCGCGAAGCCGAACGCATGGTGCAGTGCACGCGTTGCGGGGTTAATCAGCCAGTGAGCGAGAGTGTTCTGGCCGACGGCCGCTACTACTGCTGCGCTGCCCATCGCGACGCTGGTGCGTCTGACGATTCCTGAGGTGCCATCTTGACCACCGCCACCCTCGGCGTTGAACATTTCTCCGAGACGCACTGGAAGTCACTACGCTACTTCAACCTCTACCGCTTCGTCGTCGCCTCGCTGCTCTTCACGTCGGCGCTGTTGTACCCCTCCGCTTTTCCCTTCCTCAGCCCGAACCAGAGTCTGCAGCACCTGGGCCTGGCCAGCGCGTACCTGTTGAGCACGGCGCTGGCGGTGATCTTGGCGTATCGTCATCGGCAGCACGCCACCATGCAGTTGACGGCCAGCGTGCTGGTCGACGTCCTGGTCATGACGCTGTTGATCCATGTTGGCGGCGGCCTGGGCAGCGGTCTTGGTTCGATGCTGCTGGTGACCCTGGCCGGTGCCGGTCTCGTCGGGCAGGGGCGCCTGGTCTTGTTCTACGCGGCGATGGCGACCTTGGCGGTCTTGTTCGAGCACTCCTACCGCGCCTTGCAGGACGCTGTCGACGTGGCCGGCTTCTTTCACGCCGGCCTGTTCAGTGCCGGCTTCTTCGCGGTCGCGGTATCGGCGCGCTTGCTGGCTCGCCGGGTGATCGCCAATGAGGCCTTGGCGCTGCAGCGTGGCGTCGACCTGAAGAACCAGACGGTGATCAGTCAGCGGGTCATCGAGGAGATGCAGGATGGTGTGGTGGTCCTTCGCCGTGATGGCCGGGTCAGGCAGAGCAACCCGCGCGCCAGGCAATTGCTGGCCCTCGACAGCAGTCGCGAAGATCTATTGGCCGAGTACTCGCCCGAACTGGCGCTTGGTTTCGTCGAGTGGTGTCGGAGCGGCGGCGAAGAGGTGGTGCTGGTGCGCATTCCGGGGAGCGGCATGCAGTTGCGAGCAAGGTTTGCGCCGACCGCGAGTTCGGAAAGCGATGTCCTGGTGTTTCTTGAAGATCTCGGTCGCTTGCAGGAACAGGCTCAGCAACTGAAGCTGGCCGCGCTCGGCCGCCTGACGGCCAATATCGCGCACGAAATCCGCAACCCGCTGTCGGCGATCAGTCATGCCGGCGAACTGCTGCGTGAAGAACGCCGTGGCGAGATGTACGAACGCTTGCTGCGCATCATGCTGGATAATACCAAGAGACTTGAGCGTATCGTCAGCGATGTGCTCGAACTCGGACGCCGCGATCGCACCTATCGGGAAGTGATCAACTTGCGCGAGACTTTGCCGTTGCTGATCGAGGAGTATCTGGTCAAGGAGAAGTTGCCGGCCGATGTCGTGCACCTCGAGTTGTCGGGCGTGGCCGCTCTTTGTTTCGATCGCTCACACTTTCATCAGGTGTTGGGAAATCTTCTCGGCAATGCGCTGCGTCATTCGCAGCGCATTGCCGGCAGCGTCTGTGTCGTCGCGTGCGATGGCAAGGCCGACACGCAGGTCGAATTGCATGTCATTGACGACGGCGAAGGGGTTGCCGCCGAGCAGCGCGAACACATTTTCGAGCCCTTCTTCACCACGCATCACCGCGGTACCGGTCTGGGTCTCTATATCGCACGCGAATTATGTGAGGCGAACGGAGCGCTGCTCGAACTTCATGGCGCCGGGCCGGGTGCCGATTTTCGTATGTCGGGGAGGGCTACAGGGTGTCAATAGCCAAGACGGAGCGTCGCCCGCGCGGCGAGTTGGCGAGAGTGCTGGTGGTCGATGACGAGGCAGACATTCGTGAACTTCTCGACCTGACGGTGGCGCGTATGGGTTTGTCCGCCGACTGTGCGGCAAGTATCGCCGAGGCACGGGGGTTTCTCCAACGGCAGTCCTATCAGTTGTGCATTACCGACATGCGATTGCCCGACGGTGACGGGCTGGAGATCGTCAAGCTGATCGGTGAGGATTACGGCGAGACGCCGGTGGCGGTGATCACGGCTTTCGGCAGCGCCCAGAACGCCGTCGCTGCACTGAAGGCGGGTGCCTTTGATTATCTGGCCAAGCCGGTCGCCCTGGACCAGCTGCGCAGCCTGATCAAGTCGGCGCTCAGTTTGCCACGGCGGGACGGCGTTTTGGATGACGGGCGTTTGGTCGCCGCCACCGGCCAGCTGATCGGTGCGTCGGGGGCCATCGAGCAGGTTCGCCAGATGATCGAAAAGCTGGCACGAAGTCAGGCGCCGGTCTATATCTCGGGCGAGTCAGGAACCGGAAAGGAACTCGCTGCGCGCCTGATCCACGACCAGAGTTCACGGCATGCGGCGCCCTTCGTTCCCGTGAATTGTGGCGCGATTCCCGAGAACTTGATGGAGAGCGAGTTCTTCGGCTATCGCAAGGGGGCGTTTACCGGCGCCGATAGCGACCGTGAAGGTTTTTTTCAGGCGGCGAAAGGGGGGACGCTCTTTCTCGACGAGGTTGCTGATTTGCCCTTGGCGATGCAGGTAAAGCTGCTGCGCGCGGTACAGGAGAAGAAAGTCCGCAAGGTGGGTAGTGCCGTCGAGGAGTTGGTCGACGTGCGCATCATATCGGCGACCCACCAGATCCTGAAGATCTGCGTTGATGAGGGGCTCTTTCGCCAGGACCTCTACTACCGCCTGAACGTCATCGAACTGCGTATGCCGCCGCTGCGCGAACGTCACGAAGATGTGGCGCCGCTGGTGGCGGCCTTGCTGGCGCGCATCTGCGACGGGCAAGTGCCGCGTCTGGAGCCGCAAGCCTTGCGTGCGTTGGAGAATTACAGTTTTCCCGGCAATGTCCGCGAACTTGAAAATATTCTCGAACGCGCCACTGCCTTGTGCTCCGGCAATGCGGTCCTCGTTGACGACCTGCAACTGGCGCCCGCCACCGCGGTCGGTGGCAGCCTCGGTCGGGACGGTGAAACACTCGACGACTACATCAACCGCATCGAGAGGCAGGCGATTCTGGAGGCCTTGAGCAAGACTGCTTTCAATCGTACCGCCGCGGCCAGGCTGCTTGGTGTGAGCTTCCGCTCCTTGCGCTATCGCATCGAGCGGCTACGCATCGAGGAATGAGCTTGCGCCATTGCGCGAGCGCTCGCCAGCTGCGCGCTGACGGCTGGTTGCCAGGCGCGCGGCGAAGCGAATCGGCCAATCAGGACGCGCGTCCCGAAGGAGAGGCCGTGTCACTGATCGTCGTCCATGCGATCAGCCTGCCGCCGGGAGAGTTCGGTGGTGACGGGATCATTCGTCTGTTCGGGAATTGCCTAGACGCATTTGCTCACCCCTATTTTGCGCAGATCAGCACGCTGCGCGTCTCGGCCCATTTCCTGCTCCGTCGAGACGGCGAGCTGATCCAGTTTGTTTCCTGCGCGCAACGCGCCTGGCACGCGGGTCTGTCGAGCTGGAACGGGCGTCAGCGGTGCAACGACTTTTCTCTGGGTATCGAACTCGAGGGCTGCGACGACTTGCCCTTCGCGCCGGTTCAGTACCGTCGCCTTCGCGCCTTGATCAGGGCCTTGTGCGCGGCCTACCCGATCGAAGCCGTCGTTGGCCACAGCGATATCGCGCCAGGTCGAAAGACAGACCCGGGTCCTCACTTTGATTGGCGCCGCCTGGCGTCAATCGGCGACTTCCCGGGCGCTTGCCGCTGACCGCCTAGCGCGGCAGGTGAGGGCCGTTTTCGCGATCGGTCAGCCGAGAAAGCGGCGAATCCTGTCGACCGCTTCGGTCAGGCGCTCGACGCTGGCCGTGTAGGCGAAGCGCAAGTATTTTTCTGGGTCGTTGCGACCGAAGTCGAGGCCGGGGGTGACCGCCACCCCGGCCGCCTCGAGCAAGTCGCGCGCAAAGCGATCGCTGTTGTCGGTCAGTTTGCTGCAATTGGCGTAGACGTAGAAGGCGCCTTCGGGCTTGGCCGCCTGGCGGAAACCGAGGTTTTCCAGCGCTGGCGCCAGGAAGTCACGGCGGCGCTTGAACTCCTGACGGCGCGTTTCGAGGATGGCGAGGGTGGCAGGCGAGAATGCGGCCAGTGCCGCGTGCTGGGCCGGCGTCGATGGCGAGATGAACAGATTTTGCGCCAGCTTCTCGATTTCGCGCGTATAGCGCTCGGGCACGACCAGCCAGCCGAGTCGCCAGCCAGTCATGTTGAAGAACTTGGAAAAGCTCTGCACGACAAAGATGTCATCGCCGAAGGCCAACGCCGTCGTCGCGGCACGCTCGTAGGTCAGGCCGTGGTAGATCTCGTCGACGACCAGTTGTCCGCCTTTCCGACGGACAAGGCTGGCGATGGCGGCCAGCGTTGCGTCATCGATCAGAGTGCCGGTGGGGTTGGCCGGCGAGGCCAGCAAGGCACCTGCCGTACGTGCTGTCCAATGCGCTTCCACTTCGGCCAGCGTTGGCTGGAAGTTGTTTTCGGCGCGCACCGGGATGCTTACCGGTAGCCCTTCGAAGCTGCGCACGAAGTTGCGGTTGCACGGGTAACCCGGGTCGGCGAGCAACCATTCGCTGCCCGCTTCTGCGAGGCAGGCCATCGTCAGCAGCAAGGCGCCGGAGGCTCCGGCAGTGACCACGATGCGTGATGCGGGGATGTCGATGGCGTAGCGTGTGGCATAGAAACCGGCGATCGCCGCACGCAATTCGGGAAGTCCGAGGGCTGGCGTGTAGAACACGCGGCCGCTGGCAATCTGCGCTTGCGCGGCGGCGACGATGGGCTCGGGCGTCGGGAAATCGGGTTCGCCGATTTCCATATGAACGATGTCGCGCCCGGCCGCTTCGAGTGCTTTGGCGCGGGTCAGAAGTTCCATGACGTGGAAGGGCGCAATGTGCGCAAGGCGGCTGGCGGGAAAGATCGGCATGATTCGTCGGGAGCAGTTGGTGGCGAAGAAAACAGTCTAGCGACTGGCGGTGATCGAGGGCAAAAAAAAGGCCGCCCGCAGGCGGCCTTTCCAGGACCCGGATCGGGTCGAGAACACGGGTCAGGCGGCGAAACCCTTCTCGAGTTCGTCACGGATGGTCGCCAGCTTGGGCGGCAACTTGTCGCCCATCTTCCCGAACCATTCCTTGACGCCATCAAGCTCGCTCTTCCAGGCCTGCTTGTCGAGGCTGGTCACGTTGGCGAATTCCTCCTTGGAAAAGTCGCTGCCGGACCAGTCGATGTCCTCGTAGTTGGGCATCCAGCCGAGGGTGGTCTTGCGGGCTGAAACCTTGCCTTCGCAGCGGTCGATGATCCACTTGAGGACACGCGCGTTATCGCCAAAGCCGGGCCACGCGAATTGGCCTTTTTCGTTCATCCGGAACCAGTTGACCATAAAGATCGGCACCGGAGTGTCGGCGGCGTTGCCCATCTTCAGCCAGTGGCTGTAATAGTCGGCCATGTTGTAACCACAGAACGGAAGCATGGCAAACGGGTCGCGGCGAACGACGCCCTGCGCGCCAAAGGCGGCGGCAGTGGTTTCCGAACCCAGCGTCGCGGCAGCATAGACGCCGTGATCCCAGTCAACGGTCTCGCAGACCAGCGGCACGGTCGAGGCGCGACGGCCGCCGAACAGGAAGGCCGAGATCGGGACCCCTTCAGTGCTCTCCCACTGGTCGTCGATGCACGGGCACTGCGAGGCGGGAGCTGTGAAGCGGGAGTTTGGATGCGCGGCCTTGGTGCCCTTCTCCTTGGCGATGGCTGGCGTCCAGTCGTTACCCTGCCAGTCGATGGCGTGCTCGGGTGCCGGGCCCATGCCTTCCCACCACACGTCGCCATCGTCGGTCAGCGCGACATTGGTGAAGATGGTGTTCTCGGCCAGAGAGGCCATGGCGTTAAAGTTGGTCTTGTCGTTGGTGCCCGGGGCTACGCCGAAGAAGCCCGCTTCCGGGTTGATGGCGTAGAGGCGGGTGACTCCGTTGGCATCCTTGCGCGGCTTGATCCAGGCGATGTCGTCGCCGATGGTGGTGACTTTCCAGCCGCTCAGGGTGGCCGGCGGGACGAGCATGGCGAAGTTGGTCTTCCCGCAGGCCGATGGGAAGGCAGCAGCGACGTAATGCTTCTTCCCCTCGGGCGATTGGACGCCGAGGATCAGCATGTGCTCGGCCATCCATCCGTCATCACGCGCCATGTTCGAGGCAATGCGCAGGGCCAGGCACTTCTTGCCGAGCAGCGCGTTGCCGCCGTAGCCCGAACCGTAGGACCAGATTTCGCGCGTTTCGGGATAGTGGACGATGTACTTGGTCGTCGGGTTGCACGGCCAGCGCGGATCCTTCTGGCCAGGTTCCTTGGGTGCGCCGATCGAATGCACACACGGAATGAAGGTACCGTCGGTGCCGAGGACGGGGAATACGGCCTTGCCCATGCGGGTCATGATCTTCATGTTGACGACGACGTAAGCGCTGTCGCTGATCTCGACGCCGATCTGGGCGATCGGCGAGCCAACCGGACCCATCGAGAACGGGATCACGTACATCGTGCGGCCCTTCATGCAGCCCTTGAAGACGCCCTTCAGCGTTTCACGCATCTTGGCCGGGTCTTCCCAGTTATTGGTCGGGCCGGCGTCTTCCTTTTTCTCCGAGCAGATGTAGGTGCGGTCTTCGACGCGGGCAACGTCGGAGGGATCGGAAAAGGCCAGGAACGAGTTCTTGCGCTTCTTTAGCTTGGTGAAGGTGCCGGCTTCAACCAACTCGGCGCATAGACGGTCGTACTCGGCCTGAGATCCGTCTGCCCAGACCACATTGGCGGGTTCGGTGAGGGCAGCGATATCGGCAACCCATTTCTTCAGGCGTTCATGTTTGACGTAGTCCGGGGCATTGATGGAAACAGTCTGGTTCATGGTAATCACTCTCAAAGTAGGTGGAGGAGCGGAACTTACCGTGGCGTGGCGCGCGCAGAAGCTGCCCAACGGAGCCGGGCCCACAAGGGCCCGTCCAGCTCAGTCGGGGGCGACGCGTCGGTCGCGGCTGGAAAAAACAAGCGCGGTGCAGGCGGGGGTGTTCGGCATGCGCGGCGTAGGTGCTGCAATATGGTCAATGTTTGTGTAATTATGCCACAGGTCCAACACGCACTGGCGACCCTTCGCTACACGCCGCGCTGTCCGCAAGGCAGTGCGGGGCACTTCGGGACAGATCGTCGGTCGATAGTTGGCACGCTATCAGCAACCGCTGTGGCCTGTCATATGCTGCCAGGAGAATGAGCATGAGCAAAGAAAAAGATCAGCTGCGTGCAGCCGCCCTCTTCTATCACCGCAATCCGAAACCGGGCAAGGTGGCGATACTGCCAACCAAGCAGTTGACCAACCAGTACGACCTGTCGATGGCGTATTCGCCGGGGGTTGCCGCCGCCTGCGAGGAGATCGTCGCCTTCCCGGCCGAAGCGAGCACACTGACCTCGCGCGCCAATCTGGTCGGCGTGATCACCAACGGGACGGCGGTCCTCGGACTTGGCGCGATTGGTCCGCTGGCGGCCAAGCCGGTCATGGAAGGCAAGGCCGTGCTGTTCAAGAAGTTCGCCGACATCGATGTTTTCGACCTCGAGGTCGAAGAGCGCGATCCCGATAAGCTGGTCGAGATCATCGCCTCCCTGGAGCCGACCTTCGGCGGCATCAATCTGGAGGACATCAAGGCGCCGGAGTGCTTCTACGTCGAGCGGAAGCTGCGCGAACGGATGAAGATTCCGGTCTTTCACGACGACCAGCACGGCACGGCGATCGTCGTTGGTGCGGCGATCCTCAATGGCCTGCACCTGCAGGGGAAGGCCCTCGACAAGGTAAAACTGGTCACCTCCGGCGCTGGCGCCGCGGCCCTGGCCTGCCTCGATCTACTGGTGATGCTCGGAATTCCGGTGGCCAACATCTGGGTCACCGACATCAAGGGGCTGGTCTACGAGGGGCGCGTCGAGGACATGGACGAGATCAAGGCGCGCTACGCGAAGCAGACTGACGCGCGCACGCTCGGCGAGGTCATCGCGGGTGCCGATGTCTTCCTCGGCTTGTCGGCCGGTGGCGTCCTGAAGCAGGAAATGGTGGCCAAGATGGCGCCATCACCGTTGATCATGGCGCTGGCAAACCCCAGCCCCGAGATCCTTCCGGAAGACGTCAAGGCGGTGCGTAGCGATGCGATCATGGCCACCGGGCGTTCGGATTATCCCAACCAGGTGAACAATGTCCTTTGTTTCCCGTTCATCTTTCGTGGTGCGCTCGACGTCGGCGCGACGACCATCACCGAAGAGATGAAGCTGGCCGCGGTCAAGGCGATCGCTGAACTGGCGCGCGCCGAGCAGTCGGAAGTGGCGGTCAGGGCCTACGGCGAGAAGGTTGCCAACTTCGGCCCCGAGTATTTGATTCCGAACCCCTTCGATCCGCGCCTGATCAGCAAGATCGCGCCGGCAGTTGCCGAGGCGGCGATGGCCTCGGGCGTTGCCACCAGACCGATCAGGGACCTGGAGGCGTACCAGGACAGCCTTGACGAGTTCGTTTATCACTCCGGCCTGATCATGAAGCCGGTTTTTTCGCAGGCCAAGCAGGCGCCACGGCGCATCGTCTTTGCCGAAGGTGGTGACGACCGCGTGCTGCGCGCGGTGCAGGTGATTGTCGACGAAGGTATCGCCAAGCCGATTCTCATCGGTCATCCGGGTGATATCGCCCGCAAGCTCGAGGCCGCGAATCTGCGCGTACGTCCGGGTATCGATTTCGAGGTCATTTGCGCCGGTCACGGTCACTTTTTCGACGAGCATTTCGAAGCTTACTGGCAGGAATATCGACGGCTGATGGAGCGCAAGGGCGTTTCAGCCGATTTTGCCCGGCGTGAGGTGCGCCGTCGCCCCTCGCTCTTCGGCGCGCTGATGGTACGCCAGGGCGATGCCGATGGCCTGATCTGCGGCACCTTCGGTCGTCACCGCGTTCACAGGGAGCACGTCGAGAATGTCATTGGTCTGGCGCCGGGAGTCAAGAGTCTGTATGCCATGAGCGTGCTGCTGCTGCCCGATCGCACGCTGTTCATCGCCGATACCTATATCAACTACGAGCCAACCGCCGAACAGCTGGTGGACATGACGCTGCTGGCTGCCGACGAGGTGCGCCGTTTCGGCGTCACCCCGCGCGTGGCGCTACTGTCGCATTCGTCGTTTGGTTCGGAGAACACGCCAACGGCCTTGAAAATGCGTGAGACCTTGCACCTGCTGAGGGAGCGCGCCCCGCGTCTCGAGGTCGAGGGCGAGATGCACGGCGACGCGGCGATCGACGATCAGATTCGCCAGCGAGTTTTCCCGGGCGACGCGCGCCTGAAAGGGCAGGCCAACCTGTTGATCATGCCGACGCTCGACGCCGCCAACATCTCGTTCAACCTGTTGAAGATCGCTTCGGGCAATAACGTCACTATCGGGCCCATTCTGCTTGGCGCCGCCCAGCCGGTGCATATTCTGACGCCGACAGCGACCGTTCGCCGCTTGGTCAACATGACGGCTCTGACTGTTGTCGACAAGCTGATGAACGAGCGCTGAGCACCCGGCGCGGAGCTGGTCTGAGAGTCTGTGAAAATATTCCCCGTTCTTTACCGCCAGGCCAAGCGCTCGGGTTATAATG
>JEMY01000028.1:59220-60764 GCA_000585075.1 Candidatus Accumulibacter regalis | reverse complement strand
GGCGCCGGCGCAGGAGCGCGCTGCGCGGGCCGTCGAGCAGCTCGGCGAGGTTCATCTGCTCACCCCCCCGGCCCGCTGCCGCCCTGCGCGAGCGCGCGCAGGGCGCGCCGCTCGATCTTGCCGAGCGCATTGCGTGGCAGAGCGTCCAGGCGCAGCACCCGACGCGGGCGTTTGGCGGCCACCAGATGCTGCCGGATCCAGTCATGCAGCAGCGCGGGTTCGGCCGGGCCAACGACCAGGGCGACCAGCAAGTCGCCCCACACCGGGTCGGCAACGGCAGTCACCGCGACGTCGCCGACGCCGGGGCAGGCGGCCAGACAGGACTCGATTTCGAGCGGGTGCACGTTGACCCCGGCGCTGATCAACATGTCGTCGGCGCGGCCGAGAATGCGCAAGCGAGCGTCGGCGTCGATCGTCCCCAGGTCGCCGGTCGCCAGCCAGCCGTCGCCGTCGAGACCGTCGCCACGGCGCCAGGCGGGGTTCAGGTAACCGGCCATCACCTGTGCGCCGCGCAGATGCAGGCGCCCGTCGGCGGCAACGCGGGCGTGCAGACCGGCCAACAGGTGACCCACGTCGCCGACCTGCCAGTCGCCGTCCGGACGCAGCAGCGTCGCTGCCTGTGCCGTCGACTCGCTCATTCCCCAACTCGGGTGGATCGGCCAGCCGCTGGCCAGGGCGCGCTCGAACAACGGTCGCGACAGCGCCGCACCACCGATCAGGGCATGGCGCAGACTGCCTGGCGGCGGCGCACCCTGCGCCACATCGAGCAATCGCGCCAGCATCGCCGGAACCAGCGACAGGTGACTGACCCGCCACGTGTGCAGATCGTCCCACACGGCGGCGGGCGAAAATCCGTCGTGCAGAAGCAGCGTCGCCGCCGCGCGCAGGCAACGGCCAAGGATGGCCATGCCGCCGATGTGATGCAGCGGCAGGCAGGCCAGCCAGACGTCGCCGACGTGCAGTGGCAGGCGCTCGTTCGCGGCCCCTGCGGCGGCCTCGATATTGGCTTCACTGAGCATCACCACCTTCGGCGCGCCCTCGCTGCCGCTGGTCGCGATAAGGAGCGCGAGATCCGTGGCCGCGTCGCTCGTCACCTGCCCGGCGACGAGCGGGCCAGGCGCTGCGGGCAAGCGATGCAAGCCTTCGGGCAACGGCGAAAGGCGCTGCAGGCGACCACCGGCGAGCGCCTGCAGGCCTGGCCAGGCGGCCTCGGCGAGCAGCGGATCGAGCGGCAGGAAAACCACTTTCGCCGCCGAGCACGCCAGCGCCGCCAGCGCCAGGTCACTGGCGCCGCCTGCGCTGCCCACGGCGTCGCCAGCCACCAGTCCCCGTGCGCGCAGAAGGCTGCCCGCGCGCTCGGCCCACGCCGCCAGCTCTTCGTTGCGCCACTCGCCACGCGCGCTGCACAAGGCGACCGCCGAAGGGTACTGGTGCGCGTTCGCCTGCAGCCAGCGAACGAACGGACTGCGCGTCCCGGGAGACGGCGCAGAGCCTTCGGCTGGCAGACGGAACGACGAGGCGTCGGTCACAACGAACGGCGGGAC
>JEMY01000028.1:0-59210 GCA_000585075.1 Candidatus Accumulibacter regalis | reverse complement strand
CGGCGGGACATGGCGGATGGACACGCTGAGCGGGAAGGAGGTGAACCGGTGGCCGGCGACGACAAGCGTCGCCGGCCAGGCTTAGGGCGAGGATTATACGCAGCGACCCGGGCTCGCGCCCTTGCCGCCGATCAAGAAACGCACCGCGAGCAGCGTTCGCCCGCCCGGGCGCCGCTGCGTCTTCGCCGCATCGGTCGACGCTGCTACACTCCGCCCATGTGTGGACGCTATGCCCTCGCTGCCCCTCGCTCGCAGCTCTCGCGACACTTCGCCCTCGACCAATGCGTCGAGCTTGCGGCGCGCTACAACATCGCCCCGGCGACCGATGTTGCGGTCATTCGCCAGTCGCCAGGCGGGCAACGCGTGGCCCACCTGCTGCGCTGGGGTCTCCTGCCGCAGTGGGCGAAAGACCCGGCGCTGGCAGCGCGTCTGATCAACGCCCGCGGCGAGTCGCTAAGCGACAAGCCTGCCTTTCGCGACGCGTTCCGCAAACGCCGCTGCCTGATTCCGGCGAGCGGCTTCTACGAGTGGCAAGCCATCGCCGCGCCTGCCGGGCCGGCGCGCAAGCAGCCCTTCTACAGCTCCTTGCAATCCGGTGAAGTGATGGCCTTCGGCGGACTGTGGGAAGCGTGGACCGCGCCGGACGGCGAGGTCGTACGCAGCTGCTGTATCGTCACCACCGCTGCCAACGAAGGCTTGCGCGCGATTCACCCGCGCCTGCCGCTGATTGTCGCTCGCCAACACTGGCAGGCCTGGCTGAGCGCTCCGGCCGACGAGGCTGGAGACCTGATCCGCCCGTGCCCGGACGGCGAGCTGCAGACGTGGCCGGTGAGCCCCCGCGTCGGCAAGGTCAACGAGGACGATCCGGCGCTGATCACCGCCCTGCGGGAAAAGGAAACATGAAGACCAGTCGCCGCGAGATCACCGCCTACGTCACCCGTGACGGCTCCGAAATCCGCGAGCTGATGCATCCCGACGTGCATGGCAACCGCCAGCAGAGTCTCGCCGAGGCGATCATCCAGCCGGGTCAGCAGACGCGTCTGCATCGCCACCGGCTCAGCGAGGAGCTCTATCACGTGACGCGCGGCGCAGGAATCATGACCCTGGCCGGCGAAACGCTGGCCATTGGCGTCGGCGACACCGTGCTGATCAGGCCGGGAACGGCGCACAGCGTCACCGCCGGCGACGGCGAAGCGCTGCACCTGCTCTGCTGCTGCAGCCCGCCCTACCGGCACGACGACACCGAGCTGCTGTGAAGAAACGGCAGGCCGCGGCCTGGCACGCGGCGGCGTGCAGATCGGCGACCGGCTTTCGCCGCCCGGCGGCGCAGGGGCGGTGGCGCCAGAGGCGCCTCATCCGGCCGCCGATGAACCGCGTTTTGTAGCATAATCGCCCGCAAATGCCGGAACCCAGACTTCCTTGATCAGCTTCGTCGACCCCGAACGCTACCGCTTGATGAAGGCGACCGGCAAATTGCCGTCGCCCAAGGGCGTTGCCTTCGCGATCATCACGCTTCTGCAGCGCGACGATTTCCGGGTCCTGGAACTGGTGCGCCTGGTCCAGTCGGACCCGGCGATTGCGGGGCGCCTGCTCAAGTTCGCCAACGCCGCCGCCTTTGGCCGCACGCGGCCGATCGTCTCCCTGCAACGGGCAATCGTTGCCCTCGGATCGTTCAAGGTCCGCGACCTGGTCATCGGCCTGTCGGTAATGCACAGCCACAAGACAGGCCAGTGCGCCGAGTTCGATTACACGTCTTTCTGGAGCCATTCGCTGGCCACGGGTATCGCCTGCCAGGAGCTCGCCCGTTTCGCGCAGATTTCCAGCGAAGACATCTTCACCATCGGCCTGCTGACCAGGGTCGGCGAACTGGCGATGGCCTCGCTCTACCCCGACGAGTACGCCGCGGTACTGATCGCGGCAAGGGAACTGCAGCAGGATCTGGCGACTCTGGAGCGCGAACGCTTCGACATGGACCATCGCCAGCTCGGCGCCAGCATGCTCGCCGAGTGGGGATTGCCGGACATGCTGATCCAGGCCGCCTACCATCAGGAGCAACCCGATGTCGCCGGCTTTCCCGACGGCTCGCGCTTGCAGACGCTGACCCACTCGCTCAACTTTGCCTGCTCGCTGGCCGAAATCTGCATGGCCGACGAGGAAGCCCGCTGGAGCCTTCTGCCGGGTCTTCTGACCCGGGCTGCGCGCCTGGGAGTCGGCGGTGACGCGCTCAACGACATGGTCGACCGGATGTCGCGGCGCTGGCGCGAATGGGGGGCGACGCTGCAGGTGCGCACGCAGGAACTGCCCCCGTTCGCCGAAATACTCGCCGCCAGCCCGCCCAGCCTGAGGGTCAGCGCCGCCAACCCCGAGCAGACGGGAAAGGCGGCCGGGCAGCGCCTGCAGGTACAGGTGCTCGGCGTTCCGGCCGCCGAGCTGCCCACGCTGATGGAACAGATCGAACAGCTCGGACATCTGCCGGTGCTGCTCGACAGCACCCCGGAAGGACTGAAGCAGGCGCTGCGCCAGCCGGCGCAGATCGTCATTGCCGACATGTCGATGCCCGGACTCAAGGCGGCAGCCTTCTGCCGCATCCTGCGCCAGACCAGTGCCGGCAAGGAGACCTATGCCCTGCTCCTGGCTTCGCCGGAAAGCGAGGGCCACATCGTCGAGGCCATCGACGCCGGCGCCGACGACGTACTGGTCAAGCCGCTGACCGTACAGACCTTGCGCGTACGGCTGAATACCGCCACGCGAATGATTCTGCTGCGCGCGGAGATCCAACGCGAGCGCCGCGGCATCATGCGTTCGACCGGCGAGTTCGCCGTCGCCCACAAGCGCCTGCTGCAGGATGCGCTGACCGATACGCTGACGCAGCTCCCGAACCGGCGCCACGGCCTCGACTTTCTGGCCTCGGAATGGGCATTCTCGCAGTCCAACGCGCTGCCCATGGCCTTTCTGCTGCTCGACATCGACCACTTCAAGCGCATCAACGACAGCCACGGGCACCCCGCCGGCGACGCCGTCCTGCGCCAGCTCGCCGACCTGCTCAAGCGGACCTCGCGCGGCGAGGATCTGGTTTTTCGCTACGGTGGCGAGGAATTCGCCGCGGTGCTGCCGAACGCCAACGCGCGCGCCGCGGCACAGATCGCCGAACGCATACGGGCAATGGTCGAGAAATACGATTTCGTGTGGGAACATCAGGCGCTGCCGGTCAGCGTGAGTATCGGCGTAGCGCCGGCCCTTGGTTCCGAAAAGGACAGCCAGGCGCTCATCCAGGCCGCCGACGCAGCGCTCTACCAGGCGAAGAACGAAGGTCGCAACCGGGTAATCGTCGCCAGCTGAGAAAGCCGGGCAGTGGCTGGATTTCGCCCGCCCCACAGCGCTCCCCGCGGCGCCGAATCAGGGCCAGCATTCCCCATCACCCACTCCCCGTCATTGCCAGGAGCGTAGCGACGCGCAATGACGAGCGGGCGCGTGTGGCGGCGGGCAGACCGCGGGCGGCGAGCGATCGACTCAGGGAGCGAGCAGGGCCGCGGCGTGGTGGCGCAGGTGGTCGTCGATGAAGCTGGCGATGAAGTAGTAGCTGTGATCGTACGCGGGGTGCACACGCAGGCGCAGCGGATGACCGACCGCGGCACAGGCCTGGCGCAGCTTCTCGGGCTGCAGTTGGGCGAGCAGGAAACCGTCCGCCTCGCCCTGGTCGACGAGCAGGGGCAGGCGTTCGCCGGCGCTGGCGATCAGCTCGCAGGCATCCCACTCCTTCCACGCGCTACGCCCTTCGCCGAGATAGCGGGCAAAGGCCTTCTGCCCCCACGGGCTGTCGATGGCGTGGCTGATCGGGGCAAAGGCCGACACTGCCCGGTAACGGCCGGGGTTGCGCAGGGCGCAGACCAGCGCGCCGTGGCCGCCCATCGAATGGCCGCTGATGGCGCGCCGCGAGTCGATCGGCAACTGAGCTTCGATCAGCGCCGGCAGTTCCCGGACGACGTAGTCGTGCATCCGGTAATTCTCGGCCCACGGCTGCTGCGTGGCGTCGAGGTAGAAACCGGCGCCGTGTCCGAAGTCCCAGGCGCCTTCCGGGTCACCCGGAACATGCGCGCCGCGTGGACTGGTATCGGGGGCGACGATGGCCACGCCGAGCTCGGCAGCCAGGTGCTGTGCGCCGGCCTTGTGCATGAAATTCTCGTCGCTGCAGGTCAGCCCGGAGAGCCAGTACAGCGCCGGCACCCTGCCGCTCTCGGCCTGCGGCGGCAGGTAGACGGAAAACACCATCGCGCAGCGCAGCGTCGCCGACGAGTGCCGGTAACGTCGCTGCCAGCCCCCGAAACAGCGGCTGGCGGCGACTTCTTCGAGCACGGCAGTGGTCATCGGCAGGCTCAGAAGCGGATCACCGAGCGGATGCTCCTGCCTTCGTGCATCAGCTCGAAGGCGTGGTTGATGTCCTCCAGCCCCATGCTGTGGGTAATGAAGGTGTCGAGCGGAATCTCGCCACTCTGCGCGCGCGCCACATAGCCCGGCAGCTCGCTGCGGCCACGCACGCCACCAAAGGCCGAACCGCGCCAGACGCGGCCGGTGACCAGCTGGAACGGTCGCGTCGAGATTTCCTCGCCAGCGCCGGCGACGCCGATGATCACCGATTCACCCCAGCCCTTGTGGCAGCATTCGAGCGCCGCGCGCATCACCTTGACGTTGCCGATGCATTCGAAAGAGTAATCGACGCCACCGTCGGTGAGGTCGACGATCACTTCCTGGATCGGGCGATCGTGATCGGCCGGATCGACGCAGTCGGTCGCGCCGAGTTGCCGGGCAATGGCAAACTTCGCCGGGTTGGTATCGATGGCGATGATCCGCGACGCCCTGGCCATCACCGCACCGATCACCGCCGACAGGCCGATACCGCCGAGTCCGAAGATGGCCACCGTTGCCCCGGGCTCGACCTTGGCGGTATTGACCACCGCACCGATGCCGGTGGTCACGCCGCAGCCGAGCAGGCAGACCTTCTCCAGCGGCGCATCCTTGGCGATCCTGGCCAGCGAGATCTCCGGCAGCACGGTGTATTCGCTGAAGGTCGAGGTGCCCATGTAATGGAAGATCGGCTTGCCCCGGTGCGAGAAGCGACTGCTGCCGTCGGGCATCAGGCCCTTGCCCTGGGTGGCGCGAATGGCCTGGCAGAGGTTGGTCTTGCCCGAGGTGCAGAAGCTGCACTCGCCGCATTCGGGCGTGTACAGCGGAATGACGTGATCACCGACGGCGACGGAAGTGACGCCCGGCCCGACGGCCTCGACGATACCGCCGCCCTCATGACCGAGAATGCAGGGAAACAGCCCTTCGGGATCGGCGCCGGAAAGCGTGAAGGCATCGGTATGGCAAACACCGGTGGCGACGATGCGCACCAGCACCTCGCCGCTGCGCGGCGCCTCGACGTCGACTTCGGTGATTTCAAGAGGCTGTCCTGCAGCCCAGGCCACGGCAGCGCGTGCTTTGATCATCGACAACTCTCCTTGGTGGTTGGGGTGACCGGCGCCGGCACGCGTCCGTGGCCGGCCATACCCGGCGCAGCGGGCTGCGGTCGGCCGTGCATCAGTGCAGGTCTTTCACTTTCAGGCGTGGCAAGCGGAGCACCTCGACGCCCTCCTCACGCAGCGCCTCGTATTCCTCGTTGCTCGCCTGGCCGCGAATCGAGCGTTCCGGCGCCTCCAGGTAGTGGATCCTTCTCGCCTCTTCGGCGAAGCGGTCGCCGACATCCTCGCAATTGGCCAGCAGCATCGTCGTCAGTTGTTGCAGGGTCGACCGCGCGCCGGCACGCGGATCGATGGCCGGCGTTTGCCCAGACGCCACGGGCGCGACTGGTGCGGCCGCGACGGATGCTGGCGCTGCGTCTTCCGCGATCTTCGCCTGACCACCGACATGGAGCGCCGACGGTACGCGACGTACCTGCAGCGAACCGCAGTCCGGGCAGCTGATCAGGGAACGCGACGACTGGCTGTCGAAATCCTCGCGCGACTGGAACCAGCCTTCGAAGCGATGCTCGTGCTGACAGGAAAGGTCGAAAATGATCATCGGAAACCAGGGCAGAGGGCCGGCGGTGAAAGGGTCGTGCCCGGAGCCGGGATCGAACCGGCACAGCCGCAAGGCCGAGAGATTTTAAGCCAGAGCATGGCATCCGCACCGGGCTAACGCTGGACTTGGATGAGGCTTGCTGTAGCAGGTTTTCCGCCAGACCAATGCCTTCGATCATATCCCGGTGCGCGATGCAAACCGCCCCGGTTCCCCTCCGCCTGGCTCCTAGCCGGCCCCTGGAATCGGGGCCTTTCAGGAGCACCTCATGGCAAAGATCAAACTCACCAAGTCCGTCGTTGACACGGCGCAGGCGCAAACCTGCGACGTGGAACTCCGGGATACGCTCGTTCCGGGCTTCTTGTGCAAGATAACACCAACGGGCCGCAAGGTCTTTATGGTTCAGTACCGCACGAACTCCGGCGTGCGGCGCAAGCCCGCCCTCGGCCAGTTCGGCGAGCTGACGGTCGAACAGGCCCGATCGCTGGCACAAGACTGGCTGGCCGAAGTCCGGCGCGGCGGCGACCCCGGACTCGACAAGGCCGAGGCCCGCAAGGCGCTGACGGTCAAGGAGCTGTGCGGCCGGTTCATGGACGACCACTCCAGGCCGCACAACAAGCCCAGCACGCAGGCCGGCTACCAGTACCAGATCGACAGCTTCGTCATCCCGGCCTTCGGCAGCAAGAAGGTTCACGAGGTCACGCGCCACGACATCACCGCGCTGATGAAGCGCATGGAGAAGTCTCCGACGCAGGCCAATCGCGTGCTGTCGCTTGTCCGCAAGATGTTCAACCTGGCCGAGCTGTGGGGCTACCGGCCCGACGGCTCGAATCCCTGCCGCCACGTGCCCAAGTACCCGGAGAAAGGCTCGACCCGCCTCATCACCGACGAACAGATGGTCAAGCTGTTCGCCTATCTGGACAAGGCCGAGGCCGAGGAACTGGAGCATCCGATCCACCTGCTGGCTGTCCGGCTGCAATTCGAGTTCGCGGCCCGCATGTCGGAAATCCTGCTGTTGCAGTGGGATTGGCTCGACTTGCCCAATGGCCGGGTTGTCTGGCCGGACAGCAAGACGGGCGATATGTCGAAGCCGTTGAGCGAGGAAGCCCGTCGGCTGCTGACGAACGCACCTCGCTATGGCAAATCGCCCTACATCTGTCCAGCCATCAACGATCACGACAAACCACTCGGCCCCCATTCCTACTACCAGGCATGGCGCCGCATCCTTGATCGCGCCGGCGTACCGAAGGTCGGCACCCACGGCATCCGCCACCGCTCAGCGACCGACATTGCCAACTCCGGCATCCCGGTCAAGGTCGGCATGGCGCTGACAGCGCACAAGACCGTGGCGATGTTCATGCGCTACGTCCACACCGAGGACGACCCGGTGCGTAAGGCGGCCGAATTGGTGGCCAGCCGGCGCAAGTCGGTCATCGGCATGCGCCAGGAGCCGAAAGAGGTGACCACATGACCAGTGGCCAGCGGTCAGCCCTGTCGGCCCAGATTGTCGTATCGCTGTCACGACAATCTGCCCAGCGACCCTCCCCGCCCGGGCATCGCGCGGGGGTCTGGAAAAGTGTACCCGTTTCGGGTATAGTTTGGAGGTCAAGATGAAGCGCGTTCTCAAGCGAAAGGACTTTGCGCGGTGGCAGGCAAGCGAGAAGCTGCCTGATGCCGCCTTGTGCAAAGCGGTTCAGGAGATGGAAAGCGGTCTGATTGAAGCGGACTTGGGCGGCTTCCTCTATAAGAAGCGGGTTGCACGCCCCGGCAGCGGCAAGAGCGGTGGTTACCGCACGCTGCTGTCGGCCCGGATCGGTAGCCGCTACGTGTTCCTGCATGGGTTCCCCAAGAGCGACAAGGCGAACATCACGCAAGACGAGAAGAAGGCGCTGCAGTTCGCCGGTAAGGTGTTTCTGGAACTGTCCGCGGAGGCTTTGTCGAAGGCGTTGCGGTCGGGCGCGTTATTGGAGGTGCATTGTGAGCAAGATCATTGAATCCCTGCGTGGCGACTTGGCTGCGCTCCACGAAGCGGGAGCGATCAGCAAGGTGACGATGCGCGAGTTCGACGCGATCTGTCCGCCGCCGGTGCGGCAACTCAGTGCTGCCGACATCAAACGTCTGCGCGAAGCCTTGAAGTTCAGCCAGCCGGTGTTTGCTCTTCATTTGCACACGTCGGCCTCGACCGTGCGCAAGTGGGAGCAAGGCGAAACCCATCCCACCGGGCCGACCCTCAAGCTGCTCAACGTCATCGCCGACAAGGGACTACAGGCAATTCTTTAAGCGAGCAAGCTGGCCAGTAGCCCCTACTGCACCAGCCACAAACCCGGTTACGATCTTCAAAACATGCAAAACCATGGAGGTGACAGATGGCAGACAAAAGGAATGTATTCATCAGCCATGTCCATAAGGACGATCATGGGCTCCAGAAGCTCAAGGATTTGTTGGCTCCGAAAGGTCTGGAGGTCCGGGATTCCTCGATCCATACAGGAAAGTTCAACAATGCCACTGATGAGCACTACATAAAGACGCAGATCCTTGCGCCTGCCATCAATTGGGCTGGGGTGTTCATTTGCTATGTCTCTCCCCAAACCAAGAACAGCGATTGGGTGAACTGGGAAATCGAATATGCGGCCAAACAGGGCAAGCGCATTGTTGGTGTTTGGGAGCATGGTGAGAAGGAATGCGACCTACCAGATGCGCTGAAAGAACATGCGGACGCCTTGGTTGGGTGGAACGGTGATTCAATCATTGACGCGATCAACGGGAAGGACTCGTGGGAAAAGCCTGACGGCGGTGCCTGCGACCCGGTTCCACTCAAGCGGCATCCCTGCTGATGACACGTATTCACTCCTATGTAGTGCGGTACGACAGTGGTTTTGCACCCAACCCCTTCTATAGCTACTGCACGCTCGCGACTTGCAAACCCAGTATCCGCAGAAGCGCTGACATCGGCGATTGGGTGGTCGGTAGTGGAAGCAATGATCGAAGTGTCCGACGCGGTGGGCATCTCGTGTATGCGATGCGGGTCACCGAAGCAATGACATTTGACGAGTATGGCCGAGACCCGCGGTTTGAATCCAAGAAGCCGTACCGCAATGGCAGCCGGAAGCAAAGTTGCGGGGACAACATCTACTTCAGGGCTGCGGCTGGGGTTGCTTGGCAGCAGCGAGACTCATTTCACTCCCGCCCCGATGGCTCGCTCAACCCTGACCATGTGGCCCGTGATACAGGCGTCAACAGGGTTTTGATCAGCAACGATTTCGTATATTTCGGGGGTGAGGGCCCTGCGTTTCCTGATGAATTGCAAGATCAGCAAGGTCGCCCTCTATGCAAAACGGGAATAGGCCTCACAGCCTTTGACGATGCGCAATTAGTTGGAAATCTTGAGCAATGGATTCGCAACTTGGCAGTGAGCGGCTACCAAGGCGCCCCATTCGAATGGCTGACTCTTCGCAGGTGACCGATGAAAAAGGAAGGCTCCCTCTTGCTCTCGGATTACGCTGCGGGAATTGCAGCCACAGACGTACTCAATCCGAACGACTTCAATCCGGTTCTCCAAGGGCTATATGGAGAAGTTGGCGGAATAATGGCCACGGCCAAAAAGCACGTTCGAGATAAATCAGCATACCCTGGCTACAAGAGAGCGGCGGAAGAAGAATTCGGCGACACTCTTTGGTACTTGGCTGCAATCTGCAGGCGCCTGAATATCCCTCTTGAGGATATCTTCGGGGAAGCCGCCAACCACGGAAATTTTAAGAATGTTGGCGCTGCAAGTGATATCGCTGAAGGTGCATTGGCCTATATCGCAGTGCCTATTGCGGCGACTGCATCGTTAGATGCCACCCTGGCACGTTTGGGGCAGTCAGCAGCAGCCCTAATGGGAAGCACCCCTGCGCGCACTGATTTGGTCGCGTTCGCGCGGGCTTACCTGGATGCAATCCATGCGGCCGAACTAGCATTTTCGGAAGTGGCTCGCGCCAACCTTCGGAAAGCGCGCGGCGCGTTCTTGGAACCACAAGCAGATGATCTGGTTGACCTTGATTTCGACAGTAAATTTGGAATCGAGGAACAGCTACCCAGAGAATTCAGAATCCGAGTCAATCAACGAGGCAGTGGTAAGAGTTATCTCCAATGGAATGGCGTATTCATTGGAGATCCCTTAACCGACAACATTGCCGACCGCGATGGTTACCGGTTCCATGACGTCTTCCATTTTGCGAATGCGGCGATCCTGCACTGGTCACCCGTGATGCGGGCATTGATCAAACACAAACGAAAGAGCAATCCGAAATTCGATGAAGAGCAGGACAGCGGTCGAGCCATCGTCGTTGAAGAAGGGGTTGCAGCTTGGATTTTCTCAAGAGCCAAAGAATTGAATTTCTTCGAGAACCAGGAAAAGGTCTCACTCGGAATTCTCAAGACCATCGGCGAGTTCGTGAGTGGTTACGAGGTAGAGAAGTGCCCACTGAAGCTCTGGGAAAAGGCCATCTTGGAAGGGTATGCGGTCTTCCGACAGCTTAAGGAAAATCAAGGCGGCTGGATCATTGGAAACCGAGAACAACGCACCATCAAATACATGCCACTTGAGTCTGAAAAATGAAGATCCACCCATTCGTTGAGGCAGTTGCTTCGCTGCAATTCGAAGACTGCTTCAATCCGTATTCGGATCGATGTGAAGTCCATGATCGGCGCGATGCGCCGCGTCGCCGTGCTGCAGCACTTTCCGCCATGTTGCGTCGTGCAACAGAGGAGCCTGTAGATGCGATCTGGATCGGGAGAGACCTCGGATATCGCGGAGGGCGCCGCACTGGGCTAGCCCTGACTGACGACGTTCACATGAGCCAGCACGCCAAGCGCTGGAATCTCGATCTGATCGCTGAGCGGCCGACGATAGGAAGTGCTGTAGCTGAACGAACCGCGGCGGTCATATGGGGCATGCTAGAACACATTGATGCTCGCATCTTCCTCTGGAATGTCTTTCCCCTTCATCCGCATGAATCTGGAGATCCATTCACCAACCGCCAGCACAACGCGCACGAAAGACGCGCCGGCGAAGAACTGCTCCAACAACTCATTGTCTTGCTGAAGCCTTCTCGCATCGTTGCCATCGGCAATGATGCCACCGCTGCGGCCCATCGCATCACGGATTCTGTACCGGTAATTTGCGTGAGGCACCCTAGCTACGGAGGACAGACACAGTTCCAGACGCAAATCTCGGAACTCTATGGGCAACCAATGAGTACCGGATCGTTGTTTTGACGAGATGTTCTGACTTCTAGCGAGCGGCGATCGCTGCTTCGATCCAACTCGACAGGTTGTCGCTGATGGAGGTATAGACCGCGCTACTGGTGCCTCCCGGCGGATCGTAGACGCGGACGACGGAGGATAGCTTTCTACCGTCGTTCAAGGTAAATGAGTCGAACGGATTGGCCCCTGCCACTGATGGTTGCTGGTTGTGGTCCAAGAGCTTGTGGACACGTATCCCCAGGAGTCCCTTTCCGCTGTTCCATGACTGCTCAATCTCATATCGAATCCAGGGGCGATTTGCCGTTTCCGCACCAACCAAAACAATTGTGCATGTCCGCCCTTGCAATTGATCGTCAATCCAGCGCTTGATCGCGGTATCACCGCCTCGCTTCACTTCTTCCCATTTATTATCGCTTGCTGACGGGTTACCCTCTACAACCCCAATATTGCGTATCTTGGATGCGCGCCAACTGTCGCGTTGATAATGAAAGCTGTAGAAAACTTTCCGTGGCATGAATAATCCTCGGTTGATTTTTTAGAGCACGGGATCGGGAAACGAACTGACTCTACTTGCCAGCCAAGGGCACCGCCAGATGCTCATGGAAGAGCTGAGCAAAGTCCACATCGACAAGCGCTTCCCCGGTGAAATAGCTATGGTCCTTGGCGAGATTCAGCGCCGCTCCGCCTGGCGAGGACACCGGGAGCACCTTGGCTGCAGGATGGAAGCGCCTGAAAAGCTCATGTTCAGCTTCTACCCCATCCATTCCACCAATAAACACAGCAGCGCTTAAGTCCTCACGTGAGAGCATCTGTTCGCGCATGACAAGCAAGCTTGCCGCCCTGTCATTAGGGACTGCATCGGTGAAGACTACATTTTGGAAATGCTTGTTCTCTTCAGGGAAGATTTCTGCAAAGAACGTGCTCTGATACAAGACAACAGACTGCGAGTAGTCGACCCCCAAGTCTTCACATATGCTCCAAATCATCGGGGTAATCGCAGGATGCCCACCCCACACGATCTTGTACTGGCGAATGACTGCTATGACCAGTTCTCTCACCGCACATTGGATAAGAAATGGATCGGCGGTTTCGTGGTAAGTGCCACGCCCTACAAGTGGCACGCTGGCCGAGAGGAAGATTGCACTCATGGCTACGCCTCCCAGTCCGCGAATTGCCAACCCGCCTCGCTGGCTTTAACCCACCTAGCGGAGTGAATGTGCTGTCCTAACCATTCCAGATGGCCCAGCCACCTGGGATGCAGACCTACGTGATCGTAGACCACGGCAACGGATTGTTCCGGTGAGTTCGTAGACGCATCGTGCAGCGTAGTTGACGTGGGAACACCGACCGTTGGATAAACAACTACATTTCGCCCATCGGGCAGTTGGACATATACAGCTCTATTGGCGCCCACTCCGACGACTTGGCCGCCGATTGTTTGAATGGCATTGCGCAGATTGCTTACGAGGTTGACAGAGCGAACCGCGTGACTCTGGCTGCGAACTTCCTCCAGTTGAAGACAAATGCGATCCACCGCACCGTCTGCGATGCGTCCGGTCGTCGGATCGACTTCTTCAGGTAACAGTTCCGCCCGACTGGCCGTTGCCGTGCGCGCAGAAGGCGTTGTGTCAGGCCAACCGACCCGCAAGACGCTGATGCCTTTGGCCAAAGCGCGTCCGAACTCAGCACTCGTCCAACGGCTTTCAAAATATCCTGGCGTGTCGAGCATCAGCAGGACATCCGAGTCACAAAGCCGGTGCCATAGCATTGTCTGGAAATCTTCTGCAGGTGGAATACCATGTGTATCGAGAAATACATCAAATAGCCGAGCAGACAGCGCATCGAATAGCTGCAAGGCTGCTTCCCTAGCCTCGCCCCGACGATAGCTTACGAACACCCGGCGCTGTCGAGGAAGGAGCCCAGCACACTCCAGCAAAGCAGACGCGACACGTTGCGGCCCACCTGCGGCGTATGCTAAGCAGTTGAGCGGCTGCAGCAATGCGGGGATTTCTGCACTGACTCGATTGACGTCAGAGGCGACCGGGAGCAATGGGATGCCTCGCGCCAGCAGTCTTGCCACATTGGCAAGAGGAGGCTCATGACCTCCGAAAAATGCCGCAGCAGACGATCGCTGTTGGTCTGGATTGAATTCATCGGGACAAACCTCCCATCCAATCTCATGCCCCAACCGCAAATTGAACATGCCGACAGCCTTTCCGATGACTTCTTCAAGTTCGGAAATTTGAACTGCAGTTGGTGTTCCAAGCAGGGCAAGTTGATATAGGGCTGGCATGCCGTTCCTTGCAATGGCAGTGTTCTAACCAAGCGAGACCCAATACGGGAATCTGTTGTTTCTAAAGATACCCGATTTTGGGGCGTCCCCGAATGGGCCGCGCTGTCGTACTTCGCATCGAGCCACCGTTGGCGTCTCGCCCCTACGGGCGTCCATCGCTGACGCCTCCGGCCTGGACAGGCCTGCGCGCTCCGCTTGCCAGAGTTCATGCGTCGCATGGAGACGGTCTTGCTGTCCCTACACCGTACCACGGCGTTCTCGCCGTCAAGGGCCTCGCGCCTTCGGCGCTTGCGGCCGTGGCCGTCTTCGACCCTGTGACAGCTTGCGCTGCGCCGTGCTGGGCCCGGTTGCCCCGCGATCCTCGATCACAAGAAGCCGTTAACCCGGATATTTCACCGTATTGGTCCGTAAATGAGGACGGCATCGCCCTTGTGTGCTCGAAAATCGAGGTATCGAATCTTAATCAAACGAGCGGGCGATGCCGAAACCAAACTGTACCGAAAAAATTGATGTTGGAACGCTGGACTTTGGGCGGTTGGGCCGCCGTGTGGTGGAGGGCCGGTTTGACGGGGGCAGCATGAGCGGCGATGGCGGCGTGATGTTGCTCGGCCAGGTCGACCGCAAGCTGGGCCTGATGGATGCGGCGGCACGCTGCATCGCCGATCCACGCAGTCCTTTGCTGATCACGCACGGTGTGCGCGACATGCTGCGCCAGCGCGTCTATGGTTTGGCCCTGGGTTGGGAAGACCTGAACGACCACGGCGCGCTGCGGCGCGACGTGGCCTTGCAAACCGCTGTCGGCGTGGACCGCGAGGTGGCCAGTGCGCCCACCCTGTGCCGACTGGAGAAGTGGGCCGACCGCGCCACCGCGTGGCGCTTGCACGAGGTGCTGGTGGATCAATTCATCGCCAGCTTCAAGACCGCGCCCGAGGAACTGGTGCTGGACTTCGATGCCACCGACAACCCCTTGCACGGCCAGCAAGAGGGCCGCTTCTTTCATGGCTACTACGACAGCTACTGTTATCTCCCGCTGTACGTGTTCTGCGGTCAGCAACTGCTGTGCGCCTACCTGCGGCCCAGCGATATCGATGGGGCGCGCCATGCTGCGGCCATTTTGAGGCTGCTGGTGCGTCGGTTGCGCCAAGTCTGGCCCGAGGTGCGCATCGTGTTCCGGGGCGACTCGGGCTTTTGCCGACAGCGCATCCTGAACTGGTGCGAGCGCGCTGGCGTGCACTACATCGTGGGCCTGGCGCGCAACCCACGGCTGCAAGCGCAGGTGGCGTTTGCCGAGTTCATGATGAAGGATGAGTACGAGCGCACGGACATCAAGCAGCGCCTGGTTGATGAGTTCAACTATGCCGCGCAGAGCTGGCCCCACGAGCGGCGCGTGATTACACGGCTCGAATGGGGCGAGCAGGGTTGCAACCCCCGCTTTATCGTCACCAACCTCAGTGGCAAGCCCCAGGCGCTTTACGACGATCTGTACTGCCAGCGTGGCGAAGCAGAGAACCGGATCAAGGAGGCGCAGGTGGGCCTGTTCGCCACGCGCACGAGTTGCCATGTGCTGCGCTCCAACCAACTGCGCATGCTGCTGGCGGCGCTGGGTTATGTGTTGATCGAGCGGCTGCGCGCGCTGGCTTTGCAAGGCACCGAGTTGGCAGTGGCACAGGTGGCCACGCTGCGCATCAAGCTGCTCAAGGTCGCTGCGGTGGTGACCCGCAACACGCGGCGCATCCGCCTGTACCTGGCCTCCAACTGGCCCAGCGCGCAGACCTTCGCGCACGCCATGAGCCAATTGCGCCCACCCTGAAAGACAAGCAGCGCCTGGCCGGCGCGATGACACAAAAATGGCCCGCAACCCAAGCCGGGGTGGGGGTTGGTGCGCCTGCATGCGCGCCGCGCGCGAGCAAAACCTGGCCTGCACCCACCAACGCGACCTCGGCTCACTCACATCCAGCGCAATACGGCACGTTGGTGGGCAGTTGGGGGTAGGCGTGAAATATGCGGGTTAAGCCTCCACTCCTACTATCAGGCGTGGCGGCGCATCCTTGACCGTGCCGGTGTGCCGAAGGTCGGCACCCACGGCATCCGCCACCGCTCGGCGACGGACATTGCCAATTCGGGCGTGCCGCTCAAGGTCGGCATGGCGCTGACAGCGCACAAGACCGTGGCTATGTTCATGCGCTACGTCCACACCGAGGACAATCCTGTGCGCCAGGCGGCCGAGCTGGTGGCGACCCCCGGCGCCAGACCATCACGAAGGCGCGGCAGCGCCAGCCCCAGGAGGCCACGACATGAGCGCCCGGATGCCCAAAGCAGTAAAAGGTGCCGCCCCTGCCTGCCGGCTACGCCGGCATCCACGACGGCATGACGGCCAGCTATTGAGAGATTGGCCGCCGCATCGTGGAGGCCGAGCAACAGGGCAAGCGTCGCGCGGGATATGGCGAACAGTTGATTGCCCGGCTGTCCGCCGACCTGACCGTGCGCTTCGGTCGCGGGTTCAGCCCGGACAATCTGGAGAACATGCGGCGGTTCTTCGCCGCATACCCCCGGCCTGTGATTTCCGAGGCACTGTCTCGGAAATCGGGGAACGGGCTGCCCGCCGAGAAATCCGAGACAGTGTCCTCGGAAATTCGCCCTTCTGCACTACAGATGGATCGACCGCCTAAGCAACGCCGCGCTGGCAGGACACAAGTTCGCAGCCTGCCGCGTCGCCAGTACTGAAGCCGGTGCGCTTGTACGCTCCATCGGCTTGAAGCCCGCGCGCTCGAAGAACGGCGCGGCCGTCGTGGTCAGCAACCAGGCTTCGCGCCCCCCTTCGTCGAAGGCGCGGCGCAGCAGCAGCGCGAGCATGCCGCCGCCGATGCCGCGATGGCGCGCTTGCGGCAGTACCACCAAGGAGCGCACCAGCACGTTCTGGCCCATGTGCTCGAAGCCACCAAAGCCCACGCGCTCCCCTGACACCGTGACATAGGCGAAGAATCGGCGTCCCGGCTCGGTCAAGTCATCCGTGGGAAGCCCGGCCCCCTGCAGCGCCAGGGCAAGGTCGGGATCGCCGCCGGCGATTGGCGCGTCTATGAGGAGCAGCGTGCCGTCCTCTTTGCGGATCTCGCCTGCCTGCCGCTGCGGCAACAGCTCGACCACAATGTCCGAAGGACGGCACAGCCGCACACCCAGCGCAGACACCACGATGGGCCGATTGATGAGGATCGGGTGCGCCAGCATCTGGTCGATCAACTGGTCGTCGCTCCAATGCATGGCGTCCAGGCCCAATTCCTTGTAGGGCGTGCCCTTGACGCGCAGCACATCCCGCACGCGCATGCCCATCCGCGCGATCATTGCCTTCAGGATTTCCCGGTCAGGCGGCGCTTTCAGGTACTCGATGATCGTGGGCTCGATGCCGCTTGCACGGATCAGTGCCAGCGTGTTGCGCGACGTGCCGCAATCCGGGTTGTGATAGATCGTGACGATACTCATGCCGGATGTCTCGCTGCGTTGCGCGGGGCCTGTTCGTACCAGCCACGAGATCGGTTGACCAGGCGCACGACCAGCAGCATCACCGGCACCTCGATCAGCACGCCGACCACGGTGGCCAGCGCAGCGCCGGAGTGGAAGCCGAACAGGCTGATGGCCGCTGCCACGGCCAACTCGAAGAAGTTGCTCGCGCCGATCAGCGCCGAGGGGCCGGCAATGCTGTGCTTCTCGCCAACCTTGCGGTTGAGCCAGTAGGCCAGGCCGGAATTGAAGAACACCTGGATAAGGATCGGCACCGCCAGCATGGCGATCACCAGCGGCTGCTGCAGGATGGCTTGGCCCTGGAAGGCGAACAGCAGCACCAGCGTCAGCAGCAGCGCCGCGATCGACAGTGGACCGATGCGCGCCAGCGCGCGGTCGAACGCCGCCTGGCCCTGACGCAGCAGCGCTCGGCGCCACACCTGCGCGATGATGACCGGGATGACGATGTAGAGCACCACCGAGGTCAGCAGCGTGTCCCAGGGCACGATGATGGCCGACAACCCGAGCAGCAGCCCGACGAGGGGCGCAAAGGCGAAGACCATGATGGTGTCGTTCAGCGCCACCTGCGACAGAGTGAACATCGGATCGCCGCCGGTCAGCCGGCTCCAGACGAACACCATCGCCGTGCAAGGTGCGGCGGCCAGCAGGATCAGGCCGGCGACGTAGCTGTCGAGCTGGTCGGCCGGAAGCCAGTCGGCGAAGACCTGGCGGATGAACAGCCAGGCCAGCAGCGCCATCGAGAACGGCTTGACGGCCCAGTTGACGAACAGCGTCACGCCGATGCCGCGCCAGTGCTGGCGCACCTGGCCGAGTGCGCCGAAGTCCACCTTGAGCAACATCGGGATCACCATGATCCAGATCAGCAGGCCGACCGGCAGATTGACCTGGGCCACTTCCATGCGGCCGACGGCCTGGAACGCGCCGGGCGCGAGCTGGCCCAGGGCGATGCCCGCGACGATGCACAGCAGCACCCACACGGTCAGGTAGCGCTCGAAGACGCTCATGGCGGGCGCCGCCGGCGCGCGGCCGGCGGTATCGGCTCCTGCGGTCATCGTGCTGGCCTCACTGGCGGCCAATGTCGCGCAGCTCGCGCTGCAAGGACATGGCATCGAGACTTTTCAGGGGCAGCGACAGGAACAGCTCGATGCGCCGGCGCAGCGTGATCGCGGCGTCCGTGAACGCTTTGCGCTGCTGTTCCTCCGTGCCTTCGACGGCCGCTGGGTCGGGCACGCCCCAATGGGCCGATACCGGCTCGCCCGGCCACAGCGGGCACGCCTCACCGGCGGCGTTGTCGCAGACGGTGAAGATGAAATCGAACACCGGCGCATCCGGCGCCACGAACTCGTCCCAGCTCTTGCTGCGGTAGCCGGTCGCCGGCAGATGCAGGCGCTCCAGCGTGGCGAGCGCCAGCGGATGGACTTCGCCCTTGGGATGGCTGCCCGCCGACCAGGCGTGAAACCGGCCCTTGCCCAGCTCGTTGAGGATGCCTTCGGCGAGGATCGAACGCGCCGAATTGCCCGTGCAGATGAACAGCGCGTTGTAGGTGGCTTCAGTCGTCATGCGTGCCTCGCGTCAGCAGCAAGATGCAGCGGGCTTCGCGGCGCGGCCATCGCTTGGCGCGCAGCACGCCGCAGCGGCGCCGCTTGCGGGCTGGGATGCTTCGTTGAAGACGGGGATGTTGCCCAGCGTGTGGAAATGCTCCCAGGCCACACCTTGCGGGTCGGTGATCCAGTGCTTCTCGCTGCGCGCGTAGCAGCAGGTCGTGGTGCCTTCGTCGAGCAGTGCCATGTCGGCGGCCTGCGCGCGGGCCTTCAGGCCAGCCAGTTCCTCGGCATCGTCGGTCTGGATGCCCAGGTGGTCGATGCCCGGCTTGCCGCCGCGCGTGGAGATGGCGAAGTTGACCGGCGGGTCTTCGAGCATCCACTTCGCGTAGTCGCTCTCGGTGCGCGCGGGCTGCGCGGCGAACAGTTGGGAATAGAAGCCGATGCTGCGGTTCAGGTCATCGACGTTCAGGTGGACGTGGAAGCGTTTCATGGGAAGTCCTTTCAGCAGGTGGTGCAGATGGCGGAAGACGGGCTGACCTCGCACACGCCGCCCTGGCAGCAGTGCTCGGTCAGGTAGCCGATCAGGCCGTTCATGCGGCTGTACTCGGCGCGGTAGATCAGGTTGCGGCCCTGCTGCTCGATCGTGACGAGGCCGGCGTGCGCCAGCTCCTTCAGATGGAAGGACAGGGTGTTGCGGGCCACGTCGAGCTGGTCGGCCAGGATGCTGGGCGTCAAACCCTCGGGGCCGGCGACGACCAGGGCGCGGAACACGCGCAGACGCTGGGCATGGGCCAAGGCACTCAGGGCGGAAACAGCTTGGGTCTCGTTCATTATTCGATAATACAACATTTATTGAATCATTGTGCAAGTCATCAGTAGGCAGAACTGCATGGCGTCCCGGCGTACCGGCGTACCGCCGTCGGGCTCGCGGGCTGCGCCCCGCGCTTCGTGCCGAATCGCGGCCATCCGGCTTGATCCCTGACGCCTCCGGCCCTTGAGGGCCTGCGCGCTCCGCTTGCCCCAAAAGCCGACTGTGTGCAGTGGGCGGGGTGTGGGCGGTCTTGCTGTTCCCTTCACCGTATCACGGCGTTCTCGCCGTCAAGGGCGGCGCGCGCTTGTGCGCGCTTGCGTCCTGGCGGCCGTCTGCGACCCCTGACTGCTTGCGCTGCGCCGTGCTGGCCACGGTTCCGGGCAATTCCGCCCGAGCAACCGGAGCACGATCATGTCGCAACTGTCCTTTTCCTCGTTCGATGCCTCGCTGATGGTGCGTGACGCACAGGGCCGCTACCTGCTGGCGACGGCAGACCAGATTTTGGAGGCCGCGCGCCACGCCATCGAGCAGAAGATGCAGCGTGGTGCCTCGTTCAGTTCGCCGGCGGCAGTCAAGGAGTACCTGCGCGCCAAGCTGGCTGGCTTCGAGCACGAAGTGTTCGCGGTGCTGTTCCTCGATACGCAGCATCGCCTGATCGAGTACGCGGAGATGTTCCGCGGCACCATCGACAGCGCATCGGTGTATCCGCGCGAGCTGGTCAAGGAGGCGCTGCGGCTCAATGCGGCGGCGGTCATCGTTTCGCACAACCACCCGAGCGGAAATCCCGAGCCGAGCGGCGCCGACAAGGTGCTGACCCAGCGACTCAAGGAGGCGCTGGCGTTGGTGGACGTCCGCACGCTGGATCACATCGTCGTGGCGGGCGGCAGCACCACGTCCTTCGCCGAACGCGGCCTGATTTGACTGAGGGGGCTTCGGCCCCCTTTTTGCTGCGCCCGGCGGCGCAACTCCGGCCCTCGCGGGCCTGCGCGTGCTACGCACTTGCCAAAAACAGGTGTGGTGGTGTCGGGTTGGGGGCGGTCTTGCTGTGTCCCTTCACCGTATCACGGCGTTCTCGCCGTCAAGGGCGGCGCGTGCCAGCACGCTTGCGGCCCGTGGCCGTCCTTGACCCCTGACTGCTGCGCTGCGCCGTGCTGGCGACGGTTCCGGGCAATTCCGCCCGTGCAACCGGAGAACAGTCATGCACGACAAATCACACGTTTCCCTCGAACAGCACGTTTGCTTGGTCTGCGGCACAGCGTTCGATACCGGCGCCGTCCTGTTGGACAAGCGCCTGCGCGCGAGCATGGAGCGCCATACGGCAACCGGCTGGGGGCTTTGCCCCGAGCATCAGAAACTGTCCGACGACGGCTTTGTCGCGCTGGTCGAATGCGATCCGCAGCGCAGCGGCTCGCAGGCCGGTGGCCGCATGAAGCCCGAGCAGGCATATCGCACGGGCCGCCTGGCCCATCTGCGGCGCACGGTGTTCGCGCAGGTGTTCAACGTGCCGATCGCGGACGAGCAGGCTTGCGTGTTCGTTGAGCCTGGCGTGATCGACCAGTTGCAGTCGATGACGGCGCCGGCGGCGAACTGATCGCGCCGCGCTGCCTTCGGTGCGTCGTTCCTGCGGGGGCGGCGCACCTTTTTTTCTGCTGCGCCCGTTGCCGATACCTTCGCGCCTGGTGCGCTGCGCGCTTCGCTTGCCTCCAGGGGAAAGCCCTGCGGGCTATCCCCGCCGCGCGATGCTTGGCGCCCCTCGATGCCGCCGAACCGGCTGCGCCGGATCGGCCAGACCACAGTAGTCGCTGTCGAACCTGTTTCCCGATGACTGGCGCATGAGCTTGTGCATCGAGCCTTGAAGGCTGTGCGTCCCCGGCCAAGAAGCATGGCCGGTCGCGCTGTCGTGCGCGTGGCGCATCGAGCCGCCTGCGGCGTCTCGCCCCTGACGGGCTTCCATCGTTCCCTCGCTCCGCTCGGCTGACGCCTCCGGCCCGGCTTCCAGCTTCGGGCCTGCGCGCTTCGCTTGCCGTGCGGTCGGCGTGTGGGATGGCCGTTGCCATGTCCAGCCGTCTTCCCTGACTCCATCACCTTGTCCGCGACTGTAGCCCGCGGCCGTGTGCCGTCAAGGCGCGCAGGGCCGTGTCCTCGGCTTCGCCTGCGGGCCGCACCAACCCTGCGCTTTCCTCCTTGACGGCCCCCGTCCGCGCGCTCCTGACCGTCGCGGGCGATGAACTCAGGAAAGACGGTGGCAACAGGGCCAACCGGGTTCCTCGTGCCGACCGCACCAAACAGCCGAAAGGCTGGGCTCCGAATCTAGGAATCCGGTGTGCGGTGTGAACAGCAAACCTCTTTTTGTCAGGAGAAAGACCATGCAACTCGCATCCCGTTTCGCTTCCCGTTCGCCGGTGCTGCGTTCCGACTATCCCTTGTCGGATGAACAAATCCGCGCCGTGGCCCCGTCCATTTTCGCGGACGCCCCGCACGAAAGCCGCTCCGAGCGGTACAGCTACATCCCCACCGCGACTGTGCTGCAAGAACTGCGCGGGGAAGGCTTCGAGCCTTTCATGGTGACGCAAACCCGCGTGCGCCACGACGACCGCCGCGACTACACCAAGCACATGATCCGGCTGCGCCACGCCAGCCAGATCAACGGCCGCGAGGCCAACGAAATCATCCTGCTGAACTCCCATGACGGCACCAGCAGCTATCAGATGCTGGCCGGGATGTTCCGCTTCGTTTGCAGCAATGGCCTTGTCTGCGGCGACACCGTGGCCGACGTGCGCGTGCCGCACAAGGGCGACGTAGCCGGGCACGTCATCGAAGGCGCTTACGAAGTCCTGCACGGCTTCGATCGGGCGCAGGAATCCCGCGATGCCATGTGCGCCATCACGCTGGACGCCGGGGAATCGGAAGTGTTCGCCCGCGCTGCGCTGGCGTTGAAGTACGACGAAGACAAGCCCGCGCCCATCACGGAATCGCAAATCCTGATGCCGCGCCGCCATGACGACGACCGCCGCGACCTGTGGAGCGTGTTCAACCGCACGCAGGAGAACTTGACCAAAGGCGGCCTGTCCGCCCGCGCCGCGAATGGTCGCCGCCAGACCACCCGGCCCGTGCAGGGCATCGACCAAAGCGTGCGCCTGAATCGCGCCCTGTGGCTGCTGGCCGATGGCCTGCGCCAGTTGAAAGCCTGAATCCCCACGCGGCAGGGGCAGGCAGCAGCCTTTGCCGCTTCTCTCGCTGCTGCATCCCAACCGCTAGGAGAAATCACCATGAACGCCGTACTCAAAACCGAAACCGTCGCCATCGAAGCCGCCGCACCGCTGGAAGTGGCCGACCCGACCAAGAACCTGATTTTGGTTCCGCTGTCGCAACTGTTGCCGCGCCGCTCCAAGCGCAACGTCCGCACGACCCCGCGCCAGTCCATCCCCGAACTGGCCGCGAGCATTGCCCGCATCGGCCTGCTGCAAAACCTGATCGTCATCCTTGCCGCCGATGGCGAGGCTTACGAGGTGGTGGCAGGCGACCGCCGCCTGACCGCCTTGAGGCTGCTGGCGAAGAAGAAGCGCATCCCCGCCGACTACGAGGTGCCGTGCCTGCTGGTGGCCAATGCGTCCGCCCGCACCGTCAGCCTCGCGGAGAACGTGCAGCGCGAGGCCATGCACCCCGCCGACCAGTTCGCGGCTTTCGCCGCGCTGGTCAAGGAAGGACGCCCCATCGAGGACATTGCCGCCGACTTCGGCGTGTCCCCGCTGGTGGTGCAGCGGCGCTTGAAGCTGGCGAACGTCTCGCCGCGCCTCATGGCCGATTACCGGGCCGGAGGCGTCACGCTGGAACAGTTGATGGCCTTGACCATCACCGACGACCACGCCGCGCAGGAAGCCGCGTTCTATGGTGCGCCGGAATGGCAGCGCAGCCCGTCCAAGCTGCGCGAGCGCCTGACCGAGCGCGAAATCGACGCCGCGCACGCGCTGGTGCGCTTCGTCGGGCTGGACGCCTACCGGCAGGCAGGCGGCGGCATCCGCCGCGACCTGTTCGCGGAAGGCGATGCCGGAACCTACCTCACCGATACCGCAGTGCTGGAAACGCTGGTGCGCGGCAAGCTGGATGCGCTGGCCGAGGACGTGCGCGCCGAGGGCTGGGCATGGGTGGAGGCCGTGCCGCATCTGGCCTACGAGGAACGGCAGGCTTTCCAGAACGCCCCGCGCCATCGCCGCGAGCCGACCACCCGCGAGGCCCGCCGCATTGCCTCGCTGCAAACCCGCCTCGACAAGATCGACGCCGAACTGGAAGAAGCCTGCCAAGGTGAAAGCAGCGAGGACGAGGCCAAGGCCGAGAAACTGGAACAGCGGCGCGATCAGGTGATCGGGGAACTGCAAGACGCGGAGGACGCCTTGCAAGGCTATGCGCCCGAGGTGCGCGAGGTGGCCGGTGCCATCGTCACCATCGACCGCAACGGCGAGGCCGTCATTCATCGCGGCCTGCTGCGCGAAGCCGAGGCGAAGGCGCTGCGCACGCTGGAAAAGCTGCGGCGCGGTTTCGGCAGTACCGAAGGCGAAGCCGCCAACGACGAGCACGAGGACGCCGACGACGCGCCCAAGGCCGCGAGCCTGTCCGACCGGCTGGCGCAGCGGTTGAGCGCCCACCGCACGGCGGCGCTGCAAATCGAAGTCGCCCGGCATCCGCAGGTCGCGCTGGCCGCGCTGGTGCATGGCATGGTGCAGAAGGTCTTGCAGCCCGACGCCTACGGCGATGGACTGCCACTCGGCGTGCGCCTCACGGCGCAAGACAGGCTGGAAGGCATGGCCCCGGACTGGCCGGAATCGCCTGCCGCCGTGGCGCTGCGCGAACTGCAACAGGTAGCCGGTGAAGCCTTGCCGGAGGACAGCGCCGAACTGTTCGCCGCGCTGCTGGCGAAGTCGCAAGACGAACTGGTGCGGCTGCTGGCCGTGTGCGTGGCTTCCACGGTGGACGTGGTGACGCCCCGTGCCACGCCGCACCAGCCCGGCAAGGAACTGGCGCAGGCCGTGGGCCTCGACATGGCCGCATGGTGGAAGCCGACCGCAGAAGGCTACTTCAAGCACGTTTCCAAGGCCGTGATTCTGGATGCCGTGGGCGCGTTTGCACCGGAATCCGTCACCCGGCTGGCGAAGCTCAAGAAGGCCGACATTGCCAGCGAGGCCGAGCGGCTGGCCGATGGCACCGGCTGGATGCCCGCCATATTCAAGGCCGAAGGCCCGCAGGAGGCCGCGCAGGAAGAAGGCCCGGAGCAGGACGCCCCGGAGGATACCGAGGCAATGGCGGATGAACCCGCCGAGGCACTGGCCGCTTGACCCGCGCCGAAGGCAAGCGCCCCGGCCTCGACCGGGGCGCTTCGCTTTGTGTGGTGGCGCATCGAGACGAAGGAATAACCGCGATCAGCACCGCGCCCAGGCCGTTCCGCCCTAGGCGCGGTGGACGCGAAATCCGGGTGCGACAGTGGCCGCGCCCGGTGTTCAAGGCCAATAGCCGAATTAAAACGCCGCCGCCTTCGCGCTGGCTCAGGCGGCGGCGTTGAAGGCATCGCTGTAGTGCGCGATGCCTTCCGGCACTGTCCCATGCAGGGCCAGCGCCATGAAATAGCCGGGCGGCACGCCCGGCAGTTGCAAGCCCGCATGGGCCTGGAAGCCAAAGCGCGTGTAGTACGTTGGATCTCCCAGCAGCACGCAGCCTGCGGCCTGCATAGCCCGCAGTTCAGACAGCGCCTGTTCCATCAGGCGCGAACCGATGCCTTGCCCCTGCCTTGGCGGCAGGACGGAGATCGGCCCCAACCCATACCAGCCCTCGGTCTTTCGCCTGTGCTCATGGGTGATCGTTACTGGCGACAGCGCGACGTGACCGACGACGCGCCCATGTTCTTCGGCCACGATGGAAAGCGTCAGTTCGTTGGCGGCACGCAAGGCGCGCACGATGAATTGCTCGGTGTGGCTGGTGTGTGGTGCATCAGCGAACGCGGCGATGGTCACGGCCTCGATGGCGGCAATGTCGTCCGGGGTTTCGTGTCGGAGCTGGAGGGTCATGGGCTTGTCTTCGATTGCTTCCTGAAAATATAGAACAGCCTGGGCGTGTCGGCGCACTGCGCCGCCGGGCTTTCGGGCTGCGCCCCGTGCCGCCTTTGCCGTCACGGCCATTCGGCTTCAATCCCTCACGCCTTCGCGCCTGCGGCGCTGCGCGCTTCGCTTGCCTCCAGGGGAAAGTCCTGCGGGCTATCCCCGCCGCGCGATGCTTGGCGCCCCTCGATGACGCCGAACCGGCTGCGCCGGATCGGCCCGGCCAGCGCCCCGCCGCGATGGGCGGGGCGCTGGCGAACACGCTGGCGCTCGCTGCGGCAGGTTGTGCAGGTGCGTGCCGTCCTCAACGCTGGCGGTTCCTGCCCATCACGTCACGAAGGACGGTTCACGGACAACCCGCCCGGCATCGCTATGGAGCTTCCACGCCACGCCTCAAGAGCGGCGCCGCAAGGTGCGGCGGGGGCGTTCTCGCCTGTCGTCGGGTGGTTGACCTGGCCCGCGTCAGTGGGCGAGCCGGAGAAGCCTTCGTGCGGGGATGCCGAGCCGGCCCCATCTCCTTTCGGAGCGGTCCGGCCCAAGGCGTCCTTGTCTCGTTGTGAATCCTGGCGGTGGCGCGGCTGCGCCTCGGGCTTCATGGCTGCAACCGTCCGGCGAAAACAATTTCCCCTGCGCTGCGCGCATTCCTCGCGGGCCAAGTTCTTTTCGCCTCCCGGCTCTCCACTGCGTTGCGACCGCAAGCGGTGCAGCCAGCCCGTCCCCCGCCGGCCGGATCACAACAAGGACGCGATGGGCGCGAACCTTGTTCAACCGAAAGGAGAAAACATCATGGCCAACATCGGCACCTTCACCACCGACAAAGACGGCTTCACCGGCACGCTTCGCACCCTGACGCTCAACGTCAAGGTCAAGCTGGTTCCCAACGACAAGGGCAGCAGCGAGAACGCCCCCGATTTCCGCCTCCAGGCCGCCAGCCACGACATCGGCGCGGCGTGGAAGAAGACCAGCGAGGCTGGGCGCGAGTACCTGTCCGTGACCCTCGATGACCCTTCGTTCCCGGCAGCGGTCTATGCCCGCCTGATCGAAGGTGAGGACGGCACGCACGACCTGATCTGGTCGCGCAGCAAGCCCCAGGCGGCGTGACCGCCGCAGCGCCCCGCCCATCGCGGCGGGGCGATGTGCTGCTAATAGCAGCACATCACCGCATCACGCGCGCGGCTCCGCCGCGTCGCGTTCGCTCAACACCGCCTCCAGCTCTTGGCGCACCTGCGCCAGCAGCTCGTCGGCCTTGCGCGGGCTGTCGCCCGCGTAGGCCAGCGTCAGCAGCGTGAGCGGATGGATCTCCATCACCTCGCACAGCTCGGCCAGCTTGTTCAAGGTGGGGCTTTTCAGGTCGCGTTCGAGGGTACTCATATAGGTGCGGCTGGACACGTCAGAGAAGGCTTCCTGGCTCAAGCCACGCGCCTTTCTGACTGTCTTCAACGCCTTCGCCAATGAGTTCCCAGCCGCCACCTATGGTTTCCTCTCAAAAACCAAGATGACATCCCATTGCGCCCTATAGGGCTACAATCTATAGTGTTCATTTGGTGTTCTCCGTTTTTGTGCCTCTACGGAAATCCGTATCGGCGGATTCCGGCAAAGCCATAGAACCGCATCCGTGCTTGCGCACGAAGGCGCAAATCCGGTTTCGTGGTTCTGCGCTTCGACGTGAAACCGCATTCGTGCATCATTGGATTTGTGGGATTGCCGACCATGCCCCAGCCATTCGCCACCGCCCCGGAGCGCGCGCAATTGCTCGCCAACGGCGAGGCCCGCGCCGCTGGCCGGGCCATCGACCCGGTGCCCGTGGTGCGGCTGTTCACCCCGGACGCGCACGTGACCTGGCTGCTGGCCGCACTCGATCCGGCCGATGGCGACACGGCCTGGGGCCTCATCGACCTGGGGATCGGGATGCCGGCACAGGGCACCGTCAAGCTGTCCGAGCTGGCCGGCATCGTTGGGCCGCGCCAGCAGCCCGTGATGCGCGACCTCTATTTCCGTCCCACGCGCACGCTGTCGGAGTACACCCGCGCGGCCGAGCGTGACGGAGCCATCCCGGACTGAACACAGCCCACTGTGACTTTTTCAGTCTGATGTCATGCCGGGCAGGTCTCAATCGGCATTCTTGCAGCGTAGCCCCACCAGTCTGATCCAAATAGACATGATGGCTGGCGCGGGCTGCGGCAGGCTGGCCTGTGCAGCACTCCAACTCGGGGCGCTGCCGCCGCAGCATTGAGACGAATACCGCAACGCATCGGAGCCAATCGGTCTTGACAACCCGATCCATCTTTTTGACCCATAACCTTTTGACGATGGCGATGTAGCGCGTAGTTCTTCCGTGGCGGCGAGTCCTGTTCGCAGGAGGAGGCGTCATGGTCGATCACAGCGCCGAGCCTTGGTATCCGACTGCCGCGTATCTGTACGTGCTGCATCTGGACGGCCTTGCGCTTGCCTGGGAATACCTGCGCCGGCATCCCGACTACCGGCTCGACTGGCTGCGCCGTCATCGTCGGCCACAAGCAGCCCAGCAGGCGGCGCATCACTGGGGCTTGCGCCTGCTGGAAGACCCGGCATTGGATGCGCGTGACGCGCATCCGGCCTGGCTGCCTGGTCATGCCGCCGTGGTGCAGCTCTACCCCGATGCCGATCCGCCGCTGGACGCGGCGACGTTCGCGTTCTGGCGTATCCCCGGCCACAAGCAACTGCTGCATGACGGCAAAGGGCTGGCGCTAATCGCGCGCAGCCCAGGCCACTGCCTGCGCTGCGCGCTCGCGGCCGGCCTGGAGGACGGCATGGCTGTCGCCTATGCCTATCGCGGCGGCGCTGCCGCGCCTGCACGCGGACAGGTGCCCGGCGCCGCTCTGGCCGATGCCAAACCCAGGCCAACACCTACCGCGCTGCTGGAACTGCACAGCTTGCAGGCGCTCGACGCGACCCTGGCGGGCGCGTCCTTGCGTGAAGTCGCGGAAGGACTGTTCGGCGTGGATGCCGCAGCCGATTGGTACAGCGATGGCGGGCTGCGCTCCAAGGTGCGCCGCCTGGTGCGTCGCGGCGATGCGCTGATGCGCGGCGGCTACCGCCACCTAGCACAGCTTCCGCCGCTTGAGAAGGGTCGTTTTGAAGACCAAGAAAAACGACCCTGAGCAGGAGAGCTTCGTTTTCTGAGACTGCCTCCATCCCGGTTGCGCTGGTGCAGCCGGCGTTTTCAACCGATGGAGGTTCACACCATGCGTCCCGCTCCCTTGCGGCCTGCCGCCACTGTCTCGACCGCTGCTGCGCAGCCCCAACGCTATCTCACCAACGACGAAGCCGCCGAGTACCTCCGCCTGTCGCCGCGCACGCTGGAAAAGCAGCGCGTGATCGGCGGCGGCCCGCGCTTTCGCAAGTTCGGCCGTCGCGTCATGTACGCCGTGGCCGACCTTGATGCCTGGGCTGCCGACCGCAGTTTCGAGACGACTTCCGATCCCGAATACGCCGAGCACCACTCGGCCGACAGTCGTGCGCGCTGATCGGCGGCGCGCGGCAGGCCATCGCCATGTCCAGCACTGCGCTGCCGCCCCGGCAGCGGCCGTTGCAGGAGCGCGAACAGCTCGACCTGTTCCGCGCCTTGCCCGGCGACATGGCGCCGCGCGACAGCCAGGACTTGATGGCCTATCCGTTCTTCTCGCTCGGCAAGTCCAAGCGGGTCAGGCCCATCGACTTCCGTGCGGGCAACGTGACGATCCGCGTGGAGGGAACAGCCGAGCACGGCATCGCCACGATTTGGGATGCGGACGTGCTGATATGGGCGGCCTCGCAGATCGTGGAAGCGAAGGACGCGGGCCTGCGGCCGTCGCGGCTGATGCGCGCCACGCCTTACGAGATCCTGCGCTACATCGGGCGCGGCAAGTCGCTGCGCGACTACCAGCGCCTCAAGGCCGCGCTCGACCGGCTGCAATCGACTACGGTGGCCACGTCCATCCGCGAGACGACCGGGCGGCGCCTGCACCGTTTCTCGTGGATCAACGAATGGAAGGAACTGGCCGATGCTCGCGGCACGCCGCTGGGCATCGAGCTGATCCTGCCGGACTGGTTCTATGCGGGCGTGCTCGACGCCGCCTTGGTGCTGACCATCGACCCGGCGTACTTCCGGCTGACCGGCGGCATCGAGCGGTGGCTGTACCGCCTGGTGCGCAAGCACGGCGGCAAGCAAGCATACGGCTGGCAGTTCGACTTTCGCTACCTGCACCAGAAATCCGGCAGCACTGCGAAGCCCTACGACTTCGCCTGCGACCTGCGCGCGCTGGTCGCGCGGCAGTCGCTGCCCGGCTACGTCCTGGGCATCGAGCGGATGCCGGACAGCGGCATGGAGCTGCTGACGTTCCGACCCGTGCCGCATACGGCACGGGGATAACTCCGGGAAAACTTGTGAATGGTGTCGTGCTATCAGGCGTGCGGGGTATCGTGCTATCAGGCGTGGGACTATCGTGCTATCAGGCGTGCCGATCGGCCGCAAACCCGCGCCAGCATTGGGTTTCGCGCCCCTCTAACTTCCCTAACTTAAATTCTCTAACTTTTAGTAGGGAAACGCCGCTGCGGTGGATAACCACCACGCGGCCACAAACGGCAGGCAATACCAGCCGGCAGCCGACAGGTTTTGCAGACCGATCAAAGCAAGGCTTTCCAGCATGGAGGGCCTCGTCATGATCGTCGCTCTGCTCAACCAGAAAGGCGGCGTGGGCAAGACCACGCTCGCCACGCACATCGCCGGCGAGCTTGCGATGCGCGGCCAGCACGTCGTCCTGCTGGACGCCGACCCGCAGGGTTCATCGCTGGACTGGACGCAACGCAGAAGCCAGCAGGGTTTGCCAAGGTTGTTCAGCGCCGTGGGCCTGGCACGCGAAACGCTGCATCAGGAAGCACCAGAGCTCGCCAGGCGGGCCGATCACGTCGTCATCGACGGCCCGCCACGCATCGCGGCACTGGCGCGCTCCGCGCTACTGGCGGCCGAGCGCGTGCTGATCCCCGTGCAACCCAGCCCCTACGACCTGTGGGCCAGCGCCGAGATGGTGGCGCTGATCCGCGAAGCGCAGGTGTTTCGGCCTGCGCTGCGTGCGGCCTTCATCATCAATCGGCGCATCAGTACCACCGTCATCGGGCGCGAAGCGCGCCAGGCGCTGGCCGACCAACCGCTTCCTGCGCTGCGCTCTGAAGTGCATCAACGCATCGTGTTCGCCGACAGCGTGGCCGCTGGCCGGCTTGCACGCGAGACGGCGCCGGACAGCGCCGCCGCGCGGGAAATCACCGCCCTGGTGGACGAACTGCTGCGGTGGCCGATATGACAGCGAAGCCGCCGATACGCGCAAAGCGCGTCGGCATCGGCGCGCGTCCGCCCGCGAATCCGCACGCCGAGGCGTGGATTCGCCAAGGCGACGCCGATGCGCTCAACAAGGGCGACCTCTACACCGCCCGCCTGACCCTCGACATCACGCCCGCGCTGCGCGCGCGCATCAAGGTGTCGGCCTTCACGCAGGGCGTGACCGTGGCCGATCTGCTGCGCGGCCTGCTGGAGCGTGAGTTTCCCGAGCATCGCAGGGAGAACGCACCATGACTGCATCCGTTTCGCCTGCCGCTGGCGCGGCCACGGCTGCGCTCGCAGCACCTTCCCGCCAGCCTGCCAGCGCGCCGCTGACGCGCGTGGCACTGGCCTACATCGAACCACGCTTCAAGCTCTACCTGCGCTTCGGCGAACCTGCGCGCACGCACCAGCTCGACCGCTGGCGGCGCTGCGCGGTGTTCCAGCCGGGCGCTATGCTCTGCCGTATCCACTGGCAGGCCAACGACTACGGCACGATTCGCTGGCAGCTCATGGTGATGCAGGCTTGCACGCCGCTCGATGCGGCGCAGCGTATTCCCGGCGTGCAGCCGGGCGCGCGCCTGCTGCTGCACGCCGAGGGCGAGAATCAGGTGCGCGCCGTGCTGGAGCGCATCGACGCCATCGAGGCGCTGGGCATCGCGCCTATCGGTGCCTCGCCCGTGTACTGGCGCACGCTCGCCAACCGGCTCGCTGCGCGCTTGCCGCTGCCCGAATACACCGCCGAGCGGCACGCCGCATGGCTCATCGGGAGGGCGCTGCCATGAACGCCGTTTCGACTGCCGGCACCGCGCCGCGTCCTCGCTCGCCCCGCGCACGTTTGCGCGCTCGCATCGTGCTGGCGGGCCTGTCCGCCTGCGGCCTCGCTGCGCTGGCCTGGGCGTCCTTCGTGCATCCGCTGCCGCGCCTGATCTACAACCCGTCCGACAGCGTGGCGGTCGGCTGGTATCGCGTCGATCCGCTGGGCCACGGCACCGGTTCGCTGCCACGTCCTTTGTCCGTGGGCAGCATCGTCCTGACCACGCTGCCGCCAGATGCCGCCGCGCTGGCCGCGCAGCGCGGCTACCTGCCGGCGCGCGTGCCCCTGCTCAAGCGCGTGGGCGCCGTTGCGCCGCAGGAGGTGTGCATCACTGGCCGCATCGTCCGCATCGACGGCGTGCCTTCGGCCGCCGTGCTGCCCGCTGACCGCTGGAGCCGCCCGCTGCCATCTTGGCAGCAATGCCGTCACCTTGACTTGGGCGAACTGTTCCTGCTCAGTGTGACCAATCCGGCGTCGTTCGACAGCCGGTATTTCGGGCCGGTCAGTGCATCCGCCGTGATCGGCATTGCGCATCCGGTCTGGCTGGAGTCACGCCCATGATGGCTGCCGACTCGCTGCACGTTGCCGTGCATCTTGTCGTGCCATCGGGCGTGTCGTTCTGCTGGCCGTCGCCATGTCGTCGCGCGTGCAGTGCGGGTGCATTCGCACCGCACTTCGTGCTGTCTCCGGCGCAGCCGTCCAACGTGCAGGCGTCTTGCCTCGAACGCGCCCGGCCTGCGGCCATTGGCGCGTTCGCCGGCGCGCTGGCTGCAAGCAGCACAGCGCCGCCGGGCCGCCGACGCCCGGAGCGCCAGCGAGGGGCAAAGGCGGAAGGCAAGACAAAAGGGTGCGGCACCTATCGGCCCGCAAAGCCAGTCTGCACATGGGGGTGGCGCGGCACGCAACGGCTTCGCCGCCGTGCCGCTTGCGACGCGATGCCCGCAACGATGTTGGCATGTCCGCGTGCTTCGCACGACCGGACACGCCGTAGCTTTCCGGGGAGACAACCATGAGCGACCGCCGCGACGATGACTTCCGCATCCGTCCCAGCGCCCCGAAGAACCGGGGTCAGGGCTTCGTTTCCAAGGTGCTCAAACAGGCGGGCAAGGCCAGTAGCGGCAAGTCCTCGGTGCGCCGTCCTGGGGGAGCTGGCAAGGGCGCAGGAACCGGGCATCGGCCCGGCTCGCGCCTGGGCCGCGGCCACACGGCGGCGCGCTTCGCCGGGGCGAAGCTGACGCCAATGTCGCGGCGCGTGACCATCAAGACGCTGCTGGTCAACCAGCGCCAGGCCAGCCCGCAGTCGCTTGCCAAGCACCTGCGCTACATCGAGCGCGATGGCGTGGGCCGCGATGGCGAGCCGGGCCGGGCCTACGGGCCGCAGACCGATGCCGCCGACCTCGACACCTTCAATGAACGCTGCGCCGACGACCGGCACCATTTCCGCTTCATCCTCTCGCCGGAGGACGGCGCCGAGTTGGAAGACCTGCGCACCTACACGCGGCACCTCATGGGCCGCATGGAGGCCGATCTGGGCACGGGCCTCGATTGGGTGGCCGTCAACCACTGGAACACCGACAACCCGCACACGCACATCGTCGTGCGCGGACGCGACGACACCGGCAAAGACCTCATCATCGCGGGCGGCTACATCGCCGATGGTTTCCGCCATCGCGCCGCCGAACTGGCGACCGAATGGCTGGGGCCGCGCACCGAGCTGGAGATCCAGCAGACCTTGCAACGCGAGGTGGAGCAAGAGCGATGGACGAACCTGGATCGCACGCTCAAACGCGAGTTGGGCGACGATGGCTTGGTGCATGTCGAACGCCTCAACGAGCCGAGATTGCAACGCCAGCGTCTGCTACTGATCGGCCGCCTGCAACGCTTGCAGCGCCTGGGCCTGGCCGACGAGATGCAGCCGGGCACCTGGGCCGTCCATGCGGATGCGGAGAAGACCTTGCGCGCACTGGGCGAGCGCGGCGACATCATCCGCACGATGCAACGGGCCATGCGCGGCGAGCCGCGCGAGCTGGTGGTGTTCGAGCCGAGCGACGATGGCCGATCCATCCTCGGCCGCGTGGCCGCAAAGGGGCTGGCCGACGAGCTACGCGACCGGGGCTATCTGGTCATCGACGGGGTGGACGGCAAGGCTCACTACGTCACGCTCAACGCGCGCGACGAGCTGGCGAACTACCCGACCGGCGCCGTGGTGGAGGTGAAGGGATCGGCCGATGTGCGCGCGGCCGACAAGAACATCGCCGCGCTGGCGAGCGATGGCCTGTATCGCACCGACCATCACCTCGCCATCGCGCAGGGCCAGGCCATGCCCGGCCGCGACCCGCAGGAGGTCGTGGCAGCCCACGTCCGGCGCCTAGAAGCCTTGCGCCGCGCCGGCATCGTGGAGCGCGTGGCCGAGGGGCTATGGAAGGTGCCGGACGACCTACCCGAGCGTGGCCGCCAGTACGATGCGCAGCGCCTGGGCGGCGTGGCGGTTGAACTGAAATCGCACCTACCCATCGAGCGGCAGGCCCGCGTCATCGGCGCCACTTGGCTCGACCAGCAGTTGATAGGCGGCGGCTCGGGCCTGGGCGACCTGGGCTTTGGTGGCGAGGCCAAGCAGGCGATGCAGCAGCGCGCCGACTTCCTGACCGAACAGGGGCTGGCCGAGCGGCGTGGGCAGCGCGTGATCCTCGCCCGGAACCTCTTGGGCACGCTGCGTAACCGGGAACTGACGAAGGCTGCCAAGGACATTGCTGCCGAAACCGGCCTGGAGCATCGCCCGGTGGCCGATGGGCAGCGCGTGGCTGGCTTCTACCGGCGCTCTGTCATGCTCGCCAGCGGACGCTACGCCATGCTCGATGACGGTATGGGGTTCAGCCTCGTGCCTTGGCGGCCTGTGATTGAACAACGGCTGGGCCAGCAGCTCGCCGCGACGGTGCGCGGCGTCGGCGTGTCATGGGAGATTGGAAAGCAGCGCAACCTCGCTATTTGAAGAATTCTCTCGCCCCGGGATTCAGCGTGGCCCTTCTGCTTCAAGCGGGCGTCTTCAGTATCTCAACGTATCCAATCAGCTCGGCCGAATAGCTACCGCCCCCATTTGCCGCGCCCTTGTGCTTCAGCTCGCGTTGCAGGGTCGGCTCCACGGTGTGGGCAAACAGCGCCAGCCGCTGCTCCGGCGTAAAGCTCGGCGAAATCGTAGGCGCTTGCAGATACCGTTCGCACTGCCGCTCAATCGCCGGCACCCGTGTTCCGTCCTGCTTGACTGCGATGGGCTGCACCACCACACGGCGCTCACCGTTGCCCGCAGATGCCTCCACCATCCACAAGGACAGCAGCACCGGCTCGTCAACATCCCCGGCCACCGCAATGCCGATGTCTTCGGGCGTCACGCTGCGCCAGCGGCCCAGCTCTTCCTGTACCAAGGGGTGATCCAACCCCATCAGTTCCAGATCATCCCGACTGGTGGCGGTGTCGCGGCTCAGTGTGAAACGCGCACGGCGCGTGCCATCCACTGCTACAAGGTCGTAGGTTTCCTCATCCACCTTCAGCAGTTTCTGCTGGCGATATGCCACCGCCGCTGACAGGAAGCGCACCAGCCGATCCAGGCTGGATGACACATCCGAGAAAGGCTGGTAATCATCGAGACTGAAACCGTCGAGGTCTTGAAACAGGTCGAACACCACCTGCCGTGCCTCACGGGAATTGGACAGCGCCGCTTCCAGCTCCACCTGGGTGCGTTTCAGTTCGGGATCGGACAGCGCCTCCTGGTACAGGCGGTCATAGTTCAACCGCTCGGAAAGCTGCCCCAGAATCTGCACCCTCATGTCTTCGGCCACGTTGCCCTGATCATCGACCTTGCCGACCGTGCGTGCAATTTCAGTCAACTTCTCGTCCAGCAGGAGGAAGATGCGACCTTCGATGGTGTCCGACAGCACCAGGTTGTAAACCTGTGCCGTGTCGCGCTGGCCGTAGCGATGGATGCGCCCGATGCGCTGCTCCATGTCCATCGGGTTCCACGGCAGGTCGAAATTGAACAGGATGCGCGCGAATTGCAGATTCAAGCCTTCGCGGCCAGCCGCTGTGCACACCAGCACACGCGGCCCGTCTTTCAGGCGGAACTTCCGCTCTGCCGCCAGCTTGGCACCGTGGTCGCCGCCACGCAGCACCACCACGCCCTGGCCGGGATAGGCCTGTTCAATCTCGCGGGCAATCAGATCAACCGTGCCGAGGTAGGTGGCGAAGATCACGATCTTCTCATTGGCGTTCTGTCGCCACAGATGCCCCAAGCCATCGAGCAGCTTTTGCGCCTTGGTCTCGCGCTGCTGCGGGAAGATGCGCAGCAAGTCGCCAATGCGCAGGCGCTCCTCGGGCAGATGCAAATCGACCACGGCAGAAGCTGCCTCCTCGGCGTGCGTAGCCGAATACTCGCTGCCATAGGGGTCGGAGGCCATTTCCAGCGCCTCTTCATCCAGCTTTTTCACCAGCCGGTATTTGAGATCAGCCAGCACACGATCCACCTCGCTGCGGCCGATGCTGTCCTTCGCCAGCCCAAATTCTGCGTGAATCAGTTCGCGGGCTTCTTCCATCAGCCGCTCGCGGCCTTCGATGTCTAGATCCTTGTCACGTAGCAGCGCCTCGTGCAGCGTCAGCATCAACAAGCGGCGCTTGAGCGTGCGGCGCACGGCGGCAAAGCTCGATGCCGCGATCTTCTGGAAGGTCGCCATCAAGAAGCCCAGTGCGCGCCCCTGGTTGCCCTGGCGGCGGGCCAGATCGAAACCGTCTTCCAGGTATTCGCGCAGCTTCTCGTAAAACAGCCGCTCCTCCTGATTCATCAGGAAGGATTCGGTATGCACCCAGCGCCGTGCAAACAGCGGTGAGCCATCGGGTTGGCAGGCATCGGCCTTGGTGCGGCGGAACATCACCGTGTTCAGGCGATGGCGGTTTTCCAGCATGTCCTCAGGACTGCCAAACAGCGTGGGGTTCAAGAGCTGCGCGAGCATCCAGAACTGGAAGTGATTGCCTTGGTGCGGCGTGGCAGACAGGAGCAAGAGATCACGCGCGTGATCCTTCAATGCCTCGGCCAGCTTGTAGTTTTCCGTCTTGCGCACCTTGCCGCCCGTGCGGTGGGCGGTCAGGTGATGCGCCTCGTCGAACACCACCAGATCCCACCGAGGCGCGTCCAGCAGACGCTTGATGCGCGCCGGGCGCTTCAATGTATCGATGCTTGCGATCAGCCGATCGTGTTTGGCGAAGGCATTGGTCTTGCGGTCGGTGATGTCGCCCTCGGAGCCAAACACCTCGAAGTCGAGATTGAACACCTCGTTCAGCTCGCGGTGCCAATTGTTCACCAAGCCTGCGGGCACCACCATCAGCGCCCGCGTCAACTCGCCCCGGCTAGCCAGTTCACGCAGAATCAGCGCGGCTTCGATGGTTTTTCCCAAGCCCACCTCGTCGGCGATCAGGTAACGCCGTGGTGAAGCAGTCGCAATGCGGTGCGTCAGCACCACTTGATGCGGCAGCAGATCAATGCGCGCCGAGGTCAGTGCCGAGGCGCTTTCCATCACCGGCAGTGCGTGCGCCTCGTAAGACAGCCATGCCTTTCGTGCCCGGTCTGAACCGCCTGCCACCGATTGCAGAATGCGCTCGGTACGGGTGCGCTCGCGGCGTACCGAACTGACCGGCACGCGGCGCTCGCCCACGCCGAAGAACGCGCGCAGATAGCCATCGTGCGCTGGTTCGAGCACCACGCCTGAGCCGAATTCAGTGTGGGTGATGCGCTCGCCGAGCTGGAACAAACCCTCATAATCGTCTGCTTGCACGCGCTGGCCTCAAGTAATCCGCAGGTGAAACAGGCCAGCCGCTTTCGCGCCCTCGCGCAGCAAAATTTCCTGCGGGTACTCGTTGGCCTCACCCCACAGAAGGCGGCCAAAGTCGAGCTGCTGGCCCCGATGCGGCGCTTCGCACAGCCAGTTCACTGCGTCGGTGGAAGCCTGCACGCGCAAACGGCCTTGGCCCTGCGGCAGCCAGAAAATCAAGGCGGCTTCGCCTGCGTATTCATCCTGAAATGACAGGATGGCGCGTTTGATCGTGTCGCCCAGCCAGATTTCGCCTTGATCGGGTGCCAGCAGGTCCAGACTGCCTTCCAGCCCAGCCACCACCAACGTCTGCCCGCCGTTGCTGGGCAGGTCATCCGGCCAGCCCTGCGCACCGGGGGCAGCCGCCTGCAAAAACTGCCGCAGGCTCCAAACCTCGCCCGCCGCGCACACTGTGTTGCGTGCCTCCTCATCCCACAGCCAGCTGGTGCCGCGCCGTTGCCATACCGTATCGAGCACCTGCCTCATTGCGTGTACTCCCCATCGTCATCGAACAGCGAAACCTGCTGCGGCTTGGGCGCCTGGCTGGCTTGCCAGGTGGAGAAGATCGCCACCGCGCGCGACGCCGCGTTGCGGGTGGTCTGATCCGAGCCGTTCTTTTGCAGCCATTCCAGCAGCGGCTTGAGCGCGATGTGCGGCTTGAAGTTGTCGTTCGTCAGCGTGTCCGAGGCATTGATGCCGCTGCCATCCACGCACGCACCGATCAGCACCATTGCCTGATCGAGATCAGAGGTGAGCTTGCGCCTGTGCTTACCCGACCAATCGCGGGCGAAATCGAGCGGATTGGTGCGTGTAAATACCTTCTTCTCTTCGCTGCACCAGCCACGCTGTACAAAGTCATCCGGCGTGGTGATGGTGCCGCGCAGAAACTTTTGCAACTGGTCGCGCTTCATTTCAGTCGCAGCCCCGAAGGTGCGCAGAAACTGGCGTGACATCGGTTCGGCGTTGACCGGCGGCGGTTCCTTTCCCTTGTCGGCGTCTTCGTCGATGAGCTGGTTGATACCGACCAGCGCGTCGCGGACGGAGATGGTGCGGCCTTCGTCCACATAGACCTTGCCGTAGTGGCGCGAGAAATATTCCAGCGCCTTGCCGCGCCGGATGACCTGGATGTCGGCGGCGGGCAGACCCTCTTTGGCGTGGTTTTCCAGCATCGCTTGTAGTTGGCGCACATCGGCCATCACTTCGCGGCGCATCCGGCCCCAGCTCACTGGCTTGGGTTCTTCCGTGCGCTTGCGGCAGACGTGGATGATGTCGTACTCGATGGTCTTGGAGCCGAATTCGCCTTCACCCTTGGTTTCATCAGAGCGGATCGGGTAGGTCGCTTCGAGGTAGTAGCCCGCGTCGAACAACGACTCCAGTACCGCCACCCAGGGCTCGTCCTCGCTGTGGTGGAAGGTGAAAGCCAGGATGCCGCTGGGCTTCAAGAGGCGATGTACCTCGCGCCAGCACTGCGTGAGCAGGCGCTGGTAGAAACCATCTGGATCTTCCGGCTCGCGAGCGCGGTTGGCCACTGCCTCAAGAGACTTGGGCGTGTACTCGGCCGAGAAGTGCTCTGGATACTTCGACTTCAGCGCAAGCCTCATCCAAACATAAAAGAAGTCGGCAAGTTCGGAGTAATGAAGCAAATCACCGAACGGAGGATCGGTGATCACTAGATCAACGCTTCCGTCCGCGAGCTTGTCAAGGTCGGTGGACGATGCGCATAGAACTTGAGCGCCAGTTACAGGATCGCCCGTCCTGACCTTTTCGCTCTTGCCGGTGATCTGCCCTCCCAGACCAGGATTGATCCTCTTGAGACTTTCAGCGCTCACGGCTTCCCAAGGGTCTACGCTCCACTCACCGCCCTTGCGCAATACCTCGACTGTCGACGCCCAAGGGCCATACCCCATCGGTGGAAATACGCCGACCTCAACAACATTGCTCTTCGGATGAAAGTTGTTGTTGGACAGCGCTGGTGCGAGCTTGTCCAACTTGATGTGCCAGAACGAGAACATGTTCTGGTTACGAAGGTGATTCTGAAATGCGCCGAGAACGTACTCTCTCGTGGCCCAGTCATAGGTGCCGACCGTGCTGATTGCCTTTAACAACTGTGAGTGCACCAGCATCTGGCGTGCGTTGAACATCTCTGACCACTTGAGATATCCGTGCTGCGGAAGCGGTTGTCGCTGATGCGTCATATGACCGTAAGGTATATCGCTCCTAGGCCAGTATTCCGCGAGGTCAGCGTCCTTCCGTCGCTCCCATTCGGCTTCTGCCGCATTTAATGCGCTGCTATCCGTGACAGGCAAAAAGAAGCGTCCGTTATAAGGGTTGCTCGTGGTCGCGAGATTTGGCGAATATCCTTGAACCGCGTAAACGCTGGCCTGTGCAGTCTTTTTTGTTGCCTCAATCGCCGTCACAATGGGTTGGACCGTACCGCATGCAGCGCAGGCAAAGTTCGCAGCCTTAGGGACGGTTCCGCCGTCCGACCTAAAAGTGACCTTGGTTTCTGGGCAGGTCACCTCGGCAGGCAGTTCACCACGGACCTCAAGTAATCGAACCTTGGAAGCGCGCTCCCGGTTCCATCGAGCCGTCGATTCAGCATTGTCTTGCGCGGACCCACCAAATGGCTGCCCATTTGCATCCAGCTTTGCGCTTCCTGCGAGCCACTGCGGATGCATGAGGAGCTTGAGTTCAACCTTCTTGTTCTTACCCTTGCCGAGATTGATCATCGCGGCGTGTTTGCAGTGGGGGCACACGACGCCTTTCTTTCGGTCGAGTACTGAGTACGGATGTTCCGTTGGGGAGACGTACAGCGGTACGTCTGACGCCATCCGTGCGGCGCCTTCCTCGACATGGAATTCGCCCCCACACTTCCCACAAGTGTGTTCCCAATGCTTCACGCTAAGCGACTTCAGCGCAATCACTGGACTGTTCATGATCGGTGTTCGGTGGCCGCAGCCCGTCACCTGGCAAGGGCCGTGTTTTGCCCAAAATGTATAAATGATCTCGGGGCCCTCATACCTGTATTCTGGGCGTTGCTCCGGAGTAAGCGATAGGGGATCGAAGTCGGCAGGCATCACCCGCTTACTCGGCAAGTGCGTCCATTTGCCTTTCTCTCCATTCGGGCCGTCGCAGTAGTAGTACGGCATGATCTGTGGCCTGACCTCGGCCTCGATATCGGCGAGCAGGCGCTTCACTTCCTCAAGATCGACATTGGCAAGCTCCTGCTTGACCACGAACCACGCGACTGGGTTCAGGTCGTTGCCGACCATCTGCATTCCTAGGCGTGAGCCTTCCACCAGCGTGGTGCCGCCGCCCATGAAGATGTCGGCTACCTTCAAATGCTTGAAGGCGCCTTTCTTCTGGTGGTTGGCGTAGTAGTTATCCCACACCAGTTTGGCCGCGTGCGATTTGTCTTCCGGGGCCTTGGTCGCCGCCGCGATCAGCATCGAGCGAAATACGCTGGAGCGCCGCCGCGCCCACCACTTCGACATCTGGTAAATCGGCTTGCCCGCGTTGCCTTCGATGATCGCCACCTGATTGACGGGCAGGATCGGGAAGTCCACCTCCAGGCAGGTTTTGGCGCGGTTGGGGTCGTTGAAATCGACCGTTTCCAATGCGACAGGCTTTCCCGCTCCGACGGCTTTGGCGACGGCTTGTTGAAGTAGTTCTTTTTTGGTGGCCATTTAAGCTGTACCCCCAACTGCACTGACAGCGACTTGAGGCTGAAGCCGGGTGCGCAGTTGTTCGTAAATTGGAATTTGGATGCCTTCGGCCACCTCCAGGGTGACAGCCAGGCCATAGGGAATGGCATCGTCAAGACGTGCCGTTGCATCCTTCTTGCACGCGATGTGCAGCAAGATGCTGTCGCCGTCCTGAAATGCCGCGATTTGGTCTGTGCCTTCGAGCACCTCATGCTGCACCGTTCCGCGCAGCACCTGATTGTGATCCCCGTCTTGACGCGCAAGCTTCAGCGGCAAAGTGCCCCAGTTATTGGCTGGGGACATTTCCAGCTTGGCCTCGCGGAAATTCCGGTGGTTAGGATTGACTGCGCTGAACCATGCCAAGGTCACCACCATCCGACGCCATTCCTGGCTGCTGGACAGGCCGGGCGGTAGCGGCAGGCGATATTCGTGGATTTCGTTCTCACGGATTTCGCCGCAGCCCAGCACCGTGCCGCGCTGCTCGGTACACGCCAAAACACGTTCGATCTGCACTGCGCCATAGCCAAGATAGCGCGACATCACCTCTTTGAATTGGCGCGAGTTATCTCGCGTTTTCAACGCGGCAGCGATGGCCTCGCAAGCGTCATCATCCTGCTTTGCACCATGAACCAGTAGCGCTTTGATGAGTACGGAAATCAGCCCCTGCGGAATGCTGTCTTCGTGATCCCCGCGCAGCGCATCCAGCACTTCATAAATGCGTGCCGCACTGCGCGTGGCAAGGGCGGTGGCGTTGCTGGTGCCGCGTGTATGGACGGTTTTCGACAAAGCGCCAGCCTGATTGCTGTCCCAGGCGACTTGTTGCCCCGGCGCTGCAAGCCCACCATCGGGTTGATAGACGGTTTGGCTGTCCAGCACTGGCGTGCGATACAACTGCCGACCACCGGGGAACAGGATTTCCGGCTTGACTGAGCGACGGAAGCCATGCCCAAGCCGTGCGGCAGGGCTGAACAACGACGCGCCGGGCAGCAAGTCTGTACGCTGCCCTTGGTAGTAGTTTCCGCCATTGTCAGCGTGGGTCGCGCCGACAGTGATGGCATTGATGGCTTCTGCCGGGGACAGGATGCGCCGTCCGGATAATTGGGCCTGAATGCACTTGAGCACATGCTCGACCTTCTTCGGGTCGGTCAAGGCCAAGTAGTCGGTTCCAGACAGTGCAATGTCGATGGCTTCGGGATAGTTCCCGGCGCTGACGCAGAAAAGCACGCGGTATTTCCACGACAGCCAATCCAGCAGTCTTGCCCAAGGGCTGGGTGTGTGAATGAACGGACGTGAAGGGTCGCCGATAGAGACGTTGATGACGCAAATGGTGGGAGCCTGTGCAGGCGCCGCGCCTTCGCCTTCAAACATCCGCCGAACCGCTCGCGCGATGCGATCCTCGAAAAATACTTCGTCGGGGACATGCTCGCTCCGGTTCATGGAGTGAGGGTCTGGCTGCATGATGGGCAGCACATACACCAGACGCGGCAACGGATCGGCTTGGCCGTCGGCCATTTCTCCATGCACCACCAAAGACGCCATTGCCGTGCCGTGCTTTCTGTCGCCCGGTTGGTACTGCGCGGAAAGATTGTCCGGGTCGTCCAACAGCAAGCGGCCCTTCAATGCTTGATGCTGCACATTGGGCACGCCGTCGAGAATGGCCGCGATGGGAGGAAGGTCAACGACCCCTTCGGCTATTTCCGTATCGACACCTTCACCATCTTCCGTGACTGCAAGGCTTTGCCCGGTGGGGCGGAAATACATGACGCCATGAAATTTGAAGAGCTGGATGTCAGTGTCGTGGCTCTCGGATTCCAGTTCGTTCAAAAGCTGCTGGATGCGCTCTGCGGGCAGTTCAGCCTTCACCGCGTGAAAGGCAATTTCCGGCATATCGATGAAGCCGCCCAAAGTTTTACCGCCCGCAGCTTGCAGAAGAGTGGCGACGTTGCGTTCGCTCTGCCTGCGCCTGTCTTCTGATCTGCGGTAAAACAGCTCGATCTGAAAGCGGATCGCTTGAGCAGGATTGATGGGGTTCAGCAAATCCTGCCAGCGATCCAGCATGCCTGTCTCGCGCAGCGCCTCTTCAATTCCCCAACGGCGGATTTGCACGGTCTGGTTGAAGACATCGCGCCATTTTGTTTTTCCGCTTGGCAGCGTTTCGTTGTCCCGCCACTTCTCCCACAGCGAGAGAAGCTCCCGCATTCCTGCTTCGTTGCCGAGCGAGAGGAACATGCGTCCTTTGACGGCCTTGTTCGTACGCTCCCCTTTGGTGTTGCGCTCGAAAAAATCCTCATCGGGCGGAATGTCATCAATATCCCATTCGCCCATCCACTCCAAGCCAATGGCTTCGACAGCCTGCCGAAACTCATTGACGCTGCCTGCAATCTCAATCACCAAGACCGTTTCAGGCTCAAGGCCAGCCACGGAGCCGCTGACGCTGGCTTTGTAGCGCTCGAAGTCTTGTTGCAACGTGGTCAGTTGCGCATCCAAGCGCTCCACCTGCTTTCCATGTCCGGGAACATGGGGTTGGCCGATTACGATAGGCCGTCCTTTGGGCGGGGGGATGGTTCTTGCTTGCGGAAACATCAGAAGCGGAAGAGAGGTTGCCATCAGCGGTTCGTCCCCTCTTCAGTCACATCGCCAGCGGCTTTCGGGTGCTTTTTTGCGGCTGGCTTCAGGCGGCCTTTCCATTGCTCCAGCTTCAGCTTGGTAATTTGTTGGGCGTTATCCGTTTTCATGTCGAGCACGGCACGACGAACGACGCCCAAGCAAAATTCTTCGGTCTCTGCAAAATTCAGCCCCAGCAGATGCTTTGCCAATGTTTCAGGTTCATAGCCGAATTTCACACTGCATCGCTCGCCAATGGAGGCGATGTATTGCGTCAGTTGCTCACGGGTCGGGGTTGCCAATTCAATGCGCAACTGAAAGCGCCGCCAGACCGCCTTATCCAAAAGCTCTGGATGGTTGCTGGCTGCAACGACCACCACATAGTCAGGCATTTCATCCAGTTGCATCAGCAAGGTGCTGACGACGCGCTTTATTTCTCCCGTTTCATGGGTATCGCCACGCTCCTTGCCAAGCGTTTCAAATTCGTCGAAGAACAGAACGCAACGCTGCGTTCTGGCGTATTCCATTACGCTCTTCAACCGGCTGGAGGTTTCACCTAGATAGCTGCCAACCAAGGTTTCGTAGCGAATGACGATGAGCGGGTACATCAGCTCGAATGCCAGCGCTTCCGCCAAGGTGGTTTTTCCGTTGCCTGGCGGGCCAGCGAGCAGGACGCTGTTTCTGGCGCGCAGATTGTGGGCGTGCAGCAACTCTGCCCGATGCTGTTCCTCCACCAATTCTTGTATCTGTGCCCTGATCTTTTCTGGCAATACCAAGCTTTGCAGGTTGCGCTCAGGCGTGATCTCGTAGAACAGGTCTTTGTGCGGACTGTTGCCCACGGCCTTGCCAGCCGGCGGGCGTGCGGCCTGAATGGCACTGGGCTGCAATGCCTTGGCAAGCCGCTCTGCAAGCAGCCGGTGCCCTTTCTGCTTCTCCTCCTGGATCAGCCCTTCAGCCGCTTTGCGAAAGGCAAGCTGATCCCCGCTGGTCGCGGTTTTGACCAGATCAACTAATAAATCAGCTTGCGCCATTAGCCCATGCTCCGAAAAATGTGCCCAAACCTGCTCATTTGCTTATCTCAATCCAAGGCGACAGCACCTCCAGCAGCGAGAGGCCACCATGCGTCAACGTCGGATAGCCACCTTGACTGCGCCATTTCCTGCGGCCCAAGGCCAACAGATGCGCACCATGCGGGCTGTCGATTTGCAAGGCGACCGGCGGAACGAAGGGGCCCGCGTCGCCATTGCCTGCCTTGCTGCGTCCACTGGAAAAAGCTTGCTTGAGATGCGAGGCCACCTCACCATCGGCATCGGGGAAGTAACCGGTGGCGGCGTAGCCGTGATCCGAAGTAATGACTAAGCGCCGCCCCGTGGCGAGGCGCTCGACAAAGGCCCAGAAGTCGTCACTGGAGAGTTGCTGCGCGGCATCCCTGGTCAGCAATTCCAGACCTTGGCCCGCGCCGTAGTCGTGCAGCTTGGCGTCTGGCCAGTGATGCCAGAACACCCAGTTCCTCGCGCCCGATGCGTTGCCCACCAAGCCCTCGCAGTCCTTCCACGGCAGGTCGATCGTTTCGGTCTGCGCTGGTTGCAGCTTGTGGGCCAAACCGCCGCCGTTGGCTTGTAGCTGGCTACGGCTGGCCAGCCCCAATGCGCGGGCGAACGGGTTGGTCTCACTGGGCAGCTCGGATGCAGTAGCGGCCACTGTGTGCAGGGTGAAGCCACGCTCTTTGGCCCCTTGCAGCAGCCAAGGCAGCTCGCGCAGCGAGAGGGCATCCAGAATCAGTATGGCGCGCGCGGCGCTATGGCCATAGCCGGGTTCGCTCCACCATCGCGCAAGCCGGTCTGAGGTACGTTCCACACCACTGATTTCGGTTTGACCAAAGGCCCGCCACAGATCCCAGCCGCTGGAGGCCAGGAACAAATCGAGTTCGCCAATCTCGCGGTCTCGCTTGACCACCTCGCTGGGGGCATTGCCTTCGGCCAGCGGTTTGGAAGCAATCTCTAGCGCCCGTTCGGTAATGATGCGCCACGCCTCTCTCGGGCTGTCCTGGGTCAGGCGCTGCAATGTTTGCGCATCCAACGCCATCAGTTGTCCTCCTTTTCAAGACTCAGCTCAAAAGTCATGCCATCAGGCAGCTTCTTGAGCAGTTCCTTGAGTTGCGCGCCCGTAATCTGCGTGTTTTGGCCAGCAGACACCTTGATCGAGACTTCTGCCACAGGCGTGGCCGGGCCAATGCCCCAGCCTTCGAGCTTGCCGATCAGGTTGAGCGGTGAGGTTGGCGGGTTAGAGAGTGGGGTGCGCGATTTGGCGGTGGTACTTGTGCCACCACCAAAGATGTCGCCGCCATTCGGCGATGGACCACCGCCGGGGGTGTTGTCGCCACCAGAAGGGGAGACGGGCGGCGTGGTGGTGCCGCCACCAAAAGTATCACCGCCCGATCCGCCGTTGCCTCCAGCGGGTGGCTGCGGCGCGGGCGGCGTAGTGCCGCCGGTGGCGGACATAGCCGAGGGTTCCATCAGGAACACTTCATCGAGCTGACGTCCGGTGTAGGAGAGCTTGGGCCGCAAGCGCCGCCAAGCGGTGTCCTCATCTTCGCCTGCCTGTGTTTGCAGATGCTCCAGATTGCGCAGGTTGATGGCGATCTTGCCGCGCGCACACAAGCGCAGGATGCGCTCCTTCATCGCGGTTTCACCCAGCCACGGGATGCAATCCTGACCGGCAGGGCGAGGCTCTTGCAGTTCACGCAGCAGCTTACCGAGGGGGGCGTTATCCGAGGCGGCTTCAAGCACGAGGTCTTCGAAGTCTTCGGGAACAAAGAGGTCGTTGGTCAGCGTTTCCTCGATGCCCTCGGGGATTTGTGCGCCTTGCTTTCTCAGGTGCTCCGTACTGAACAGCGATTGCTGCGGGTTCTGGTGGTCGTAGCGGTGCAGGATGGCAAACCGATCAAAGCGTTTCTTCAGGTTCTCGCGCAGCGTGCCTTCAAATTCTTTGTGAAGCTTCTTGTATTCGGGGTTCTGTCCACTCCATTCCTGCGCCTTCATTTCGGCACGGGCAAGGATGAGCAGGTCGCGATCCTGAAAGGCATTGGTGGAACCGGCGCGGGGCAACAAGAAACGAATGGTGTTGCGGCGCTTTTGCAGGTGATCCTTGAGCCAGCGGCCCAGCGTCTGGTCAATTTTTTCCGGTTCTTCGGGCAGCACCAGAATGGGAAGCCGGTCATCCCAGCGCTCGGGCTGCTCGGCTTCGTCGAGCGAGGCCCACGGATCGTTCTGCCACGATTTCGGCAGCGCAATCACGCGGAAGGTTTTAGCGACCTCGTCGCTGCCTCCAATGACATAGCGCATCTGCTTAGCAAGCTGCGCCTGATCGGAACCATCGGTGAATAGCTTGTCATTGCGCGCACAGGCCATCAGCTTGGCACGAGGGTTTTCTTCCTCGCGGAAGACCAACCGCAGGCCATCCTGGTGGATGTTGAAGCTGTTTTCGACAATAGTCGCCAGTTCGACCTGAAAGGCATTGCCATCTACCGGCTTGCTGCGGGTGATGTCAACGTGCAACGTGGCAGGCTCGGCCCCCGCAAGATTGCCGACGGCGATGGAGCGTAGCCACAGCGCACTCAAAATTTCTTGCAGGTGTGGAGCAAGGTTGGCGTGGTCGTACACCGCCTCGGTCACCGAAATGATGTTGTGCTGCGCTTTTTCGCGCAGGGTGCGGTGATGCTCGTTGGACACTGAATCCAGCAGCGCTCCAATGCCCGAGGCATCGTCATCCAGCCGGAAATCAGCAGCAGTGAGTACCGGCACCGCTTCGCCCCGGCTCTTGTAGAGGTTGGCCAGGATGCGAATCATGTCGCGTGTTTCTTGCGCATCCGTGGCGATCAGTACCTGTTCCTCAAGCAGACGCAGCAAGTGCGGTGCGTAGGGCCAAGACTCAGTGAATTCACGGCGCTTGCGATCCTGCTCGGCGGGCGGCACGTCCAGCAGGCGGAAATATTCGGAGACGTGTTGCGCAACCAGGGTTTCGATGGTGCCGTCTACAATCAGCAGACGGTTGTCGAACAGGCGATGCAACAGCATCCGTCGTCGATCCTGCTGGATACGCTCGGCATTGCCTCCCGCCTTGAAGTCGATGGCCACCGGGTTGACGCGGTGCACCTGCTGGTAGGCATCACTGCCGCCGTTGCGTACAGAGATCACCAGCACCAGTAGGTCGGGGCGCTCTTTGGCGATCTCCGACAGGATCTGAATGAAATTGAACGCCCAGTGCTTCCAAGGGTACTGCTTGGTGTTGGTCAGGCCGTCGTACCAAGTCTGGAATTCGTCGAGGAGCAGCATCGTGGGCCGATGCTCCAGCAGTTCGATGATGAGCTTGTCCGAGGGAATGTCGGTCTTGGCCGCTCCCATACCTTCCCACTTGCCCTTGATGAATTCGCCCCGCGGATGGCGCTCGAACAGCAGGTCCCACAGGAATTTGTAGCGCTGGCGGTGCAGGCTCTCGCCAATGACCAGCATGCCATCGCGCAGTGCAATCTTGCCGATGCTGGGATCACCCAGTGTGCTTGACCAGGAGTTGAGCCATGCGCCCGTCGATGCGGCATCGTTGACTGCGTGGTAGAGCGCTGCCATCAAGTGCGACTTACCCAGGCCGCGCTCGCCGATCACGACCACTGGCCGCCCTTGGTTGGGGCCAACGGCTTCGATGCCCTTCAGCAGATCGTGGGTGGGATAGGTGATCTCCAAGAATGCCTGTGCGGCGATCTGGGTGGCACCCGTGTTCGAGTCGTTGGAAAGCTCAATGGCCGTCCCTTTGAGGCGCTTGCCCCGAAACTCATCCCGAAGAGTCAATCCAAGCATTACTTACGCACTCCATCGTTGGTTTGGCCATTGGCCGTGTGGACACCATCGCGCGCAGCGTCGAGTCCTTCCAAGGACTGCTGCTTGATCCAGTTGTCAATGTCTGCGCGCGAAAACCGCCACGTCCCTCCAACTTTGAAGGCTGGGATTTTCTTGGCCCCGGCCAACCTGTAGATCGTCCGTTCCGTGACCTTCAGGTAGTCGGCTACCTGCCTGATGGTGAGGATTTCGCCTTCGTTGTTGTCTGTGGGCATCGGGGGGAGCCTTGGAGGTCAAACAGTGGCAGGATTGTACAAAATTTTCATGTTCGGGTGATAATTACGCATCTCATGCAGATTTTTCAAGATTGCTGTCGGTCATAAGGCATACGTAAAGATCGGGCAGGAAGCGTTGGCAAGAGGCAAAACAATGGAGCTCCGACATCTACGCTGTTTCCTCGCTGTTGCAGAAGAACTGCACTTTGCCCGTGCAGCCGAGCGGCTGCATATGGAGCAGTCGCCACTGTCGCGCGCCATCAAGGATTTGGAAGAAGAACTGGGCGTGGTGTTGTTCGCCCGCACCACGCGCAGCACGCGAATGACCCGTGCCGGCAAGCTGTTCTTGGTACATGTGCGTCGCGTCTTTGCGGCTTTAGAACAAGCGCGGGACAGCGTGAAGGCCGCGGCGAACGGTTTTCACGGACAGTTGCGCGTCGCTCTTTCGGATGGCATCACCCCCTCGCGCTTGCCTGCACTGCTTGCGCTTTGCCGCCAGGAAGAACCAGAAGTTGAACTCCGGTTCTTCGAGGTGCCGTTATCGCAGCAGATAAAAGGATTGCATGACGACCTGTACGACGTGGGGTTTGCTCAGTCCGATGAAGTGGGCGATGGCATCGCCACCATACCTGCCTGGAGAGACACGCTCATCGTGACGGTGCCAGCGCGGCATCCGCTGCTGGCACACAAGCGCGTCCCTTTGGAGGAACTGCTGCGCTATCCGCTAGTTCTATGCGATCCACAAGTGGGCGAAGGCCATGCCAAATTCGTCGATCGGGTGCTGCGCCGAGCCGACATTGAGCCACTGGTCGCAGAACGTGTCGCTTCTTGCGATCTGATGATGGCCTTAGTGTCGGCCGGCCTCGCGCTTGGGTTTACGGGCGCCGCGCGCATTGCCGCCAACCCCGACTCGGGCGTGGTAGCCCGACCGCTGGCGTTGCGCGTGCCGCCGCTGACAACCTTCCTGCTGTATCCCGATAGCGAGCCGTCCGATGTGCTGGCGCGGTTCATTGAACGTGTGCAGGCCATCGAATCACCGGAACCCTCAAGGCCCAAGTCGGGCCATCATTCCGATTCACTAGAGGAGCCTTCGCCATGAAGAAGATCATCCCGTTCTTGTTGGTGGCCGCGTTGACTGCCTGCGGCCAGTCCGAAACGCCTCAGAAGGTCAACACCTCGGAAGCGAATATTCCAACGGTAGAAGAACTTGCGGCCAACCCCGAACGGCTCAAGGAACTGCGCCAGCAATGCAAGACGGATCGCCCCAGGTTAGGCGACGTGCTGTGCAACCGTGTGGCCGAAGCCACGCGCAAGCGGTTCTATGGCGACGGCGAAACACCGTACACACCGCCGAAGGAATCACCCAAGTTCTGATCGTTGGCGGTTCGCCGCGTCGCCTTAATTTTTTGCTCGATACGCCGCAATGCACCCACGCTTGCGGCGTTTTTCTTTGGTTTTCTCTCGCACCCATTCTGTCTTTTTGGTCGACGTTTCAGCTGAAAACGGTCTTTGACCGGCATTGACCCGGCACCGATCCTGACGCCTGCGGCACGCCTTTGTGCCGCTCTTTCCATGAGGAATCAGCGCAGGGGAAATCGGAGGCCAGGTCATGCAAGGGACGAACGTTCTGTTCGGTCAGATCGCCGTGGTGTTCGGCATCGTGATCGCCGGCGTGTGGGGCGCCACGCAATGGACAGCAACGGCCCTCGGCTATCAAGTACGCCTTGGCTCGCCCTGGTTCGACTTCCTTGGCACGTCGATCTACCATCCTTGGAAGCTGTTTGAGTGGTGGTTCTTTTTCGGCGCCTATGCACCGGAGGTCTTCGACACCGGCGGCGCCATTGCCGGCGCCAGCGGCATGGTCGCCGTGGGCATTGCCATCACCATGTCGGTCTGGCGCTCGCGCCAAGCACGCCTCGTCACCACCTACGGCTCTGCGCGCTGGGCTAACGCGCAGGACATTCGCAAGGCGGGCCTCACGCAGCCGGCCGGCGTGTTCCTCGGCCTGCGCGATCGCCAGTACCTGCGGCATGAAGGCCCGGAACATGTTCTTACCTTCGCGCCTACGCGCTCGGGCAAGGGCGTGGGCCTCGTGGTGCCGACGCTGCTGTCCTGGCCGGCTTCGGCCGTCATTCATGACATCAAGGGAGAGAACTGGAGCATCACCGCCGGGTGGCGCAGCCGGTTCAGCCATTGCCTGCTGTTCAACCCGACCGATGCGAAGTCGGCAGCCTACAACCCGCTGCTGGAGGTGCGGCGCGGTGCGCATGAGGTGCGCGACGTGCAGAACATCGCCGACATTCTGGTTGACCCAGAAGGTGCGCTGGAGAAGCGCAACCATTGGGAAAAGACCTCTCACGCGCTGCTGGTCGGAGCCATCCTGCATGTGCTCTACGCGGGCGAAGACAAGACGCTGCGCGGCGTCGCCAACTTCCTGTCCGATCCTGCCAGCCCGTTCGAGCTGACCTTGCATCGGATGATGACCACGCCGCACCTCGGCGATGGCCCGCATCCGGTAGTGGCTTCCGCTGCGCGCGAAGTGCTCAACAAGTCGGACAACGAGCGTTCCGGCGTGTTGAGCACCGCCATGTCGTTCCTCGGCCTGTACCGCGATCCCACGGTGGCCGAAGTCACCTCGCGCTGCGACTGGCGCATCGCCGACCTGATCGCAGCCGAGCATCCGGTGTCGCTGTACCTGGTGGTGCCACCTTCGGACATTTCGCGGACGAAGCCGCTCATTCGCCTGATCCTCAACCAGATCGGACGGCGCCTCACCGAATCTCTCGATGGCTCCGATGGCATCGAGCGCCGCCACAAGCTGCTGCTGATGCTCGATGAGTTCCCGGCGCTGGGGCGCCTGGACTTCTTCGAGACGGCGCTGGCCTTCATGGCGGGCTACGGCATCCGCAGCTTCCTCATCGCGCAGTCGCTCAACCAGATCGACAAGGCGTATGGGCAAAACCACTCCATCCTCGACAACTGCCATGTGCGCGTGACGTTCGCCACGAACGACGAGCGCACCGCCAAACGAATCTCCGAGACGCTGGGCACGGCCACCGAACTGCGCGCCCAGCGCAACTACGCGGGCCACCGGCTCGCGCCGTGGCTGGGCCACCTGATGGTGTCGCGCCAGGAAACCGCGCGCCCGCTGCTGACGCCGGGCGAAGTCATGCAGCTTCCGCCTGACGAGGCCGTGGTGATGGTGTCCAGCGTGGCGCCGATCAAGGCGAAGAAGCTGCGCTACTACGCGGACGCCAATTTCAAGCGTCGCGTGCTGCCACCGCCCACGCTGGCGGACGGGCAGTACGCAGACGCGCCGCCGTCGCGGCCCGACGACTGGAGCGGGCTGGCGATTCCTTCCGTGCCCGCTGCACCGGCCACGGCATCCTCCGATGGCCTGGAGAACTCGGCTTCGGCCGACGACGGCGGCCCGCGCCGCCAGCCCGAGCTTTCCGAAACCGTCGCCTACGACCCCGAGCTGGCCGCGCCCGCGGCCGACCTTGGGCTGCTCGATGACGACGACCTGCCGCTTCCCCTTCCTCGCCAGCTTGATCCGGCCATGCAACGCACGGCCCGGCTGGCCTCCCTCGACCCTAACGACGGAATCGAGCTATGAGTCACTACCGCCTCAATCTGTTCATCCAACACGAGCACGCCAAGCGCCTGGACGAGCTGGCCGCCAAGAAAGGCGTGTCCAAGTCGTCCATCGTCGCGGCGGCGCTCGCATCGTGGCTGTCGCCCGATGCCGCCGACCAGCGCGAGGCGGCCATCGCCAAGCGGCTGGATCGCCTGTCGCGCCAAGCCGATCGCCTTGAGCGTGACCAGAACATCCAGATCGAGACGCTGGCGCTGTTCATTCGCTACTACCTCACGGTCAGCACACCGGTTCCCGAGGCGCACCAAGAGGCCGCCCGCGCCCACGGCAAAGCACGCTTTGAGCAGTTCGTTGAACAGTTGGGCCGCCATCTGTTGCGCGGACGAAGCCTGGTGCGCGACGTGGTGGAGGAACTGCACCCCGACCCGATGCGGATGGAGGACGCGGCGGCGGCCGCGCAAGCGCGGGAGCGTGCGTCATGAGCGCCCGCATTTCCACTGAAGGGCAGTCCATGACCGCCACATCGCTCGACCGGCGTATCCAGATGCTGCGCACGGCGATGGGGCCGCTGATCGCCACCGCGCTCGAAGACCCGGACGTGGTGGAGGTGATGCTGAATCCCGATCGCACCCTTTGGGTGGATCGGCTTTCCAGTGGGCGCGCGCCGATGAGCGTGGAGCTGTCCGAGGCCGATGGGGAACGCATCATCCGCTTGGTCGCGGCCCACGTCGGCGCGGAGGTGCATCGCGGCCGACCGCTGTTGTCCGCCGAGTTGCCCGAAACGGGAGAACGCTTCGAGGGGATCTTGCCGCCGGCCGCGCCGGGGCCGGCCTTCGCGTTGCGCAAGCGGGCCATCGGCGTGATCCCGCTGGAGCGGTACGTCATCGACGGGATGATGACCAGCGCCCAGGCGGGCTTTCTCGTTCGCGCCGTGGGCGAGCGGCAGAACATCCTGATCGCCGGCGCCACCAGCAGCGGCAAGACAACCTTGGCCAACGCGCTGCTGGCCGAGATCGCCGCCACGGGCGACCGCGTGCTGGTGCTCGAAGACACGGTGGAGCTGCAATGTGCGGCCCGCGACCACGTGCCGCTGCGCACGCGCGCCGGCGTGGTGTCCATGACCGAGCTGGTGCGCTCGTCAATGCGCCTGCGGCCGGATCGTGTCGTCGTCGGCGAGGTGCGCGGCGCCGAGGCGCTGGATCTCATCAAGGTGTGGGGCACCGGCCACCCCGGCGGCATCGCCACGATCCATGCCGGCTCCGCGCTCGGCGCGCTGCTGCGCCTGGAGCAACTGATTCTCGAAGTGGCCGTGAACCCGCCGCGTGCGCTGATCGCCGAGGCGGTCAACGTAGTGATCTATATCGCCGGGCGTGGGCGCAAGCGCCGCATCGAGAGCATCGCCTGCGTCATCGGCTTCGACGGCGTGGGCTACCAACTGGCGGATGCGATGGACACGCCGCTTCCCGAGCTATCGCCAGTTCCCGATGCCGCATCCGCTGCGGCGACTTCCTCATCCCCGTCCCTCAATCTCTCTGGAGAACTGCAATGACGCACGCCCATGCTTTCCGTATTTCCGTAAATCCGCTTCTCCACCTGTCCAGCCTTGCGCGGCTGCGCAGCCTGGCCCGTCCTGCGGGGAAAGGACTGCTGCTGGCCGCGCTGCTGCTGTTCCTGGCCGGCACCGCCCAGGCCGCCGGTTCCTCGATGCCCTGGGAAGGCCCGCTGCAATCCATCCTCGAATCCATCCAGGGGCCTGTGGCGCGCATCGTGGCGGTCATCATCATCATCGCCACGGGCTTGGCGCTGGCCTTTGGCGATACGTCGGGCGGTTTCCGCAAGCTGATCCAGATCGTGTTCGGCCTGACCATCGCCTTCGCGGCTTCGAGCTTCTTCCTGTCGTTCTTCAGCTTCTCCGGCGGGGCCGTCGTATGAGTGCCCCGGATGCTTTCGCGGCCGGGTTTGAAGTGCCGCTGCATCGCTCGCTGACCGAGCCGATCCTGCTGGGCGGTGCGCCGCGCACCGTGGCGATTGCCAACGGCACGCTGGCCGCCGCCGTGGGCCTGGGTCTGCAACTGTGGATTCCGGGCGTGGTGCTCTGGATCGTCGGCCATTCGCTGGCGGTATGGGGCGCGCGCGTCGATCCGCAGTTCATGCAGGTCTTTGCGCGGCACATCAAGCTTCGCCCGCTGCTGGACGTGTAAGGAGAGGACGCCGCGATGTTGAACCTCGCCGAATACCGCCAGCGCCCGGCCCTACTCGCCGATTGGCTGCCCTGGGCCGGACTGGTCGCGCCGGGCGTCGTCTTGAACAAGGACGGCAGTTTCCAGCGCACGGCGCGCTTTCGCGGGCCTGATCTTGACAGCGCGACGCAGGGCGAGCTGATCGCCACGTCGGCGCGATTGAACAATGCGCTGCGTCGCATGGGATCGGGCTGGGCGCTGTTCATCGAAGCCGAGCGCCGGCCCGCTGCCGACTATCCGCACTCGGCGTTTCCCGAGCCGCTGTCGTGGCTGGTGGACGAGGAACGCCGCGCCACCTTTGAGGATTCGGGCAGCCACTTCGAGAGCGGCTATCACCTGACGCTGGTGTACCTGCCACCCGAAGAATCCCGCGCTCGTGCAGCCAAGATGCTCTACGAGAACACGCCGACGAATGGCGTGGACTGGCGCGAGCGGTTGCAAGCCTTCGTCGCGGAAACGGATCGCGTCTTTGACCTGCTCGACGGCGTGATGCCGGAAATTGACTGGCTCGATGACGCGCAGACGCTGACCTACCTGCACGCGACTATCTCGACGCGGCGCTATCGCGTGGGCGTGCCCGAAGTGCCGTTCCACATCGACGCGCTGCTGGCCGATTCCGCGCTGGTCGGCGGCCTGGCGCCCATGCTTGGCGACCAGCACCTGCGCGTGGTGTCGGTGCGGGGCTTCCCGACCTCGACCTGGCCGGGGATTCTGGACGACCTCAACCGCCTCGGTTTTGCGTACCGCTGGAGCACGCGCTTTCTCTGCCTCGACAAAGCCGAGGCGGAACGGGAGTTGGGACGCCTGCGCCGCCAGTGGTTCGCCAAGCGCAAGAATGTCATCGCGCTGCTGCGCGAAACGATCTTCCAGCAGGAAAGCCCGCTGGTCGATACCGACGCCAGCAACAAAGCCGCCGACGCCGATGCAGCCTTGCAGGAGCTGGGCAGTGATCAAGTCGCCTTCGGCTACCTCACCGCCACGGTGACGGTGCTCGATGCCGACCCGGCCGTGGCCGACGAGAAGCTGCGTATGGTGGAGCGCGTCATCCAAGGCCGGGGCTTCGTCACCATCCCCGAAACGCTCAACGCCGTGGATGCGTGGCTGTCGTCCATTCCCGGCAACGCCTATGCCAATGTCCGGCAGCCCATCGTCTCGACGCTGAACCTGGCGCACATGATGCCGCTGTCGGCGGTATGGGCTGGCCCGGAGAAGAACGAACACCTCGACGGCCCGCCGGCCATCGTCACCCGCACCGATGGCGCCACGCCATTCCGATTTGTTACGCACATCGGCGACGTGGGGCACATGGCCGTGGTCGGCCCGACCGGCATGGGCAAATCCGCATTTCTAGCCGTGTTGGCGATGCAGTTTCGCCGCTATCCGCGTTCGCGCATCTTCGCATTCGACATGGGGCGCTCGATGCGCGCCACGATCCTCGGGCTGGGCGGCGAGCACTACGACCTGGGTGTCGATGGCGGCATCGCGTTCCAGCCGCTCGCGCGCATCGACCGCGATGGCTATCGCACCTGGGCGGCCGAATGGGTGGAAGGCCGGCTGCTGCATGAAGGCGTGGCGGTCGGACCCGACGAGAAGGCGGCCATCTGGTCGGCGCTGGGCAGCCTTGTCGGTGCGCCGCTGGAGCAGCGCACGATGACCGGCCTGTCGGTGCTGCTGCAATCGAACGCGCTGCGCCAGGCACTCGCGCCCTACGTGCTCGGTGGCGCGCACGGCAAGCTGCTGGACGCCGACCACGACCGGCTGGGTACGGCCGACGTGCAGTGTTTCGAGATGGAGGAATTGATGGCCAGCCCGGCCGCCGTGCGGTCGGTTCTGGGCTATCTGTTCGCGCGCTTCGATGAGCGTTTCGACGGCGCACCGACCCTGCTGATTCTCGATGAGTCCTGGCTGTTCCTGGACGACCCGATGTTCGCCGCGCGTATCCGCCAGTGGCTCAAGACGCTGCGCAAGAAGAACGTCAGCGTCATCTTCGCCACGCAGAGCCTCGCTGACATCCAGAACTCCAGCATCGCGTCCGCGATCATCGAAAGCTGCGCCATCCGCATCTTCCTGCCGAACCCGCAGGCGACCGAGCCGCAGATTCGCACGATCTATCAGGGCTTCGGCCTCAACAGCCGGCAGATCGAAATCGTCGCCACCGCGCAGCCCAAGCGCGACTACTACTACCAATCCCGCCTCGGCAACCGCCTGTTCGACCTCGACTTGGGGTCGGCGACGCTGGCGTTTGCGGGCGCTTCTACGCCGCAAGACCAGCGCGACATAGACCGCGTGCTGCTGGACGCTGGCGCACCCGGCTTCGCGGGCGCCTGGCTGCGCCATCGCGGCCTCGATTGGGCGGCCGACCTGCTGCCCTCATTCCCCGGCCTTGCGCCGGGTTCCCTCCGTACCACCGACCACCCCCAGGAGAGCCTGTCATGAAGAAGCGTCTTATCGCCGCCGCCGTCGCGGCCATGCTTTGCACCGCCACCGCCCATGCGCAATGGGTCGTGGTCGATCCCACGAACCTCGTGCAGAACACGCTGACCGCGATCCGCACGCTGGAGCAGATCAACAACCAGATCCAGCAGCTCCAGAACGAAGCGCAGATGCTGATGAACCAGGCGCGCAACCTCGCCAGTCTGCCGTCCAGCGTGGTCGGCCAGTTGCGCGCCAACCTGGCAACGACCGAGCGACTGATCGCCCAGGCCAGGGGCTTGGCCTACGACGTGACGAATCTTGATCGGGAGTTCGCGCGCCTGTACCCGGAGCAATACGCCGCGACCGTCAGCGGCGACCAGATGTACCGCGATGCGCAGGAGCGTTGGCGGAACACGCTCCACGGCTTGCAGACCACCATGCAGATGCAGGCGCAGGTGTCACAGAACCTGGGCGAAGACGAAAGCGTGCTGGCCGATCTCGTTGGCAAGAGCCAGTCGGCCGAAGGTGCGTTGCAGGCGATGCAGGCCATGAATCAGTTGCTGGCCTTGCAGGCCAAGCAGTCGATCCAATCGCAGCGGCTCCAGATCACGCAAGACCGGGCGGCGTCGCTGGAGCTGGCGCGGCAGGCGGCAGCCACGGAGCGCGCCCGCGAAGTGCGGCGGCGTTTCCTGGGCGAAGGCACGCCGTACACGCCCCAGTCAGTGAACTTCTACGGCAACTGACGGGAGGCCGCCATGCGATGCGTCCTCGCCCCGTCTGTTGTGGTGCTTGTCGTGCTGCTGGACGCTTGCGGCAAGCAGCCGGCCGACAACCTTGCCGATGCTCTGGCCGCCGATCCCGTGCGGCTGAAGGCATTGCGCGCGCAATGCGCGGCAGACCGGCAGGCCGCGGGCGAGGACGCTTGCCGCGCCGCCGCCGAAGCCTTCCGGCGGCGCTTCTTCTCCGGCCAGGCTGGGCCGGATGAATACCAGACCTTGGCCGACCTGCCGCCGATCCCGCCGAGCTTCGATGAACCGGCCGATGGCATGGCGCCGGCCGTTCCCGCCGAACCGGAGGACACGCCATGAATGACGTGACCATCATCGACCAATTTCTCAACACCTTTGCCGCTTATATCGACTCGGGTTTCGGGCTGCTGCGGGGCGAAGTGGCGTTCCTCACGGCCACGCTGATCGTCATCGACATGACGATCGCCGGCCTGTATTGGGCCATGAGCCATGCCACCGGCCAGGGCGAGGACGTGATCGCCAAGCTGCTGCGCAAGGTGCTCTACGTCGGTGCCTTCGCCTACATCATCAATAACTTCAACTGGCTGGCCAGCATCGTGTTCCGCTCGTTTGCGGGATTGGGCATCACCGCCACCGGCTCGGCCATCACGATGGAAAACTTCCTGCAGCCGGGCCGGTTGGCGAAAACCGGCATCGACGCCGGGGCGCCGATTCTGGAGCAGATCGGCGAGATGGCGGGCTTTCCCGAAGTGTTCGTGAACCTCGACCCCATCGTGGTGATGTTCCTCGCGTGGCTGGTCGTGGTCTTGTGCTTCTTCGTGCTGGCGATCCAACTGTTCATCACGCTGATCGAGTTCAAGCTGACCACGCTCGCCGGATTCGTGCTGGTGCCATTCGCGCTCTGGAACAAGACCGCGTTCCTCGCCGAAAAGGTCTTGGGCAACGTGGTGGCCTCCGGCGTCAAGGTTCTGGTGCTGGCCGTGATCGTCGGTATCGGCTCGGGCTTGTTCGCTCAGTTCCAAGTCCATCCCGCCGAGCCGTCTATCGACCACGCGCTGGTCATCATGCTGGCCTCGCTCACCTTGCTGGCGCTCGGGATCTTCGGCCCCGGCATCGCCACGGGCCTCGTGTCCGGTGCGCCGCAGCTCGGCGCTGGCGCAATGGCCGGTGCTGCTGTCGGCGCTGCCGGCACGGCCGTCGCCATCGGCGCCGCCGCGACGGGCGTGGGTGGCGCCGTGGCTGCT
>JEMY01000027.1:56352-56658 GCA_000585075.1 Candidatus Accumulibacter regalis | reverse complement strand
CGGCTGGCGCTGGGCGTCGAACGCCGCGGCGGGTCCAGCGTGCTCGTGCGGCGCGAGCATTCCGGACCCTTGCGCGTGCAGAAGGCGCTTTACCCGGAAGGCCCGGACGTCTGCCACGCGATCGTGCTGCACCCTCCGGGCGGCATCGCGGGTGGCGACAGCCTGGAGATTTCGCTTGCCGTCGGCGCCGGTGCGCGAGCGCTGGTGACGACGCCGGGCGCCGGCAAGTGGTATCGTTCGGGCGGTCGGCAGGCGCGCCAGTCGCTGAACGTGCGCGTTGGCGAGGGTGGCGTCGTCGAGTATCTG
>JEMY01000027.1:55592-56321 GCA_000585075.1 Candidatus Accumulibacter regalis | reverse complement strand
CGATCGTCTTCGACGGCGCTGAAGCGCAGATGCAGACGCAGGTCGAGCTGGCTGCCGGGGCGCTGTTCTGCGGTTGGGAGATTCTCTGCCTGGGACGAACGGCGTCCGGCGAGCGTTTCAGCCGCGGCCGGCTGGACCTGGCGACGCGCATCGAAAGGCAGGGACGGCCGCTGTGGCTGGAACGTGGCCGGCTGCTCGGTGGCTCGGCGTGGCTGGACGCTGGCGCGGGTCTCGCCGGTCGGCCGGTGAGTGCGACGCTGCTGCTCGCCGGCAGGACGGTCGATCCCGACTGGCTGGCAGCCTGCCGCGCGCTCCCGGTGGCCGATGGCCTGCTGACCGGGGTGACCGCGCTGCCCGAGCTGCTCGTTGCCCGTTGCCTGGCTCCGGGCGCCGAGGCGGCACGCGTCTGGTTGAGTGCAGTATGGCAGCAGTTGCGCCCGCTGGCGCTCGGAAAACCGGCCGTGCCGCCGCGTATCTGGAGTACCTGAATGCCGGCCTGACGGACGGCCCAGCGTAGGCAGGGTCGTGTTGCACGCAGGATGGAGTATAGGAATGCCCACGACGACGTGGTTTCAGGCCGCTGCCCGCACGTCATTGCGAGGAGGCGCAGCCGACGTGGCAATCCAGGGGTTTTGCCTGCGTGTGGTCGATGCGGCGGAAGAAAGTGAGAGGATGGAACTGGATTGCCGCGTCGCTGCGCTCCTCGCAATGACGGGGTGGGGCGTGTGG
>JEMY01000027.1:241-55543 GCA_000585075.1 Candidatus Accumulibacter regalis | reverse complement strand
GCGGGTGGGCCGACGAGGGGCGCGGGTGGGCCGGATGGATTCCAGCGGCCTGTCCGTCATTGTGAGGAGGCGTAGCCGACGTGGCAATCCAGGGGTTTTGTTTTTCGTTTGGCTGATGTGGTGGACAGGTAGTCAGAGGATGGAACTGGATTGCCGCGTCGCTGCGCTCCTCGCAATGACGGGGTGGGGCGTGTGGGGGGTGCGGGATGCTTGCGCGGTTGGGGCGGCGAGGCGCGCGGGTGGGCCGACGAGGGGCGCGGGTGGGCCGGATGGATTCCAGCGGCCTGTCCGTCATTGCGAGGAGGCGCAGCCGACGTGGCAATCCAGGGGTTTTGTTTTTCGTTTGGCTGATGTGGCGGACAGGTAGTCAGAGGATGGAACTGGATTGCCGCGTCGCTGCGCTCCTCGCAATGACGGGGTGGGGGGGTGCGGGAGGGTTGCGCGGTTGGGGCGGCGAGGGGCACGGTGCGGAACATGCGGATCCTGGCCCGCACGGGGGTTTCGCGCCAGGCACGGTCGCCGAAAGTATCATTGGAAACGCAGCACTCAACCAGGAAGCCTGAGGAAGACGTATGGAACTGACGCCGAGAGAGAAGGACAAGCTGCTCGTTTTTACCGCCGCGCTGCTCGCCGAACGGCGCAAGGCGCGCGGGCTTAAGTTGAACTACCCGGAGGCCGTGGCCCTGATCAGCGCGGCGATCATCGAGGGCGCCCGCGACGGGCGAACGGTCGCCGAGCTGATGAGTTTCGGAACCACCATCCTGGGCCGCGACGAGGTCATGGAAGGCGTGCCGGAAATGATCCACGACATCCAGGTGGAAGCGACCTTCCCGGACGGCACCAAGCTGGTCACCGTTCACCACCCGATCGTCTGAGGAGGGCCATTGATGATTCCAGGAGAGATGTACGTCCTGCCCGGCGAGATCGAACTCAACGCCGGCCGGGCAACGCTGCAGCTGAGTGTCGCCAATACCGGCGACCGCCCGATTCAGGTCGGTTCGCACTATCACTTCGCCGAAACCAATGGCGCGCTGGCTTTCGACCGCGCGGCGGCGCGCGGCTTTCGGCTCGACATCGCGGCCGGCACGGCGGTGCGTTTCGAACCGGGGCAGACGCGCAGCGTGCAACTGGTGGCGCTGGCCGGCGAGCGGCGGGTCTATGGGTTCAACGGTCTGGTGATGGGAGCGCTGAAATGAGCGTCAGGATCTCCCGCCAGGCGTACGCCGAAATGTTCGGGCCGACGATCGGCGACCGCGTGCGCCTGGCCGACACCGAGTTGTGGATAGAAGTCGAGGAAGACTTCACCGTTTACGGCGACGAGGTCAAGTTCGGCGGCGGCAAGGTCATTCGCGACGGCATGGGGCAGGGCCAGCTGAGCGCCGCGGAGGTCGCCGATACGGTGATCACCAACGCGCTGATCGTCGACCACTGGGGAATCGTCAAGGCCGACATCGGCATCAAGGGCGGACGGATCAGCGCCATCGGCAAGGCCGGCAACGCGGACATCCAGCCGGGCGTGACGATCGCCATCGGCGGCAGCACCGAGATCATCGCCGGCGAGGGGATGATCGTCACCGCCGGCGGCATCGACGCGCACATCCATTTCATCTGCCCGCAGCAGATCGAAGAAGCGCTGATGTCGGGAATAACGACCATGCTCGGCGGCGGCACGGGCCCGGCGACCGGCACCTACGCGACGACCTGCACGCCGGGGCCGTGGCATATCCAGCGCATGCTCGAAGCCGCCGACGCCTTTCCGATGAACCTCGGTTTCTACGCCAAGGGCAACGTCTCGCTGCCCGAACCCCTGCGCGAGCAGGTGCGCGCCGGGGCCATCGGTCTCAAGCTACACGAGGACTGGGGGACGACGCCGGCGGCGATCGACAACTGCCTGGCGGTGGCTGAGGAGATGGACGTGCAGGTGGCCATCCACACCGACACGCTCAATGAATCCGGCTTCGTCGAAACGACACTGGCCGCTTTCCGCGGGCGGACGATCCATACCTTCCATACCGAAGGCGCCGGCGGCGGGCACGCGCCGGACATCCTGCGCGCGATCAGTGCGCCCAACGTCCTGCCCTCGTCGACCAACCCGACGCGGCCGTACACGGTGAATACCGTCGACGAGCATCTCGACATGCTGATGGTCTGTCATCACCTGGATCCGGCGATCGCCGAGGACGTTGCTTTCGCCGAGAGCCGTATCCGTCGCGAGACGATCGCCGCCGAGGATATCCTGCACGACCTCGGCGCGCTGTCGATGATGTCCTCGGACTCGCAGGCGATGGGCCGTGTCGGCGAGGTAATCATCCGCACCTGGCAGACGGCGCACAAGATGAAGGTGCAGCGCGGACATCTGCCGGCGCCGACGGGCGCCCAGGCTGCGCGGGCGAGCGCCAGCGACGCCAACGACGCCAACGACAATTTCCGTGTCAAGCGCTACCTTGCCAAGTACACCATCAACCCGGCGATCACGCACGGTATCGGCCATGTGGTCGGTTCGATCGAGGTCGGCAAGCTTGCCGACCTGGTGCTCTGGAAACCCGCATTCTTTGGCGTCAAGCCGACGCTGATCGTCAAGGGCGGGATGATCGCCGCAGCGGCGATGGGCGACGCCAACGCCTCGATCCCGACGCCGCAACCGGTGCACTACCGGCCGATGTTCGGTGCCTTCGGGAAGGCCTTGCGGACTTCGGTCACCTTCGTCTCGCAGGCGGCGCTGGACAATCCCGAGCTGGCTGCGCTGCAACTCGCCAAGCCGCTGATTGCCGTTCGCGACACGCGCGGAGTGCGCAAGTCGGATATGGTGCACAACGCGGCGACGCCGAAGATCGACGTCGACCCCGAAACCTACGCCGTACGCGCCGATGGCGAGCTGCTGGTCTGCGAGCCGGCGAGCGTCCTGCCGATGGCCCAACGTTACTTCCTTTTCTGAGCCGAACATGCTTTTTGCCGAATCCTTCGCCGATGACCAGACTCCAGCCAGCGATCGCCTGGTGCTTCCTTACGAGGTGCGCCGCAAGAGCCGGCAGCGGGTGACGCTGGCCAGCGGCGAGGAGCTGGGCTACGTTCTGCCGTCCGGCACCGTGCTCAGGCAGGGCGACCGCCTGCTCACCGGCAACGGCCTGGTCGTCGAGGTCGAAGCGGCCCCGGAAGCGTTGCTCGAAGTGCGCACCAGCGACAGCTTGCAGCTCGTCTGCGCGGCCTACCATCTCGGCAACCGGCACGTGGCGGTGCAGTTTGGCGATGGTTTCCTGCGCTTCCAGCCTGATCACGTCCTTGCCGAAATGCTCGTCGGCCTGGGGTGTACGGTGAGCGAGGTCGAGGCGCCGTTCGACCCTGAAGGGGGCGCCTATGGCGCAAACGCGCACGTGGATAGTCATTCCCGGAGACACGGCTATCGCCCGCTGTCCGGCGCGGACGTCAGCGAACCCCACCATCCCGGGCACGGCGCACATCGCTCGCCGGCCAGGATCCACGAGTTCAAGTGAGGCATTGAGTCCTTGAGTCATTGAATCCGACACTGCCGCGTCTGCTCCAGCTCGCCAGTCCGGCGCTGCCGGTCGGCGCCTACACCTATTCGCAGGGCCTCGAGTGGGCCGTCGAAAGCGGTCTGGTGCACGACCAGGCGAGTGCGCTGGCCTGGATCGCCGCGCTGCTCGAAGAGGGTATCGGTTGCTTCGAGGCGCCGCTGACGGGCCAGTTGCAGCGTGCCTGGGCGGCGGCGGAGCATGCGGAGATCGAGCGTCTCAACGCCGATTTCCTGGCCAGCCGAGAGTCCTCCGAGCTGCGCGCCGAGACGCTGCAGATGGGCTATTCGCTGCGTCGCCTGCTGCACGAGCTGGACGACCTTGTCTTGCCGCCCGCCTTCGACGCGCTGGCCGAGGTTTCCTTTCCGGTGGGCTGGGCGCTGGCCGCCGACGGCTGGAAAATCCCGCTCGCCGATTCGCTGACCGCGTATCTCTGGTCGTGGTGCGAAAACCAGACCATGGCGGCGCTCAAGGCGGTGCCCCTCGGGCAGGCCGCCGGGCAGCGAATCCTGTTCGCCCTCGGTGGCCGCCTGCCAGGTGTCGTCGAGCGCGCACTTGAATTGCGCGAAGAACGCTGGAGCAACTTCGCTCCCGGGCTGGCGCTGGCGTGCTGCTGCCACGAAACGCAATACACGAGACTCTTCCGATCATGAAAGAAAACGACCCCAAGATGACCCCCCGTCCTGCGCTGCGCATCGGCATCGGTGGCCCGGTCGGTTCCGGCAAGACCGCGCTCACCCTGGCCCTGTGTCTCGCGCTGCGCGACAAATACAGCCTCGGCGTGGTGACCAACGACATCTACACTGCCGAAGACGCGAAGTTCCTGGTGCACCACGCGGCGCTGCCGCAGGCGCGCATTCTCGGCGTCGAGACCGGCGGCTGCCCGCATACCGCGATTCGCGAGGACGCGTCGATCAATCTCGAGGCGGTGGCCCGCCTGACGGCGGCCTTTCCGGACATCGAGATCGTCTTCGTCGAGTCCGGCGGCGACAATCTGGCGGCGACCTTCAGCCCCGAACTCTCCGACCTGACGATCTACGTCATCGACGTCGCCGCTGGCGAAAAGATCCCGCGCAAGGGCGGTCCGGGGATTACCAAGTCCGACCTGCTGGTGATCAACAAGACCGATCTGGCTGCGCTGGTCGGTGCCTCGCTGGAAGTCATGGACCGCGACAGCCGGCGCATGCGCGGTGCGCGGCCGTTCGTTTTCAGCAACATGAAGACCGGCGCGGGGCTGGCGGAGATCATCGCCTTCATCGAGTCGCGGGGCTTGCTGGGCGCGGCCTGAAGCGCGCCGCCGTGCGAGCGTTCACTCCGGCTTGCGGTAGATCGTCGGTCTGATTGCCGACAGCTGGTCGGTGATGCCGTGCAGCGATTCGGAATGGCCGACGATGAAATGGCCGCCCGGGAGTAGCCGCGGCAGGAGGTTGGCAACGACCTTGCGCTTGGTCGCGGTATCGAAGTAGATCATCACGTTGCGCACGAGAATGACGTCGAAGCTGCCGACAGCGGGGCTGATCGGCAGGGTCAGGTTGACCTGTGCGAAGCGTACCTGCTGGCGGATGCGCGGAGCGATGCGGAAAGTCGCCTCGTCGCCGCCTTCGCCGGGCAGGCAGTACTTGCGCCGACAGGCTTCGGGGATGCCCTCGTTGCGGTTGACCGGGTAACAGGCATTGCGCGCCCTGGCCAGCACCTGCGTACTGATGTCCGACCCGAAGACCTCCCAGGGGGTGTTGGGGAGCGCTTCGGCCAGCAGCATGGCGACGCTGTAGGCCTCTTCGCCGCTCGAACTGGCGGCGCTCCAGACGCGAAAGCTGCGTCTCTGTTGGCTGGCGAGAATTTCGTCGCGCAGGAAGTCGAAGTGGCGAGCTTCGCGGAAGAAGTAGGTTTCGTTGGTGGTCAGCAGGTCGACCATCGTCTGCTGCTCGTCCGGGTGCTGGCCGCTGCTGACCAGGCGATAGTAGTCGCCGAAGCTGCCGAGCTGGCGCTCGCGGAGACGCCGCTGCAAACGACCCACGAGAAGAATCTTCTTGCTGTCGGCCAGGTTGATGCCGGCGAGTCTGTAAATGAGTCGCTGGAAAAGGGCAAACTCCTGGTCGGTGATCGACGCCTGGTCCATCCATACCTCGTTAAGCTTTCGCCGTCAGGCGGCTGGGTCGCCGCTGGCGTTGATCGACGGTCGCCGGGCGGCGGTTGCCGGCCCGGTTCGCCCTGTCGGCTCGTCGGCAGCGCTCATCTGCGCCACATGCTCCACCATGACGACGGTTGTGGCAAGTCCTGCCGGTCATCGCAGCGCGTGTGCGGGCCGGGGGCGAAAGTCATGGTGCGATTCTTTGTCGAGCTATATCAGCGTGTTATAGAATGCGCGGTGTTTTCTTTTGCGATGGCCCTAAAGAAATGCCGTGAATTGTGCGTTATTCCTCTTGCTGGGCGCATTGCAGCAAGTATTCTCGTTTCATTCACAGCGGCTTGGCGACGATCAGCTGGCGGGGTGACGCTTGGCGTCAAGAGCCGCGGCCCTGTCGCCGTGGTTACGATCTGAGCATGGGTTGCGACGCCGGCAAGCGCGAGGGTTTCGTGGCCAGTGTCAATTCAACTATACTGTGGCGCGCTTTACGATACCCGTCAGCGCAGTGTCTTGGGGATTCGCCGCATTCCGTTTCCAGGCCGGCGGCTACAAAGGAGAGGGTCATGGTTTCACGCTTGCATCATCTTATCGGCGCCGCTTTGCGTTGGCTTGCGTTGGGCGCTGTCGGCGCACTTGTCGTGGGTTGCGCGGCCAATTTTCCGCCTGCTCCGGAGGTTGCCGCTTCACCGGATTATCGCTACCTTATCGGGCCTGGCGACAACGTGAATATCATCGTCTGGCGCAACCCCGAGCTTTCCCTGTCGGTTCCCGTACGTCCGGATGGAATGATTGCCGGTCCCTTGATCGAGGACATGCCGGCAATGGGCAAGACGCCGACGATGCTGGCGCGCGATATGGAGAAGGCTTTGGGGGTCTTCATCCGCGATCCGGTGGTGACCGTTGTGGTGACCGGTTTTGTCGGCAGCCAGAGCGAGCAGATTCGCGTTATCGGCGAGGCGTCCAAGCCGCAGGCCCTTCCGTACCGCCAGAAGATGACCCTGCTTGACGTGATGATTGCGGTTGGCGGCTTGACCGATTTTGCCGATGGCAACGGCGCGACGCTGCTGCGCGCTTCCGACGACAACAAACAGTACAGCGTTCGCCTGCACGATCTGATTCGCCGTGGCGATATTTCGGCCAATGTGGATGTCAAGCCCGGCGATGTGCTGATCATTCCGCAGAGCTGGTTCTGATGGTCGCCCGACGTTTCGCTTGTTTTCTGCTTTGACATTTTTCCTCGCCTGCCGATGACCGTGCACGATGCCGTCGGCAATCCTCAAACCGATACCGATAAAGTCTGAATCCCATGGATGAACTGCTTCGACAAGCGACAACGATATTGCTCGGCATGTGGAAGCGTCGCTGGCTGGGGATCATCGTCGCCTGGGTTGTTGGTCTGGCGAGTGTGGCGGCGGTGCTGGCAATACCTGACAAATACGAGGCTTCGGCACGAATCTTTGTCGACACGCAGTCGATCCTGCGGCCGCTGATGTCCGGCTTGGTGACGCAACCCAATATCGACCAGCAGGTGATGATGCTGAGCCGCACGCTGATTACGCGACCAAACGTGGAAAAGCTGATCCGCATGGCCGATCTCGACCTCGGCATCCAGTCGAAGGGCGAGCGCGATGCGCTGGCCGAGAACCTGATGTCGTCACTCAAGATCGCCAATACCTCGCGCGATAATATCTACACCATCAACTATCGCGACACCCAGCCAGAGCATGCGAAGCGGGTGGTGCAGTCGCTGGTTTCAATATTTGTCGAATCGAACCTCGGTGACGCGCGCAAGGACTCGGAGTCGGCGCGCAAGTTCATCGACGAACAGATCACCACCTACGAGAAGAAACTCGAGGAGGCGGAGGCCAGGCTGAAGGAGTTCAAGTTGCGCAACCTGGCAACGCAGAGTGCGGAGGGCAAGGACCACTTTGCCCAGATGAGCGAGACCGGTGCGCTCCTCGAACAGAGCAAACTCGCCTTGCGCGAGGCCGAGCAGTCGCACGAGGCGCTCAAGCGTCACATCCTCGGCGACGAGCCGGCCCTCCTGCCGGCGCCGGTGCAGGAGAATATTTCCGGCGTCTCGATTCCTGAGATCGACAGCCGACTCGACATCATGCAGCGCAACCTGGACGCCATGCTGCAGCGGTTCACGGAAAAGCATCCCGATGTGGTCAGTGCCCGCCGTCTGATCAAGGATCTCGAAGAGCAGAAGCGCGAAGAGATCAAGGCGCGGAGGAAGGTGGCGCAGGCCAGCCCCGCGACTTCGATGTCGACCAATCCGGTGCACCAGCAACTGGCCATTTCCGTATCCGAGGCGGAGGCGAATATTGCCGCCCTGCAGACCCGTGTCGCGGAGTATCAGGCGCGTTACGACCGCATGAAAGAGGCGGTCAAGTTGATGCCGCAGATCGAAGCCGAGTTCGCCCAGCTCAATCGTGATTACGAGATCAACAAGAATAACTACGAGCAACTGGTCAAGCGGCGTGAATCGGCCAACATGGGCAGCGAGATCAACAACACCGTTGGCGTCGATTTCCGTCTGATCGACCCGCCGCGTGTCTCGCCCAAGCCGGTCGCCCCGAACCGCACCCTGTTCCTGCCGCTGACTCTGCTGCTGGCCCTGGGTGCCGGCATCGCCGTGACCTTCGCCGCCAGTCAGGTTCGGCCGGTGTTCTTCGATTCGCGCTCGCTGCGGGAAACCTGTGGTCTGCCCCTTCTGGGAACCGTGTCCATGCTCACCAACGACGCGACGAAACGTAGCCAGCGCCGCGACTTGATCCGCTTTGCTGCGGCCTGCATCTCGCTGGTCGGCGCCTACGGTGCGGGGCTTCTCGCCTTGTTTCTTTTTTCCGTCCGTACTGCCTGAGGAAAAGCGATGAGCCTCATTGAACAAGCGGCCAAGCGTCTTGCACAGTTGCGCAGCGCGGGTGTGGAAGTCGGCGCCCCCGTCGCCGACGTCGAGCCAGCGCCTCCCGAAGCCGAGGCTGCCGCGCGTGTCGAGGCGGTTGCCGACCTCAAGCGCCAACGTGCCGAGATGTCGGCAAGCACGGCGCCGGTAGCCAACGCGCCGGCTTCGCGGCGTATCGAGCTCGACCTGCAGGCGCTGGCCACCAGCGGTCTGATCAGCCCGGATGCGCCACGCTCGCAGATCGCCGATCAGTATCGGGTGATCAAGCGGCCCTTGATTGCCAACGCCATGGGCAAGGGTGCGGCGCCGGTCAAGCGCGGCAACCTGATCATGGTCACCAGCGCGATTTCCGGAGAGGGAAAGAGCTTCTCGGCGATCAATCTGGCGATGAGCATCGCCATGGAGATGGACAACACCGTGATGCTGGTCGACGCCGACTTGCCGAAGCCCTCGGTGCTCAAGATGCTTGGTTTGCCGCCGTCGCGCGGCCTGCTCGACGTTCTGACCGACGACTCGGTCGAGTTCTCGCAGGTGTTGATGAAGACCAACGTCGAAACACTGACCATTCTGCCGAGCGGTACGCAGCACGCGCGGGCGACCGAACTCCTGGCCAGTGACGCGATGGTCGATCTGCTCGAGGAGATGGCCACACGCTATCCGGATCGGATCATCATCTTCGACTCGCCGCCGCTGTTGATGACGACAGAATCGCGCGTGCTGGCCACGCACATGGGACAGGTAGTGGTCGTGGTGAAGGCGGAAAGCACGGTTCGCAGTGACGTCAAGCACGCCCTGGCGGCGATTGAATCGTGCCCGGTAAAAATGATGCTGCTCAACCAGGCGCGCGGCAGCAGTCAGGATGGTTATGGCTACGGCTATGGCTACGGTTATGGCTACGGTTACGGCTACGGTTATGGTTCAGACGGTGCTTGAGGGCAAGGGGGGGGCTCCGCGCGGGCGGCGGCGCCTGGCTGTCGGCGATGGCCAGCTGCGCCAGGCCCGCGTGGTCGCACTGTTGCCGGTCGTCCTGGCCTGTGCCGCGACTCCCCTGCACGCCGAGAACTGGACAATCGTGCCGTCGATCGCGGTCAGCGAGACGCTGACCGACAATGTTTTCCTCTCCTCGTCGTCGAACAAGCAGGGCGATCTGGTGACCGGCATCACGCCGTCCATCTCGGTCAACGGACAGGGTGCGCGCGCCAACCTGCGTCTCGACTATGGTTATACCGAGCAACTCTATCTGCGCGAGAAGAGCCAGAGGAATCACCAGAACGCGCTGAACGCGGTCGGCACGCTCGAGGCCATCGAGGACTTCTTCTTCATCGACGCCACGGGACGGATTTCGCAGCAGTATCTCTCGGCATTCGGCGCCGTTTCACCGAGCAACGCCAACGTTGATAGAAACCGAACCGAGACGTCGAGTTACTCTCTCTCGCCCTACCTCAGGGGCAAGTTGCTGGGCTGGGCCGATTACCGCTTGCGTTACCAGGCGACAACGACCAGCTCGCAGTCAAACCTGGCGCCGGGGCTGAATTCCTATCAGTGGAGCGGTGGGCTGAACGGATCGACGCGCTGGAATCACATCACCTGGGCGCTGGATGCGAGCAGCCTGAAGAACGACTACGAGTTTGGTCGCGACTACGACGCCACCCGCTATGACGTGACCGTCGCCTACCGTTTCAATCCCCAGTTTCAGGTATCCCTGCTCGGCGGGCGCGAATCGAATGACTACGTTAGCCTGGACCAGCAGACGAATTTTACGCGCGGTGTCGGTTTTGACTGGACGCCGAGCACTCGTACGCGGCTCAACGCGATCGTGCGCAACCGCTTTTTCGGAACCGGCTGGGATATCAACTTCAGCCATCGGCGGCCACGGTCGATGCTCACTTTCCGTTCCAGCAAGGACGTGTCGCTGCAGCCACAAGGGGTGGGCAACACCGGCCAAGGCAATAACTACGATGCCTTCTATGCGATCATCGCCGCCACCAATCCGACGTTCACCCCGGCGCAGATCGGTGCGCAGACCGCGCAATTGCTGGTTGATCGAGGTATTCCGGCCGACAGCACGGTGGTCAATGGCTACCTCAACGATCGCCCCCAGGTGCAGAACCTGCAGCAGCTGACGGCAGCCCTGATGGGTTCCCGCAACACCGTTACCTTCACGGCGACGCGCAGCGAGCAGCAGGGTCTGAGTGTCATCAATGGCCTGACCGACGATTATTCAACGCGAGATCGCATTCTGCAGGTCGGCTACGGCATCATCTGGGCGCACCAATTGTCGGGCCTGTCGTCGCTCTCGCTGTCATTCAATCAGCAGCGGAGCAGCTCGTTCATCACCAGCTCGCCGGAAACCACCACCACCGGTGGATATCTGTTGCTGTCGACGCGCATCACGCCGAAGACCAGCGCCAACATCGGCGCCCGCCGGGTCATTTCCAGTGGCGTCACCAGCTATTCCGAGAACGCGCTGACCGGCGCACTTTCCCACAGTTTTTGATCGCTCTTCATGTACGAATCCTTCTACGGTTTGACCAGCAAGCCCTTCCAGCTCAACCCCGACCCAAGCTTTTATTACGCTTCCAAGCAGCATCGGCGGGCGATGGCCTACCTTGAATATGGCCTGAATCAGAACGAGGGCTTCATCGTTGTCACGGGCGAGATCGGTGCCGGAAAGACAACGATCGTACGCGGTCTGCTCAACGACCTGGATTCGGACAAGGTCGTTGCAGCGCAGCTGGTGAGCACTCAACTCGACGCCGAGGACACGCTGCGCATGGTCGCCGCGGCGTTTGGCGTTGGCGGCAAGAATGTCGGCAAATCGGAGCTGCTGCTGGCTCTGGAAGCTTTTCTGGTCGAGGTGACGGGCCAGGGGAAACGCTGTCTGCTGATCGTTGATGAAGCGCAGAACCTGACCCCGCGTGCGGTCGAGGAGCTGCGCATGCTGTCGAATTTCCAGTTTGGCACGCAGGCCCTGCTGCAGAGCTTCCTGATCGGGCAGCCGGAGTTTCGCAAGGTCATGCAGAGCCCGGAAATGAAGCAGTTGCGTCAGCGCGTGATCGCCGCCTGCCACATTGGGCCGATGGCTCAGGACGAAACGCAGGCGTACATCGAGCACCGCCTGAAGTGCGCCGGATCGCAAGGCTCACCGCATTTTGACGCGGGCGCCTTCGAGGCCATTTTCGTGGCCAGCGGCGGCATTCCGAGACGCATCAACGCGCACTGTGATCGCCTGCTGTTGTCCGGCTTCCTGGCCGGCAAGAGCGAGTTTAACCGTGCCGATGTCGAAGAGGTGGCCAAGGAACTCAAGGAAGAAACGCAATCGCAATCGGTCATCATGCCGAACAGCCCCGGCGAAGGCGGCGAGAGCGCGGCCCATCCGCCACTGACGGAGAGCGGCATTCTGGATATCGACCTGTCGCGCCTCGATCTCGACGCCAGTACCGCAGAACGTGCGTCGCGCGCCATTGCCGAGCTGAAGAGCGGCCAGGCCGAGCAGCGGATGATACGTATAGAGCGCAGCATGGTTCGTCTCGAACGCAGCAATGCAGCGGTTATTTCGCTGATTCAGCAACTGGTTGACGCGCTGCGGGTGAAACCATGAAGGAGAGTGATCTTGGCTGACCAGCAGTGGCCTGCCGATCTCGGCCCGGTCGTCTGCGTCGTTGGCGCGCGGCCCAATTTCATGAAGATGGCGCCGATCCTGCGTGCCTTGCGCGCTCACCAGCCGGCCGTTCCGGCCCTGCTCGTGCATACCGGCCAGCACTACGACAAGGACATGAACGACCGTCTGTTCGTCGACCTGCGCCTGCCGCATCCGGATATCAACCTGGAAGTCGGTTCGGGGACGCACGCCCTGCAGACGGCCGAAGTCATGAAACGTTTCGAGCCGGTACTGGACAGCCATCGGCCGGCGTGCGTTCTGGTGGTCGGCGACGTGAATTCGACGCTCGCCTGCTCGCTGGTCGCGGTCAAGAAAGACGTGCCGGTGGTGCATGTCGAAGCCGGCCTGCGCAGCCACGATCGCGCGATGCCCGAGGAAATCAATCGCCTGCTCACCGACCAGATTGCCGATCGCCTGTACACCACCGAGCGCAGCGCGCTGGCCAACCTGACACGCGAAGGGGTGGCCGAGGAGCGCGTACGCTTCGTCGGCAACGTGATGATCGACTCGCTGCTCTCGAATCTCGAGCTGGCGCACCCGCCAGCGCGAACGCTGGAAACGGCGGGCATCGACGCGGCGCTGCTCGACGACGCGAACGGCTACGGGGTAGTGACCCTGCACCGGCCCTCCAACGTCGACCGGGTCGACACGCTGCAGCCCCTGCTGGCGGTCCTGCGCGAGGTTTCCGAGCAGCTGCCGCTGGTTTTTGCCCTGCATCCGCGGACGCGCGCGAACATCGAACGTTTCGGCCTGGGCGAGCTGCTGCGTAGCCCGCGCATCGCCCTGCTACCCGCGCAGGGCTACCTGGAAATGCTCGGCCTGATGGCCGGAGCCAAGCTCGTCCTTTCCGATTCCGGTGGGCTGCAGGAGGAAAGCACCGCACTCGGCGTCCCCTGCCTGACGATCCGCGAAAACACCGAGCGTCCGATCACCATCGAGCAGGGCACCAATACCCTGGTCGGTTGCGATGCGCAGGCGATTCGCAAGGGGGTTGCCGAGATTCTTGCCGGCGCCGGCAAGCGCGGTCGCATCCCCGAGTTCTGGGATGGCCAGGCAGCGCCGAGAATCGTCGCAGACCTCGCCGCCTGGCTGCTCGCGCGGCACGCGTTGCGCGCCGCGTAACCAGGAGACAGGCACAAGATGCCCGGCCAGCCGATCACCAACGCGCTGACGATCGACGTCGAAGACTACTTTCAGGTCTCCGCGCTCGCCCCGTACATCCCGCGCGAGCTTTGGGATTCGCGCGAGTGCCGCGTCGAACGGAACGTCGAGCGAATTCTTCTGATGCTCGACGAAGGGCAGACGCGGGCGACCTTCTTCACCCTTGGCTGGGTCGCCGAGCGTTACCCGCAGCTGGTCCGTCGCATCGTCGCCGGCGGGCACGAGCTGGCCAGTCACGGTTACGGCCATCAGCGCGCCAGCGATCTCAGCGAAGCCGAGTTCTCGGCCGATATCGGCGCCGCCAAGAAGTTGCTGGAGGACATCTCCGGAGAAGAGGTCAAGGGCTATCGGGCGCCGAGTTTTTCCATCGGCGAAGCGAATCTCTGGGCCTTCGATTGCCTCGAACGTGCCGGCTATCGCTACAGTTCGAGCATCTATCCGATTCGCCACGACCACTACGGCATGCCCGATGCACCACGCTTCGCGCACCGCGTGCGCGCCGGACTGCTGGAACTGCCGGTGACCACGCTGCGCTACTTCGACCGTAACTGGCCGGCCAGTGGTGGCGGCTACTTCCGCCTGCTGCCGTATCCACTGTCGCGCTGGCTGCTGGCGAAAGTCAATCAACGCGATCGTCAGCCGGCGATCTTCTACTTTCATCCCTGGGAAATCGACGCCGACCAACCGCGCGTTACCGGTATCAGTGCGAAGACCCGCTTTCGTCATTACGTCAACCTGCGGCACACCGAAGGTCGGATCAAGCGCCTGCTCGGCGACTTCCGCTGGGGGCGAATGGACGAGATCTTTCTGGGCCCGGCCGCGCCGCCGCTGACAGTGAACTGATGGACACGAGAATCGAGGAAATCGCCAGGCTGGTCGCGGCCAGCGCGCCGCTGGTCGTCAAGACGCTGGATCCTGCCGACCGCGTCGCGGTTCGCCAGTGGGATGCTTTCGTCGCCGCCTGTCCGGAAGCCACCTTCTTTCACAAGTCGGGCTGGCAGCAGGTCCTCAAGGAGGTTTTCGCGCATCGTACGCATTTCCTCTACGCCGAGCGTTCCGGCGTGATCGAGGGCGTATTGCCGCTGGCCCAGGTCAAGAGCGTGCTTTTCGGCAATACCCTGGTCTCGCTGCCCTTTGCCGTCTATGGCGGCGTCGCAGCGAACAGCGTGGCGGCGGTCGAGGCGCTGGAAGGCGAAGCGCAGGCGATCGCCACGCGTCTCGGTGTCGACCACCTGGAACTGCGCAACCTGCGCCACCGTCATCCGGACTGGCCGCTGCAGGATCTCTACGTGCGCTTCCGCAAGCCACTCGAACCCGCGGTCGACGACAACCTGCTGGCCATCCCGCGCAAGCAGCGGGCGATGGTTCGCAAGGGGATCAAGAACGGCTTGCGCAGCGAGATCGACCAGGATCTGGGGCGCTTCTTCGCGCTCTACGCCGACAACGTTCATCGCCACGGGACGCCGGCACTCCCCCGGCGCTACTTCGAGACCTTGCAGCGCGTCTTCGCTGCCGACTGCGAGGCGCTCACCGTGGTGGACGACAACGGTCGGCCGCTGAGTGTCGTGTTGAGTTTCTATTTTCGCGACGAAGTCCTGCCGTACTACGCCGGCGACGACGTCTCGGCGCGCCAGCTGGCGGCCAACGATTTCAAGTACTGGGAGTTGATGCGCCGCTCCTGCGAGCGCGGGCTGAAGATTTTCGACTATGGCCGTAGCAAGCAGGGTACCGGCTCGTATTCCTTCAAGAAGAACTGGGGCTTCGAGCCGCAACCGCTGTTTTATGAGCATCGCCTGTACCGCCGCGATTCCATCCCGCAAAACAACCCCTCCAACGCCAAGTACCAAATGCTGATCAAGACCTGGCGGCGCATGCCGATTGGCCTCGCCAACTGGCTTGGGCCATTCATCGTGCGCAACCTGGGTTAGCCGTTCCGGGGAAGCGGTGCTGCGCTGCGTACGCGCCGCGACGACCGCTGACCTCGACGCCTTCGATGCCTTCGATGACTCCTGAGTGTTCCTGCCTGTTGAAAGCCACTCCATGAACCAAGCCGAACCGCGTCCGACCTCCCCTGCAGCAGATCCGGCCTGGCGCGTTGCTCTCCCCGCCCTGATTCTGACCCTGCTCGTGATTCTGCTGCTCTTTCGCGAGACGGCGCTGGCCATGGCCGCTATCTGGGAGCGTTCGGATACCTATGCGCACGGTTTCATCGTGCCGCCGATCACCTTGTGGCTGATCTGGCGGATACGTTCCAGTCTCGCCGTCTTGGTGCCCAGGTACAGCTTTCTGGCGGTGCTCCTGTTTGCCGGCGCCGGCTTTGTCTGGCTGCTGGGAGAGGTGGCTGCAGTCAATGCGCTTTCCCAGTTTGCGTTGGTGGCGATGCTGATTCTGGCCGTACCTGCGGTCCTCGGCTGGGGAGTCGCACGGCGGGTTGCCTTTCCGCTGCTCTACCTCTTCTTCGCGGTGCCCTTTGGCGACTTTGCGATGCCCATGCTTATGGAATGGACGGCGCACTTCACCATTCTCGGCTTGCGCGTCTCGGGCATTCCCGTGCATGCCGAAGGCCTGCGCTTCGTCATCCCCAGCGGCAGCTGGTCGGTGGTCGAGGCCTGTAGTGGCGTTCGCTATCTGATCGCTTCGGTGACCGTCGGGACGCTGTTCGCCTACCTCACCTATCGCTCGCTGGCGCGGCGCCTGGTTTTCGTTCTGGTTTCCTTCCTGGTTCCGATCGTCGCCAACTGGATGCGGGCCTACATGATCGTCATGATCGGCCATCTGTCGGGGAACAAGCTGGCGGTCGGCGTCGACCATCTGATCTACGGCTGGGCGTTCTTCGGTATCGTCATTCTGGCCATGTTCTGGATCGGCGCGCGCTGGCGTGAGGATGAGTTGGAGGTTCAGCCACCGGCGACGCCACTGTCCACGGCGCCCGCCGTCGCGGCGACGTCGGCGTCGCTGGCCGCCGCGCTGGCTACCGTCCTGGTGGCGGGCTTGTGGACCTTCGCGCAATGGCAGATCGACGGGCGTCGTGCGCCGCAGATCGGCCAGACCGCAGCGCTCGGCGCGATCGCTGGCTGGCAGGTGACGGACCCCGGTGTGCACGCCTGGCAGCCGAGCTTCGAGAACTACGCGGCGAGCACACTTGCCACCTTCGCCAAGGACGGTCGCGAGGTCGGCGTCTTCCTCGCCTATTACCGCAACCAGGACGAGCAGCGCAAACTGGTCAGTTCCAACAACGCACTGGTCAGAAGCGACGATTCGCAATGGGTCGTGGTGGGCCACGGGACGCGGGAGGTCTCGTTCAACGGGCAGGACATAAAGGTGCGCACAGCCTTGTTGCGCGGACACCCGCCGGCACGGATGATCGTCTGGCAATGGTACTGGGTCAACGGGCGCTGGACGGCCAGCGACGCCATGGCCAAGGCCTACCTTGCCCTGTCGCGCCTGACCGGCAATGGCGATGACTCCGCGCTGATCGTCCTGTACACGCCGCTCGACGGCGCCGGAGCCGGGGCCGGCGAGGCCTCGCTCGATGACTTCGTGCGCAGCGCCGGACCGGCAGTCGATGCCGCACTTCGGCAGACCATGGACGCTCAGTGAGGCACGCCGCGGACCCGCGTCCGCTGGTCGCGCATGTGGTCTTCCGTTTCGACGTCGGTGGTCTCGAGAATGGTGTCGTCAATCTGATCAACCACATGCCGAGCGAGGCGTATCGTCACGCGGTGATTTCCCTGACCGAGATCACCGATTTCAAGCGGCGCATCGTTCGCGACGATGTCAGCTTCATTGCCCTGGCCAAACCGCCCGGTCACACGCTGTGGATCTACCCGCAGCTGTGGCGGCTGTTGCGCCGTTTGCGTCCGGCCATCGTGCACAGTCGCAACCTCGCGGCGCTGGAGGTGAGCGTCCCGGCCTGGGCGGCAGGCGTGCCGGTGCGCATCCATGGCGAGCACGGCCGCGATATCGGCGACCTCGACGGTTTGAACCGGAAAAACCAGTGGCTGCGCCGCTTTTATCGCCCATTCGTGAGCCATTACATAGCGCTGTCGCGTGATCTCGAGGATTATCTGACTTTGCGGGTCGGCATGCCGCCGGCCCGCGTTGCGCAGATATACAACGGCGTCGACGTGCAGCGGTTTCATCCGCTCGCTCAGCGCCAGGCGATTGCCGGCTGCCCGTTTACCGACCCGGGATGCTGGCTGGTCGGTAGCGTGGGGCGTATGCAGCAGGTCAAGGATCAGACGACATTGGCGCAGGCTTTCATCCGGGTGCTGGCCACCTTTCCCGAGCTGAGGAAGCGTCTGCGCCTGGTGATGATCGGCGAGGGCCCGTTGCGCGCGCAGGCGCAGGCGATGCTCGAAGAGGCCGGCGTGGCAGAGCTGGCGTGGTTGCCCGGGCAACGTGACGATATTGCGGAAATCCTGCGCGGCCTGGACTGCTTCGTCCTGCCCTCACTGGCCGAAGGGATCTCGAATACCATCCTCGAAGCGATGGCCAGCGGCCTGCCGGTGATCGCCACTGATGTCGGCGGCAACGCCGAGCTGATCGAAGCGGGCCGTTCCGGCGAACTGGTCGCGGTTTCCGATCCGCAGGCGATGGCCGAGCAGATCGCCCGCTACGCGCAGGATGCGCCGCAGGCACGTGCCGCCGGCGTGGCGGGGCGGGCCAGGGTGGAAAATGAATTCAGCCTGCAGGCGATGAGCCGAAGTTACCAGAATCTCTACGACCGGCTGCTGAGCGCGCGTGCCGGTCAGGTGGGCGGCAAGGCTTTGCTGCACCCCTAGGCGAAAACCCCAATAAGAGCGACAAGGAAACTGACCCAAGAATATGTGCGGAATAACCGGAATTTTTGATACCCGTGGCCGGCGTGACATCGATCGCCGCGTGCTCTCGCGAATGAACGAGTCGCAACACCATCGTGGCCCCGACGAGGGTGGCCTGCACGTGGAGCCGGGCGTCGGCCTGGGCCATCGCCGGCTGTCGATCATCGACCTGTCCACCGGGCAGCAGCCGCTCTACAACGAGGATCAGAGCGTCTGCGTGGTGTTCAACGGCGAAATCTACAACTACCAGGAACTGATCCCCGAACTGCAGGCACTGGGCCACGTCTTCCACACGCGCAGCGATACCGAGGTCATTGTCCACGCCTGGGAAGCCTGGGGCGAAGACTGCGTGCACCGCTTTCGCGGCATGTTTGCCTTTGCGCTCTGGGATCGCAATCGCGAGACGCTGTTCCTGGCGCGCGACCGGCTGGCCGTCAAGCCGCTCTTCTACGCCTTGCTCGCCGACGGCAGCTTCCTCTTCGGCTCCGAGCTCAAGTCGCTGCTCGCGCACGGTGGACTGGCGCGCGATATCGATCCGCTGGCCGTCGAGGAGTACTTCGCCCTCGGCTACGTCGCCGAACCCCGGACGATCTTTCGTCAGGCCCGGAAGCTGCCGCCGGCGCACATGCTCAGCGTCCGCCGCGGGCAGCCGCTGGCCGAGCCGAAAGCCTACTGGGACGTGCGCTTCAGCCTCGATCAGCCGGTGGACGTCGAGGACGCCTGCGCGCAACTCAACGACAGGCTGCGCGAGTCGATTCGCCTGCGCATGATCTCGGAAGTGCCGCTTGGCGCTTTCCTGTCCGGCGGCGTCGATTCGAGTGCCGTCGTCGCGGTGATGGCCGGGCTGTCGGCCGAGCCGGTCAATACCTGCTCGATTGCCTTCGACGACCCGGCCTTCAACGAAGCCGCCTTCGCCCAGCAGGTGGCCGACCGCTACCGCACCAACCACCACTGCGAGATGGTCGCCAGCGACGATTTCGATCTCATCGACACCCTGGCCCGGCTGTACGACGAACCCTATGCCGACAGCTCGGCGATCCCCACCTACCGCGTTTGCCAGTTGGCGCGCAAGCACGTGACGGTGGCGCTTTCGGGCGACGGCGGCGACGAGACCTTCGGCGGTTACCGGCGTTACCGAATGCACCTGATGGAAGAGCGGCTGCGTGCGGCGCTGCCGCACGGCGTGCGCCGGCGCATCTTTGGCCTCCTCGGGCGGGTCTATCCGAAAGCCGACTGGGCGCCGCGCATGTTCCGCGCCAAGACCACTTTCGAAGGCATGGCCCGAACTTCGGTCGAAGCCTATTTTCATTCCGTGTCGATCCTGCGCGGGCCGATGCGCACGCAGCTGTTCAGCGCCGCCTTCCGGCGCGAACTGGCCGGCTACAGTGCCGAGGAAGTCTTTCGCACCCATGCCGGAAAGGCCGGCACCGACGATCCGCTGGCGCTGATCCAGTACCTCGACCTGAAGACCTACCTGGTCGGCGACATCAACACCAAGGTCGACCGCGCCAGCATGGCGCACTCGCTCGAGGTGCGCGAGCCGCTGATGGATCACGAACTGGTCGAATGGATGGCGACACAGTCCTCTTCACTCAAGGTGCGCGGGCAGGAAGGCAAGTTCCTGCTCAAGAAGGCGCTCGAGCCCAGCCTGCCGCAGGACATCCTCTATCGCCCGAAAATGGGCTTTGCCGTTCCCCTGGCACGCTGGTTCCGCGGTCCATTGCGCGAACGCGTCCGCGAGGCGGTGCTCGGTGCGCGCCTGGCCGAAACCGGCTGGTTCAACCAGGACTATCTGCGCCATCTCGTCGATGCCCACCAGTCGGGAGTGCGCGACTACAGCTCGCCGCTGTGGACGGTGCTGATGTTCGAAGCCTTCCTGCGCAATGTGCTCGACGCGCCGGTGAGCGATCCGGCGCTGGTCACGGGTCTGCAGGCACCGGCATGAGCTTGCGCATCCTGCACGTCTTCGACCATTCGCTGCCACTGCACAGCGGCTACAGCTTTCGCTCGCTGGCCATCCTGCGCGAACAGCGCGCGCTCGGCTGGCAGACCGTCCATCTCACGACACCCAAGCAGGGCGCCGGCCCGGCGCTGCACGAGGAGGTCGACGGCTGGTCTTTCCAGCGCACGCCGAGCGTCGAGGGCGCTGGCCTGCTGGCCCAGATGCGCCTGACCGCAGCCCGCCTCGATCAGCTCATCGGGGAGACCCGGCCGGACCTGATCCACGCCCATTCGCCGGTGCTCAACGCCTTGCCGAGTCTCTGGGTCGGACGTCGTCGGCGGCTGCCGGTGGTCTATGAAATGCGCGCCTCGTGGGAGGATGCGGCGGTCGATCACGGCACGACGGTGGAGGGCAGTCTGCGTTATCGTGCGTCGCGTGCCCTGGAGAGCCTGGCCCTGCGCCGCGCCGATCAGGTAACGACGATCTGCGAAGGGCTGCGCCGCGACATCGCCGGGCGCGGTATCGCGGCCGAGCGCATCACGGTGATCCCCAATGCGGTCGATGTTGGCCTGTTTCAGTTCGCTGTCCAGGCCGATGCCACGCTACGCCACTCGCTGGGACTCGACGGCGCGACGGTGCTCGGCTTTGCCGGCTCGTTCTACGGCTATGAAGGTCTCGATCTGCTGATCGAGGCGGCCCGCCAGATGCTTCCCCGGCATCCGCAGCTGCGTCTGCTGCTCGTCGGTGGCGGCCCGCAGGAGGCCAATCTGAAGGCGCAGGCGCTGGCCGCCGGGCTGCACGATCGCGTCATCTTTACCGGCCGCGTCGCGCATGCCGACGTGCAACGCTATTATGAGCTGATCGACGTGCTCGCCTATCCGCGCCTGCCGATCCGGCTGACCGAGCTGGTCACCCCGCTGAAGCCCCTGGAGGCGATGGCGCAGGGACGGATGTTCGTCGCTTCCGACGTCGGCGGTCACCGCGAGCTGGTGCGCCACGGCGAGACCGGCTTCCTCTTTCCGGCCGGCGATCCCGCGGCGCTGGCGGCGGCGCTCGATGACCTTCTCGCCAAACGCTCGCAGTGGCCGCAGATTGCCGCCCAGGCGCGCCGCTTTGTCGAGGTCGAACGGACCTGGGCGAGCAGCGTTGCCCGCTATCGGGAGGTCTACCGCCGGGCGCTGGCCGGCGCTGGACGCGCTCAGTCCGCTCCAGCCATCTGACTCGGAGTCGCCATAGTGTGTGGTATTCACGGTATCTATCGTTTTGACGGCCTGAGTGTCGAGCCGCGCATGCTGTCGAGCATGGGCGATCGTATCCGGCACCGCGGTCCCGACGACGAAGGCAGTCACGTCGATGGCCCCTGCGGGATCGGCATGCGCCGCTTGTCGATCATCGACCTGGCGGGTGGTCACCAGCCGCTGTCGAATGCCGACGGCACCCTGTGGCTGGTGTGCAACGGCGAAATCTACAACTTCCGCGAGTTGCGCAGCGAGCTGCAGGGCAAGGGCTATCGCTTCAAGACCGGATCCGATTCCGAGGTCCTCCTGCACCTCTACGATGCGGAGGGCGACGACTTCGTTCTCCGCCTCAACGGGATGTTCGACTTCGCGCTCTGGGATGCGCGCCGGCGGCGCTTGCTGATCGGTCGTGACCGGCTCGGCGTGAAGCCGCTGTACGTCCTGCAGGACTGGCAGCGCCTGGCCTTCGCCAGTGAAGCCAAGGCGCTGCTGGCCTTGCCCGGGGTGAGCGCCGAACTCAACCGCGAGGTCGTCGCCGATTACCTGCATCTGGGCTACGTCGCGGCGCCCGGCTGCATCTTCAAGGGAATCCGCAAGCTGCCGCCGGCCACCCTGCTCGCCGTCGAGGACGGTGAAGTGCGCGAGTGGCGCTACTGGCGTCTGCCCGAGGAGATCGTCAGCGACCTTTCCGAGAGCCAGTGGATCGAGCGCGTCCAGGTCCAGCTCGACGAGTCGGTGCGCATGCAGATGGTCAGCGACGTGCCGATCGGTGCCTTTCTCTCCGGCGGCGTCGACTCGAGCGCCGTGGTCGGCTTGATGGCTCGCCATTCCGAGCAACCGATCCGCACCTACGCCATCGGTTTTTCCGGCGGCGAAGCCGAGGCGCTGTACAACGAGCTGCCCTATGCGCGCCAGGTGGCCAAGCTGTTCGCCACCAACCATCGCGAGATCGTCGTCCAGCCCGACGTCGTTGCCCTCTTGCCCAAGCTGCTCTGGCACATGGACGAACCGCTGTCGGATACCGCTTTCATCACCACCTATCTGGTTTCCGCGTTTGCCCGCGAGGACGTCAAGGTGATCCTCTCGGGCGTCGGCGGCGACGAGCTCTTTGGCGGTTACCGACGCTATCTCGGTGGCCACTACGCGAGGCGCTATCGCCGCTGGCCGGGCTGGTTGCGGCGCATGGCGAGCTACGCTGCGCGGCGCCTGCCGACCGACCGGCATTCCGGCCTGCTGAACAATCTGCGCCTGGCCAAGGGTTTCATGGCCAGCGCCGAAATGAGTTCCGACGAACGCTATCGGAGCTACCTGCAGGTCCTCAGTCGCCGTCACGTTTCCGCCTTGTTGCTCGAGGAGTCGGCGGCCGGTCCCTCGGACAGCCTGGCGCGCGCTTTCGCGGCGGCCGGCAACGAGGACGAGCTGAACCGGATGTTTGCCGTCGATGCCGAGACGCAGCTCCCCGACGACCTCCTGCTGCTGACCGACAAGATGAGCATGGCGGTCTCGCTCGAATGCCGGGTGCCGCTGCTCGACCATCAACTGGTCGAGCTGGCGGCGGCCATGCCGGCTGCGATCAAGGTTCGTGACGGTCGCCTCAAACACCTGCTCAAGGCGTCGCTCGCCGACCTGCTGCCGGACGAGATCCTCAACCGCAAGAAGCGTGGCTTCGGCACGCCGATGGGCGCCTGGCTGAAGCGTGAGCTGGCTCCCCTGCTGAAGCGGCTGCTCGCCGCCGACGTGGTGCAGGCGCGCGGCCTGTTCAATCAGGGGGTGGTCAATCGGCTGATCGCCGATCATCAGGCCAACCGCATCGATGGTACCGACATCCTGCTGGCGATGATGAATCTGGAAATCTGGAGCCGGATATTCCTCGATCGTCGCGATCCCGCCGATGTCGCCGAAGAACTCAAGAGCTACGTTGCATGAACATCCTCTATATCTGTCACCGCTTTCCGTTTCCGCCCAAGCGTGGCGGCAAGATCCGACCCTTCAACATGATTCGCCACCTGTCGGCGAGTGGCCACCGCGTCACCGTCTGCTCGCTCGCGCGCTCGCCGGAGGAGGCTGCGGAAGGGCAGGGGATCGCCGCCCATTGCGCGGCTTTCGAAGTGGCGCAGGTGTCCGGTCCGCTGCAGGCGCTGCGCATGGTCGCCCGGTTGCCGCTGGCGACGCCTTCGTCGATGGGTTTCTTTTTCTCGCCGTCCCTGCAGGCGAGCGTGCAGCGACTGCTCGGCGCGCAGAAATGGGATCTGATTTTCGTTCATTGCTCGTCCGTCGCCCAGTATGTGGAGCAGGTTCGCGACGTGCCGAAGATTCTCGACTTCGGCGACATGGACTCGCAGAAGTGGCTCGAGTACGCCAATTACAAGCCTTTCCCGCTGTCGCTTGGCTATCGCCTCGAGGGCACCAAGATGCTCGCTGCCGAGAAGCGTCTGGCGCAGCGCTTCGACCTGTGTACGGCGACCACGCGTGCCGAGTGGGAGACCCTCGAAAGCTATCGCACCGGTGTGCCTACGGACTGGTTTCCGAACGGCGTTGACGCCGATTTCTTCTGCCCGACCGACGAGGCCTACGACGCCGACACGCTGAGCTTCATCGGGCGCATGGACTACTACCCGAATCAGGAGTGCATGGCGCGCTTCTGCACGCAGATCTGGCCAGCACTGAAGTCGCGCCGGCCGCAGCTCAAGCTGCTCATCGTCGGCGCCGATCCGTCTCCCGAGATGCGCAAGCTCGGCGACCTGCCCGGGGTCACGGTCACCGGCTCGGTGCCGGACGTGCGTCCCTTCGTGCGGCGCTCGGCGTTGATGGTCGCGCCGCTGAACATCGCCCGCGGCACGCAGAACAAGATTCTCGAGGCCATGGCCATGGGCGTGCCGGTGGTCACCAGCCGCGTCGCTGCCGGTGGTGTCGATGCCGAGTCCGTGACACACTTCCTTGTCGCGGATACTCCCCAGGAATATTCTGACGCCATCCTGCGGATCCTGGATGATCCGGCGGAACGGCAGCGATTGGCGCTCGCCGGGCGGCAGCGCATGCTGAGCAATCATGCCTGGCCGCACTCGATGGAGAGGCTCGATCGGATCATCGATCGCGGCGTCGGGAACTTTTGGGAAAGCAAAGGAAAACTCGCATGAAGATCAGCATTTTCGGTTTGGGCTACGTTGGGGCTGTCTCGCTGGCGTGTCTGACGCGCGACGGCCATGAGGTGATCGGCGTCGATATCGACGCCACCAAGCTCGATCTGATCATGGCCGGAAAAACGCCGGTGGTCGAAGAGGGGATGGTCGACCTGATGGCCGCCGCCGCGGCCAGCGGCCGCGTCGCGGTGACCACAGACGCCCAGCGCGCAGTGCTCGAGAGCGAGATTTCCCTGGTCTGCGTCGGTACGCCTTCGGCCGCCAACGGCAGCCAGGATCAGGGCGCAATCCTGCGCCTGGCGGAAGAAATGGGGCGGGCGATTGCCGGCAAGAGCGCGCCGCACATCGTCGTCCTGCGTTCGACGCTGGTCCCGGGTACGGTCGAGGATGTCCTGCGTCCGATCATCGAGAAGCATTCGGGCAAGAAGGACGGTGAAGGCTTCTTCCTCTGCTTCCAGCCCGAGTTCCTGCGTGAGGGGTCGTCGATTCGCGACTACGACAAGCCGCCGTTCACCGTCGTCGGCGCCAATCATGCCTACCCCGTCGAGCGCCTGCGCGAGCTCTTCGGCAAGCTGCCGTGCCGCTTCATCGAGACCTCGGTGCGCTCGGCGGAGATGATGAAGTATTGCTGCAACAACTTTCACGCCCTCAAGATCACCTTCGCCAACGAAACCGCGCGGCTCTGCGAAGCCCTGGGCGTCGATCCTTTCGAGGTCATGGACCTGATCTGCCAGGACCACCAGCTCAATATCTCGCCGGCCTATCTGAAGCCCGGATTCGCTTTCGGCGGTTCGTGTCTGCCGAAGGACCTGCGCGCCACCACCTATCTGGCGAAGATGCACGACGTCGAGATTCCCATGCTGGCCGGCATCATGCAGTCGAATCGCAATCACCTCGACCTGGCGCTGCGCAAGCTGCTGGCGCTCGGCAAGCGCAGGATCGGTTTCGTCGGCCTGTCGTTCAAGACCGGCACCGACGACCTGCGCGAGAGCCCGCTGGTGACGCTGGCCGAACAGCTGATCGGCAAGGGAATGCAACTCACGATCTACGATCCCGAAGTCCACCTGGCCAGCCTCCTGGGCGCCAACCGCAGCTTCATCGAGCGTCACCTGCCGCACATCGGCGAGATGATGCGCGCCGATCTGGAAGGGGTCATCGCCGAGTCCGAGGTGTTGGTCGTCGGGCTGTCGACGCCCGAAGTCGCCGCGACGCTGGCTCGATTGTGCCGTCCCGAGCAGGTGTTGCTCGATCTGGTCAATCTGCCCCGGGGCGAAGCGATCGCCGCCCGGGTCGATGGCCTCTGCTGGTAGGAGCCGCGAGCGTGTCGGACGCTGTTCGCTTCTGGCGGCGCGGGGTGTGGGTCAGCCTGGCCGCCTTGCTGCTGGCCTTGCTGTCGCTGGCCCCCTACTTCACCAGTTCGACCGAAATGGTGCGCATGCGGCACGCCCTCCTGCTCGCCGATTCCGGCGCTCGTGGCCATGGCGGTGAAAGCGACTTCAACTGGACGCCGGCGAACGTTCCGGCCGACTTCATGCTCGAGCGCGGGGCACCCTACCCGGAGTTTGCCGACGTCGTCGATCGTCTTGGTCTGAAGGAGATGTCTTCGGACTGGGAGCGGGTGCTGGCCATCAGCCGGCACCTGCTCGGCTCGAGCCCGGTCCTGTCGGGCGGCGCGATTCAGGCGGACCTGCGGCAAACCCACCGCAGCATCGTCACCCAGGGACAAGGCTACTGCGGCGATTTCGTGCGCGCTTTCGTCGGGCTGGCCATCGCTGCCGGCCTTCCGGTACGCGCCTGGGCCTTTTCCTTCGACGGTTTCGGTGGCCATGGCCACATCTGGCCGGAGATCTGGAACCGGCAACTGGGTCGCTGGCAACTGGTGGGCATCTTCAACAACAACTACTTCCTTGGCCCGGAGGGCGTGCCGCTGTCGGCGCTCGAATTTCGCCGGGCGCTGCGCGAAGACCCCTCGTCATTGCGCATTGCGCGACTGGACCCCGCCGCACGACCCGGCTTCGTCATCGAGGAGAAAGCCTGGGACTACTATCGGCAAGGCCTCGGCCAGTGGTACATGGTATGGGGCAACAACGTCTTCTCGTACGACCGCGCGCCGCTGGTGCGCACCTTCGGAAGCGTCTCGCGATCGCTCGAGCAACTCGGTGGCATCGCGCAGGGGGTGTATCCGCCGATCAGAGTCCTCGAGGAGCCGGGCAATCGTCTGCTCGTCGAGGCTTTGCAGCGTGTGCGCGTGCACCTGTGGATCGTTGGCGGTCTGGTGATCGCTGCGCTGCTGGCGCTGCTCGTCTCGCTGCTCGGTTGCCGCCAGGCCCGCCGTTCCTCGTTGCCGGCGCCACGCGGGAGCGTGACGGGAAGCGGCGAAAGCCGGCCCGCTGGCGAGGCCGGTCAGCGGCGGACGTCCACCGCGCTGCCTGGTGCGCTGCAGCCACACCTGGTGGTGTTGACCAACCTCTTTCCCCACAGTGGCACCCCCGGCGCGGGCATGTTCATCCGGGCGCGCATGTTTCGTGTCGCCGCCGAGCTGCCGATGACCGTCGTCGTCCCGGTTCCGTGGTTCCCGCTGCAGGGGCTGATTCGCTGCTTCGTTCCGAACTACCGCCCACCGGCACCGCGAGCCGAGGTGCAGGAGGGTGTCCGCATCCTGCTGCCACGCTATTTTTCGCTGCCTGGCCTGTTCCGCGGGCTGGATAGTTTCTTTATCGCGCTCGGCTGCCTGCGGCTCGTGCAGCGGCTCACGCGAGAGTCTCCCGTGAACATCATCGATGCCCATTTCGCCTACCCTTGCGGGCACGCCGCGGTGCTTCTCGGTCGATGGCTCGGCCTGCCGGTGACGATTACCATGCGCGGCAGCGAAGTCTCGCTTTCGGCGGATCCGGTACGGCGCCGGAAAATCGTCGCCGCGCTGAATGGCGCGTCGCGCGTGTTCTCGGTGTCCGACTCGCTGCGTCGGCATGCCGGAGAGCTGGGGGCCGACACGAACCGCATCCGCGTCGTCGGCAATGGCGTCGACCTGGCCTGCTTCTTCCCCGAAGAGCAAGCCGCCGCGCGCAGCCGGCTGGGTCTTCCGCTCGATGCGCCGGTGCTGGTATCGGCCGGAGGCCTGGTTGAACGCAAGGGTTTTCACCGCGTGATCGACTGCCTGCCTGCCTTGCGCGAGCGCTTTCCCGGCTTGCGCTACCTGGTGGTTGGCGGGCCGAGCCCGGAAGGCGATATCGGTGCGCGCCTGAAACAACAGGTGGCGTCGCTCGGCCTGGACGGCGTCGTCCATTTCCTCGGTGCCTTGCCGGCGGCCGAATTGCGCTGGCCGCTATCGGCGGCCGATGTCTTCGTGCTCGCCACGAGCAACGAGGGCTGGGCCAACGTCTTCCTCGAGGCGATGGCCTGCGGCTTGCCGGTGGTGACCACCGACGTCGGCGGCAACGCGGAAGTGGTGAGCGCTCCGCATCTGGGAAGCATCGTGCCCTTCGCCGACGCCGGGGCGCTGACGCAGGCACTGGCGGAGGCGCTGGATCGCGATTGGGACCGTCAGCGGATTCGTGACTATGCAGCGGCGAATACATGGGACAGTCGCGTCGCCGTCCTGGTGACGGAGTTTCGCGCCCTGGCGCGCTCCGTGCCGGCCGCCGTCGGGGCGAGCAGCCGACGGCTGGAAACGAATGGCTGAGCCTTGCCGTCGCTGCGCATCCTGCCTGTGGCTGGCGATGGCGTGCCGCAGGGTGCACGACACCGTCGTCGTCAGGAGGCGAGCTTGAGCTTGTATACGGCAATCTGTTCGCGCTTCCTGTTTCCGCTGCACGAGCGGATCAAGGGACACGCGTCGCTGGCCCTGCGCGTGCGCCTGGAAGAAAGCCAGTGGTGGTCTGCGGAGCAGCTCGCCGACCAACGCGACCGGCGCCTGCGCGAGTTCCTGGTCGACATTGGGCAGCGCGTTCCCTATTACCGCGAGATCTTCCGGCAACGCGGCTTCGACCCGCAGTCGCTACGCTCAAGCGACGCCCTGACCGCGTTGCCGTTACTCGACAAGCCGGACATCCGGGCCAACGTCGAGCGCCTCAAGGCCGACGGGCACGGCCCGCTGACGCGCTACAACACCGGCGGGGCGGGCTACAACACCGGCGGGTCGTCGGGCGAGCCGCTGATCTTCTTCATGGGCAAGGGGCGCAAGAGTCACGACGTGGCGGCCAAGTGGCGGGCAACCCGCTGGTGGGACGTGGACATCGGTGACAGCGAGCTGGTGGTCTGGGGTAGCCCGGTCGAACTGGGCGCGCAGGACCGCATCCGTCGCCTGCGCGACGGGCTCATGCGCAGCCACCTGTTACCCGCCTTCGAAATGTCCCCGGCCAACCTCGATCGTTTCGTGGCTACCATCCGTGCGACTCGTCCGGCGATGCTTTTCGGTTACCCGTCGAGCCTTTCGCTGATTGCCATGCACGCTCGTGAGAAGAAGGTCGACATGAGCAGCCTGGGAATCAAGGTCGCTTTCGTGACCTCCGAAAAACTCTACGACGAGCAGCGGGCGGTGATCAGCGAGGTCTTTGGCTGTCCCGTGGCCAACGGCTACGGCGCCCGCGACGCGGGTTTCATCGCCCACGAGTGCCCGTCGGGCAGCTTGCACATCAGCGCCGAGGACATCATCGTCGAGACTGTTCGTCCGGACGGCACGCGCAGCGCGCGCGGCGAGGCTGGCGAAATCGTCGTCACCCACCTCGGGACGGCCGATTTCCCCTTTGTTCGCTACCGCACCGGCGACGTCGGTATCGTCGGCGACAGGCCTTGTCCCTGTGGCCGCGGGCTGCCGGTGCTCGAAGAGGTGCAGGGCCGGACCACCGACTTCGTCGTCGCCCAGGACGGCACGGTGATGCACGGCCTGGCTCTGATCTACACCGTCCGCGACCTGCCCGGCGTCGAACGTTTCCGCATCGAGCAGATATCGATCGACCAGACGGTCGTCAAGCTGGTCACCGGGCCCGCTTTTGACCCTGCCGGCGAGGAGCGGATCATCCGGGATTTCAAGGGACGCCTGGGCGCCAGGGTCGATGTCCGGGTCGAGCGAGTCGCCGCGATCGCCAACGAGTCGTCCGGGAAGTTCCGCTACGTCATCAGCCGGGTCAAGGCCGGCATGCCAGTGCAGGAGGCGAGTCGTGCGTGACCTCGTGATCACGGCAATCGTCATTGGCCTGCTGCCATTCATTCTGCGCAGTCCCCGTCTCGGCGCCTATGTCTGGGCGTGGATTTCAATGATGATTCCGCACCGCGCCGCCTACGGCTTTGCACGCACGATGCCCTTCGGCCAGATGGTGGCGATCGCCACGCTGGTCGCCTTCCTCTTTTCGAAGGAGCGCCGTCCGTTCCCGGTGAACGCCGTGACGGTGGTCTACCTGGCCTTGATTTTCTGGATGACCATCACCAGCTTCTTCGCCATCAACGCGCCGCAGGTGGTTCTCGACCGCTGGGTTTTCGTGGTCAAGATCCACGTCATGCTGTTCGTGACCCTGATGCTGATCCGTGGGCGCGAGCAGATCGAGCGTCTGATCTGGGTCATCGCGCTGTCGATCGGCTTCTACGGCGTCAAGGGTGGTATATGGACCGTGCTCACCGGTGGCGGCGGGCGCGTCTATGGGCCCGACGGCGGCATGGCGGCAGACAACAATGCGCTTGGCCTGGCGCTGGTGATGCTGCTTCCCTTCTTCCACTACCTGTACAAGATGGCCACTCGCCGTGTGGTTCGTCTCGGTCTTCTGTTCTGCTTCGTGACCATCACCCTGAGCATCCTGGGCTCGCAATCGCGCGGCGCCCTGCTTGCCCTGCTGGCCATGGCGACCTTCCTTGGCCTGAAAAGCAGCCGCCCGGTTCTGACCACCTTCGTGCTCGCCCTGACGGTGGCGATGGCGGTCATGTTCATGCCCGATTCGTGGTCCGGGCGGATGAAGAGCATCGAGAACTACGAGGACGATGGCTCGGCGATGTCGCGCATCTACACCTGGAAAACGCTGTGGGCGTTGGCCCTCGACCGGCCGCTGGTGGGCGGCGGATTCGTCGTCGACACGCCGCAGGTGTTTGCCATCTATGCGCCCGCGGAAGGCCTTGGCCACAATCTCGATGGCAACGTCTATGTCGCCCACAGCATCTATTTCCAGATGCTCGGGGAGCATGGCTTCCCCGGGTTGGCGCTCTATCTGCTGCTCGGCATCACTGCCTGGAAGATGGCCGGGAGGCTGGCCCGGGAAAGCAAGGAAGATCCCGAGTATGCGAACTGGCTACCACTGCTGATGCGCATGGTGCAGGTCAGTATCGCCGGTTACAGCGTCGGGGGAGCTTTTCTGAGTCTGGCCCATTTCGATGTCAGCTATTACATTGTTGGTATCGCGGTGCTTGCCGACGCTACGGTGCGTGAGCGGAAAGGCGGGCAGGCCGCCGCGGCAACCAGCGCAACGGGTCCGCCACCGTTGCCCCTTACTGCGAGCAGGCAGTGATCTGCCATTGTGCGTGCCCGGTATGCCTCCCCCTTCCCTCAGGCAGCGGCCTTGGCGGCGGGCGATGGGGCTCGCGTCGCTGACCCGCTTTTCACGGTAAACCTGAAGCCAAAACCAAAATGACCAAACTAGCCGACACCCTGCACCGCAAGTACTACGCCGACAGCGTCCACCCGTATCGCGTCTATGAGGAGCATGTCGAGAAACTCCTGACCCCCGACGCGACTCTCCTTGACGCGGGCTGCGGGCGCACGGTTCCCGTCCTGAGAAAGTTCCTTGGCCGGGCGAAGACGCTGATTGGCGTCGAGCTGGTCAGTTTTACCGATGTCCCGCCGGGGATAGAAACGCACAATGCCGACCTGGCCAGGATCCCCGTGCCCGATGCCAGCGTCGATCTGATCATGTCGCGCAGTGTTTTCGAGCATCTCACGGACCCGGCGTCGGTGTACCGGGAGTTCGCGCGTATCCTGCGTCCGGGTGGGGAGGTGGTTTTCCTGACCGCCAACATGTGGGATTACGGAACCGTGGTCGCGCGCCTGGTTCCCAACCGCTTTCACGCTCGCATCGTCAAGATGGTCGAGGGGCGCGAGGAGGAGGACACCTTCCCGACCGCGTACCGGACCAATACCAGGGGCGATGTCGAACGCCTGGCGGCGGAGGCAGGGCTGGAGATCGCGTCTTTCGAGTACTTGAGCCAGTACCCGAACTATCTGATGTTCAACGGCGTTCTTTTCTTCGTCGGTACGTGCTACGAGAAACTGATCAGCCGCTTCGAGGCCCTGCGCTTTCTGCGCGGCTGGATTCTGGTCACCCTGCGCAAGCCCGGGCGGCCCCGTTGACACCTGCCAAACCTGCTGGAAGTGCCGTGGACACACTGATCGCTGGCGCCACCCGGAGCGCGTTCGGACTCTTGCATCGCCTGACGACACCGCGTCTGTCGATCCTTATCTTTCATCGCGTCCACGCCCACACCGACGAGCTTTTTCCGCAAGAGATCGATGCCTCGCAATTTGAACGCCTGATGCGTTTTGTCGCCCGCAGCTTCCGTGTTCTTTCGCTTGCCGACGCCGTCGCCGGTCTGGAACAGGGCACATTGCCGCCGCGCGCGCTGGTCATCACTTTCGACGATGGCTACGCGGACAATGCGCAGGTGGCTTTGCCGATTCTGCAGCGCTGCGGCCTGGTGGCCAGTTTTTTCGTCTCCAGCGGCTTCCTCGACGGCGGTCGGATGTGGAACGATTCCGTGATCGAAATCGTTCGCGCCTGCACCAAGAGCGAGCTTGATCTGGCTTTTCTCGGGCAGGGACGCTGTTCGCTGGCCGGCCCGCAAGAGCGGACGGCGGCGATTCTGACGCTGCTGTCGGCGATCAAGTACCTTACCCTCGGTGAGCGCGAAGAGGCGATTTCACGGCTCCTGGCGGCGAGCGGCGTCCCGGATCTCCCCGGGGATTTGATGATGCGTTCCGAGCAGGTTCGCGAACTGCATCGTGCAGGGATGGAAATCGGCGCGCATACGGTGAACCACCCGATCCTGACCACCCTGACGCCGGCGCAGGCCGAGGGCGAGATCAGTAGCGGGCGCGATCGCCTGCAGGAGATCATCGACGCTCCGGTCGAGCTCTTTGCCTACCCCAACGGGAAGCCGATGCGCGACTACGACCAGAGCCACGTCGCCTTGCTGCGCCGCCTCGGTTTTCGCGCCGCGGTGAGCACCGCGCCGGGCGTTGCCCGCGTTGGCGACGGCCTTTTCGAGTTGCCCAGGTTTACCCCCTGGGGGCGTTCCCTGGGGACCTGGGCGACGCGCCTGCTGATGCATCAGAGCCACACCCGCTATGAACTTGCGGGGTCCACCTGAAGCCAGTGCCCGGAAAGGGCCGGGCGGGGGTCACGCCGCGAACGACGGCGAATGCCAACACCATGGAGAGAAAACGATAATGATCAGCTATTCGAAGTTCTGGAATCCCCTTTCCCGCTTCCTCGTCGGCAGCCTGTCGTCTGTTCTGGTGCTCGCGTCCACGGCGACTTACGCCATGCAGCCGATGAATGAAACGCAGGCGGAAATGGCTCTCGCGCCAAGCTATTGCCGGGATACGCAGGGCTACGGGAACAGCGGCACACCGGATGCTCCCTCGCCAGCGGCGCAACGCTGGGTGGGGATGATGGGCAAGACCTTCTGGGCCATGCACCATTACTGCTGGGGACAGATCAACATGCAGCGCGCCATGCGCAGCGGCACCGCCCCGCAAATGCGCCAACATCTGCTGGGGAGCGTCCTCGACGACTACAATTTCGTGCTCAGGTACGCCTCCGCCAATTTCGTCCTGCTGCCGGAAATCCACACCCGCGTCGGAGAGGTCGAGTTGCTCCTCTCGCGCCCCCGCGACGCCGAAAAATCGTTCGCCAAGGCGAGAGCGCTCAAGCGTGATTACTGGCCGGCCTATTCGCATTGGGCCGAGTATCTGATCAAGGTCGGCAAGACGGCGGAAGCACGAAAGCTGGTCAAGCAGGGCCTGGAATACGCACCAGGGTCGAGGGTGCTGCGTGAGCAATACCGGGTGCTCGGCAGCCGTCCGGACGCGGTTGCGGCGCAGCCCGAGGCGAGCGAGCTTTCCGACACTGGCGACGCGAGCGCCGAGTCCGAGGCAACGCCTGGCGAGAAATCCCGGGGCTCCCGGAGTGCCGGGAGTGCGACACGGTGAGTGTGCCGACGGTGACCAAGGAGTCGAGCGTGGATCGCTCACCGTTGCGGGAGTCGTCTTGAGTTCCGTTCGTCGCTCGCTTGCTTTCTCGCTGGCAGACAGTTACGTCGGTGTGGCCCTGCAGTTGGCCAGCACGCTGCTCATCTCGCGCCTGCTGACGCCAACCGAAATCGGAATTTTTGCCGTGGCGGCGGTGCTGGCGGCGCTGGCCAGCACCTTTCGCGACTTCGGCGTCGCCGAATACCTGATCCAGGAGAAGAATCTCACCGACGACAAGATACGTTCCGCCTTCGCGGCCAACATCGCCGTGTCGTGGCTGATGGCCGGCGCCCTGTTCGCCTCCAGCGGTGCCGTCGCCGATTTCTACCGCCAGGCCGGAATCGCCGACGTGATGCGCATTCAGGCCATCAACTTCGTGCTCATTCCCTTCGGCGCGGTGACCATGGCGTATTTCAGGCGCCAGCTCAACTATCGGCCGATCTTCATTGCCGGCCTGCTGGCCAACATTACCAGCTTCATCGTCGCGGTCGGCGCTGCCCTGGCAGGCTTGAGCTACATGAGCCTTGCCTGGTCGGGACTGGCCGGGGTCATCGTCTCGGTCGCCGTCTCCATCGTCATGCGTCCGCGGGACTTCCCGGCGTGGCCGGCGTTCAAGGGGATGCGCGACGTGATCCATTTCGGCAAACACGCCAGCGGCATCTACCTGCTGGGGCAGGTGGGCAAGAATGCGCCGGAGGCGGTGATCGGGCGCGCGCTGGACATGGCCGGTGCTGCGTTCTACAGCCGCGCCAACGGCCTGATGGAGATTTTCAACCGCCTGTTCATGCGCTCCATCATGCAGGTATGCCTGCCGTATTTCTCGCAGGCGGCGCGCGAGCAGCAAGGGACGAGCACTGTCTATCTGCGTGTGGCCACGCTGCTCACCGGGATCGGCTGGCCCTTCATGCTCTATGTCGGCATTGTCGCCTATTCGGCGGTCCGCCTCCTGTATGGGCCGCAATGGACGGAATCGGTCCCCCTGGCGCAGATCCTGTGTGTCGCGGCGATTCTTGAACTTCCCTACCTGCTCGCCTCCGAGGTCATGATGGCCGAGGGACGAGTGGACCAGAGCAGCCGTCTGCAGATCCCGCTCCAGGGTCTGCGTCTGCTCGGCCTGCTCCTGGTCTTCCCGTTCGGGCTGACCGGACTGTGCTACGGGCTGGTCGCCGCGGCGCTCGGGGGGGCCATCGTTTCGCATCATTTCTTGCATCGCATCATTGGCCTGCGTTTCGCCGCCATGATCAGCGCCTGTCTGCCCAGCGTCCTGGTGACCCTGATCGCGGTGACGCCGGTCGCGCTGGCCGCAATCGCCGTTGGCCAGAACGAAGAGAACTTCGTTGTTTTCTTCGCGGCTGGCAGCGTTGCCACGCCCATTGCCTGGCTCGCCGCGCTGCGGGTTCTGCGTCATCCTTTCTGGTTGGAAGTCTGCAAGCTGTTTGGGCAAGCCAGGGTTCTGCTGCGCGCGGGTCGCTGAGCCGTCGCTGTCTGGCGTGAGTTGGGGCCCTGCTGGCGCCCGCCGTCAGCAGGGTTCACGAGGCCTGTTTCAGCAGGGCAGCGGCGATGACGGCCTGAACGATACCGGGCTGATGTTCGTCCACACCGATCCATAGGGGCAGACGAACCAGGCGGTCGGAGAGATCCCAGGTGTTTGTCAACTCGCCGTGCACCCGCCCGACGCGTTGCCCGCAGGGCGCGCGATCCAGAGGGACGTAGTGAAAAACCGACTGAATGCCGTTTTTCCTCAGTTCCTCGATGAAGGTCCCACGCTGCTCCAGCCCGGGCAGCAGCAGGTAGTACATATGAGCATTGTGGGAGCAGTGGGCCGGCACGACCGGGCGGCGCACTGCTCCCTTGTTCTCGATCTCTGCAAACCACTGGTGGTAGGAATTCCAGGTCGCCAGCCGCTGTCGCGTGATCGTCTCGGCCTCTTCCATCTGGGCGTAGAGAAAGGCGGCCACCAGTTCGGAAGGGAGGTAGGACGAGCCCACGTCGATCCAGGTGTACTTATCGACCTGGCCGCGAAAGAAACGCGCACGGTTGGTCCCTTTCTCGCGAATGATCTCCGCTCGCTCGGCGAAGCCTGTGTTGTTGACCAGGAGAGCGCCACCTTCACCCGAGATGATGTTCTTGGTCTCGTGGAACGAGAGCGCCCCCAAGTCTCCGATGGAACCCAGGGGGCGACCCTTGTAGGCGGACATGATCCCCTGCGCCGCATCCTCGATCACGACCAGACCATGGCGTCTGGCGATGTCCATGATGGTGTCCATCTCACAGGCGACGCCGGCGTAATGAACGGGGACGATGGCTCGCGTTCTCTCGGTGATCGCGGCTTCGATCCTGGTTTCGTCAATGTTCAATGTGTCGGCACGGATATCGACGAAAACCGGTACCGCGCCACGCAGGACGAAAGCGTTGGCGGTGGACACAAAGGTGTAGGAAGGCATGATCACTTCGTCGCCGGGCTGGAGGTTGGCCAGAACAGCGGCCATTTCCAGCGCCGCGGTGCAGGAATGCGTCAGTAGCGCCTTGTGGGCACCGGTTCTGGCTTCGAGCCAGGCATGACACTTGAGGGTGAACGCGCCGTCGCCGGCCAGCTGCCCTGCGGCGTGGGCCTGCGCGATATACCATAGTTCCCTGCCGGTCATGTAAGGCTTATTGAAGGGAATCATTGAACTCGCCTCCTCAGTGGTTCCTCATGACAGGGTCACGGTGGGCACCAGGAGTTCCAGGAACTGCGGCGCGCGCCTCCAGACCGCTAGCCCCGGTCCCGCACGGCATGGCTGCGGGTCCTGTGTTCGAGTCATTGGGCCTTCCCGGGCAGGTGATCGACGCTTCAGCATCCATCGCGACCGGCACGAGAGTTCGGCGTTGTGAAGACGGCTGGGGACCATCAGCGCGTCATGACGATCAGGCCGCCGACGACCATCAGGGTGCCCAACAGTCGCTGCAGCGTGACCTGTTCACCGAGGAACAGCACCGAGAAGACCATGACGATGACGAACGCCAGGCTCATGAAGGGGTAGGCGTAGTTCAGATCGAAGCGAGTCATGGCCGCCATCCACGCCAGCGACGCGAGGAATGCCGACGCGAAGCCGGTCATGATCCACGGGTTGAGGAATTGCTGCAGCAGAAACCAGAGCTTGCCGCCGGTGCCCGGGGGCAGTGGACCGACGTCGCCCATCTGCCATTTGAGCACCAGCTGGCCGTAAACCGTAAACAGCAGGGTCAGCGCAATGTAGGTATGTCCAGCGAAATCAAAGCGGGCCGGCATGGGTTTCGTCCTTCGTGAATCGTGTCTGGCTAGGGCTCGTTCGCGGGTGTCGTAACTGTGTAGTCAGCGAACAATCGTTCCAGGTTGCGGTACATGATGTTCTCGATACGATGGCTCTCTATCCCTTCACTGAGCCGCTTGAAACGTTCCAGAATCGTTCTTGGAGGATACTCGGGAAAGTCGGAGCCAATCGTGATCAATTGGTCGGTTGTCGCGAACAGGTAGCGCATGTCCTCGTCGAGGCGGCTTCCTGCGTAACGCATGATGGTGAACGAGAAGTCCAGCATCAGCTTTGGGTTGGCGCGCACAATCTCGAACAGGTCGAGCATTGACGGCCCGGCGGCGTGCAGCAGCAGGATGCGCGTATCCGGGCAGGCGTTGGCAATGTAGTCGATACTGTCCGGAGCGTTGGTCGTCGCCAGACCGCGGCGGCGAAAAAGGGTGTCGAGCAGGATCACCAGCCCGTGCTCGGCGGCGGCATCGATGGCCGCAATGCATTTCGCATCGAGGGGGTCGTAGTCGTTCAGTCGCGGGTGCAACTTTATTCCGGCAAAGCCCTGCGCCGCCAGTTCAGCGACCGCCGCTTCCACCCTGCGCAATGTCGGCAAGCTGCGCGGGTTTAGGCCGGCAATGGGTACGAAGCGGTCGGGATACGCGCGCGCCGACTCGATGACGACCTCGTTGTCAACATAGTCGGCGATGGCCACCAGGCAGGCACGGTGCACGCCGCCTTCGTCCATGTCCGTGAGGAGTTTCGCCAGTGACGCGTCGTACCGTTTCTCTCCACACCAGCTGCCGTCGCGGGTGACATGGGTCAGCGAATCAAAGAATTGCATGTTGGCTTTTCCTCCTGGTCAATCAGAACACGGCCACCGGGCCGGCCGTGCCATCCATGCGGACGCTGAGCAGCGACTTCGCCCGCCGCGAAACATCGATCACCTGTGCCGCCGTATTGGCCAGGGCGACGACGTAGCCGGGCCGACAGTCCTTGTCGTCGAGGGCGCCGATCTGCTCGCCGACCTGCACGTTGAAATGAATCGCCGCGACTCCGGGAAGCGCCGCAGCTGCGTTGACTCCGAAAATTTCGGCAAGCCTGCCGGGGGGCATGCGGATGAACTCGATGTTTGCTGCCCGGGGTACCGTCGCAGGTTCGATGGCCGGCAAATCGCCCATCGCCAGCTCGATCATCGCCCGCATGACGTTGATCCCCGAGACGTGCGGGATTAGGTGCGAATAGATCATGCAACCGCCGCCACGTGCCGCGACGTCGATTGGCACAACGTCGCGGGCTTGGACGATGAACTCCGCGTGAAACACGCCATTCAGCAGGCCCAGCGCCGACAGCGTGGCGCTGGTCGCTGCTTGAATACGGTCGAGGTCGGGTCGGCGTTCTCCGTCGGGATAGTGAATCCGCGCTGACACGGTCACGGCATCGGGATACGGCTCCTTGTCGGCAACTCCGAGGATCTTCGGCTGGCCGGACACGACAAACCCGTCGACAATGATCTCGTGGCCGACGACGCAGGCCTCGATCAGCACGTCTCCCGAACGCGAGCAGCTTTTCGCCGCTTGAAAGGCCGCCTCAAGGCCGCTGTCGTTGCTGACTCGGCTTACCCCGCGCCCGGACTGGTTATCCACCGGCTTGACGATCAGCGGGTAAGCAATTTCGCTGGCTGCATTTCTCAGGGCAACGGGCGATGAGATCACACGGTAGCGGGGAACAAGCAGCCCGGCGTTCTCGGTTAACTGGCGCATGCGACCCTTGTGGGTGAAATTGAGCGCCGTCTCGTAGCCGATACCCGGAAGACCCAGGCGCTCGGCAACGAAAGCCGCCGTCGGTACGCCGACATCGGTGGTGTCGCAGATAATCCCATCGATGCGGTGGTCGATCGCAGCTTGCAGGGTACGTTCCAGGTCGGTGATGTCCACCACCTCGTGAAAGTCGGCGAGTGCATAGGCTGGCCGCTCGGCGTAGACGTCGGTCACCAGAACCCGGTATCCGATGCTCTTCGCGAGGCGCACCGTGGGCAGCTGCCAGGGACCGGCCCCGAGGACGTGCAGGAGCTTGGGCTTCATCCGGCCACTCGCCGGGGCAGCGGCTTCGTTCTAGGATCGCGGCGCTGCATCTCGCCATCCCCAAATGTGCCATGGCGCATCTGAACCGGTATGAAACAAGAGGTCGAAAATGCTGACACCATGCTCGAATGGCGGGTGGAACTGACGGTACTCGGGGTAACCCGTGTAATCGTGCCAGGTCAGTTCAATACCCTTGTCCGCGAAGAGCGCTTCGTCGATGTAGCTCTTGGCTGCGGGCCCGGAAAGATACGCGCTTGCAGCGGATTTTTCGAGTAATTCAATGATCCGATCCTGCTTGCTGCCGGTCGCGGCATAGGCTCTCGCGTCGGCAAACTCGGTCGATATACCAAGCATGTCGCGCGCAATCCGCGTGATGAGATGCTGGTTCAACTGGGAGAGGTGAGTCCAACGCTGACCGCGATAGACCTCTTCGAGCAGGGGTTGCGCAGACGCGAAGAACGGGGCCTTGCCATAACACTGCTGTAGCGACTTCCAATGGATCTCCTGCCACCGGGGGTCTGGTAGTCGCACGTCACAAATCAGCTTTTCCCGGCTGCCGTCGGTCGGCACGGTAAGCCATTCGACTCCGCGTGGGGTCTTGATCCTGTTGCGGTTACGCCAGTCGCGCGCGGTGTACTGAACGTCGTCGTAAAAGATGAACAAATCGACTTCGTTGATGATGTCGAAATAGCCCTTCCAGGGGATGTAGTTGGACTGGAGAATGGCGACCTTTTTCATTTTCGATGGCCCGCATGGTGCTGGTGCATGGTATCGCGACTCCCCCTTCTAGCGCAGTCCTGCATTCTTGATAAGACCTTCAGCGGCCCTGGCAGCCGCGCGCAACCCCCGTGGTGGCTGGGATGCATATGTTCCACTCTGCGTGCAGCACTACATTAGCGATAGATGTCCTTGACGACGTAGGTTGGTCGGTTCTGAACCTGGTTGAACACTTTGCCGAGGTAGATGCCGACGATGCCGATGGCAGTCGTCAGAATGCCAAGGCTGATGGCCACCAATGCCATCACCGAGGTGAAACCGAGCAGGGTGTCGCCCCACAGGAGTTTTCTGGCGACCAGATAAAGGACGTAGGCAACGCTGGTCGCGGTGATCGCAGCGCCTACGTTGAATAGCCATACCAGCGGCTGTGACGAGAATGAGCTCACTGCATTGAGCATCAGTTCGATGCGTTTCACCAGCGTGTAGGTGCTCTCGCCGCTGCGCTGCTTCTTTTCCACGACCAGACCGACTTGCGCGAAGCCGGTCCAGCTCATCATGCCGCCCAGGAACAGATTGCGGTCGCCCATCTGCAAGAGGGCATCGACAAAACGGCGCGTCATGATTCTCTCGGTGACGATACTTTCGGGAATCTTGGTTTCGCTGAGCAGGTTGAAGCCTTTCCAGAAAAGGCCGCCGCTGATCTTTTCGAACCAGCCGCCCTTGCGCGATTCCTGGTAGCCAAAGACCAGGTCGCAGCCACTCTCCTGCTGCTTCTGGTAGAAAGCCGGCAGGGTCATCGGAGAAACCTCAAGATCGCAGTCGATCAAAAAAACCAGGTCGCCTCGGCTATGCTGCAGTCCCGCGTGCAAGGCGTGGTGGTGCCCGAAGTTGCGCGACAGGTCAACGATGACCAGTCGCGGGATATCCTGCCGTCGGCCCAGGACATACTCCAGGGAGTCGTCGGGTGAGCCATCGTTGACCAGGACAATTTCAAAGTCTTCAATCGGTATCTGGCGCAGCGCTTCCAGGCAGCTGGCAAGGAACTCCTCAAGGAACGGGCGCGACCGGTACATCGTCGATATCAAGCTGATCTGTGGCCGTGTCCGGTCGGAAAGGGCGTCAGCGGGATGCGCGCTCGGAGCGATCAGGGTAGTGGGGGGCATGGCACGGTCCCTCCAGGGTGGGCAGTGGCGCAGCCAGCTGCAGGGTAATCTCCGGTTGGAAGCATCGATGCGGGCGCTTTTCCGGGGAGCATTGTTGCGAATAGTACCGTTTAGGTTGGGAAGGACTTGTGCAGCAACTCACGCTTTTGTGAGAGAACTTCGCCGCTTGCCTGGAAAAACCGCGCCCGGTGCTCAAGCGGCGAATGGCATCGGCGTGTACGCTACGTCTTGTCGGCAAAGGAAGTGGCGCGCAGCTAGCGAATCGAGATCGTAAACTCGGCCGGCGGATCGTCGATACCAATGAATGGGATGGGGTCCAGATCGCTCTGAACCGGATACATCCGGGCCGGAGGGTCGATCTGCAGTCGCTCGTGATAATGGTATTTCAGGACGATCGCAGGCCCGCTGACATTCGTCGCCACGACCCGGTTATGTTCACGATGGCTGATCGTGCCCTGCCCCTTGAGGAAGAAATTGGCGTCGTGGCCGCGCACGCGATAGATCCTGAATGATCCATTGTTGGCCACCGCGTCGACCCCGGGCAGGGCATCGATGTAGTCTTTATTGGTCGCGGTATTGGCGACGATCCAGCCGACGTTATAGAGCCCCAGATAGGTGGCAAAAAGATCGCTTGGCAGGTCGCCCAGCGCTTTTCCGAAGGCCTGTCCGTCCTGGAAGCTCGCCGCGTGCATGTAAGGGTAGGGGCCGCCGATGAATTCGCGTTTGGTCCGCAGCGCCAGATAACCGGTGACCCTGCCGCCGTCATAGAGGCGGGGCAGCGAAACCTCGAACAGGATGCGCGACGATTCTTCCGTGTGCTGTCGCAGCCAGTCCTCCAGCCAGACTGTGTAAGGTCCGGCTCCGTCCACCATTGGCGGCTTCTTGCCGACGTGCCCGATGTCTGCATAGGAAACTTCGCGCGCGACTTCGTACGCCGCGTAGCTGGTCGAAATGGCCACCATGATGGCCGTCAACACGGCGGTCGCACGCAGTGCGGGCGTCGGCGAGCGCAAGGCCTGCCAGACGCGCATGAAGCCGAAGGCGGCCGGGATGGTCAGGAACAGGTAGCCGGCTGCGGCAAAGCGATTCGGTTGCAGGGACGCCAAGGGGCGCAGCGCGGCACCCACCGCGGCAAACACGAGCAGGATGATAGCGGCGGACAGGAAGCTGATCGCCAAGGGCCTTGCCGCAGGCCCTTTCTCCTTGATTGCGGCCCATAGCGCGAGCAGCGCGATCGGCGCGTACGCCTTGCAGCCCTCACCCTGTGCGAGCAGCTCCATCCACAGCTTCGAAGGGTCTACCTTGGCCTGGTAGGCAGCCATGAAATCGCCGACGGGGAACGCCTTGCTGTATTCCTGTACGGCATCGAGCCACGGCAAATTCGGGAGCAGGCTGAGCAAGGGAATGACGGTAAGCGCCGCCAGCACGCGGCGCCAAACAGTCAGCCGGAACGATACGATGAGCCAGGGTCCAATCAGGCTTGCCGCGAGGACGGGGAAAAGCGGGTGGTAGAAAAACGCCAGCGCGCCAAACGCGCCGGTGCCGCCCAATAGCCAGCCGCCACCGCGTCCGCAGGTGTAGCGGAAGAATAAGGCGGCAAATGGCAAGGCCAGGTAGGCTGCGGTGACGAAGGAAACCATTCCGTGGGTGTAGTACCAGCGGAACATCGACGTCCAGAAGAGCAGCATGGCAAATACCATGGCGACGATTGCTTGCCGCTTTGGCAGGTCCAGCAGGCGTGCCGCCAGCAGAACGCTGAGGGGTGCCAGCAGCGCCGAGGCAAAGGCGTAGATCTTGTACAGCACAGCCTCGCTGATCGCTGGGGAGAACAAGGCGGCAAGCGCTGCAGGGAAATGTGCGCTGGGATCGAGGAAGACCCCGCGCGGCAGTCCGGCCGCAAAAAACGGATCGTAGGCCCATTGCGTGCCGTCGCGGGCGAGGGCGAGCGCCAGCTTCATGTGATACCAATGGTAGCCGGCATCGCTGAAAAGCACTGGCGTCTGGCTGAACAGTTCGGCAAGCGGGAAGGAGTAGGCCACGAGGAAAAACTGCAGCAGCGCGGCGAGGGCGATCGTGCCATAGTCAACGCCGCTTTCCCGGTTCGGGCAGGCGTTTCCCGGAGGCATGCCAGGGAAGCCACTCATAGGCGCATGTGCAGCGCTCGCCTGCCACAGGCAGGCGTGCTGGCGACGGGATGGTGGGAGCTTGCGTGGCTGGATGGTTTCATGCGCAGGTCTGCATTCGCCATGTCTCGGTGGTGGTTAGCGCGACCGGGAGATGGTCAATTATAACGCCGTGTCGACCACGGACGGTGCGCTCATCCTCGCGGCGGGAAAACGGCCGCCAGCGGCGCTACTCGACTGCCTTCTGCGCGTCCCGGCCCTGCAGCCACTGCTCGAGCATGGTCAGAATCCACACCATCTCGCCGTAATAGCCGGGGTGTGCGGGGAGGTGCTCGGCGAGCAGCGTGGCAATGAAGTCGGCGCGTACGATTCCTCGCCTGGCCAGGCTGTGCAGCGAATCCTCGGCGAGCTGCTTGAGCGCCGGGTTGTGCGTGGCCCACACCCCGAAGGGCAGTCCGAAGCCCTTTTTCGACTTGCTGATAATCTTGTCCGGCAGGTAGCCGCGCAGTGCTTCCTTGAAGAACCAGCGCAGCTTGAAGCGGCGCAGCTTCCAGTTGGCCGGCAGGGCCATCGAGAAATCGGTCAGGCGGTCGGAGAGCAGGGGGTAGCCGACGGCCAGTCCGGCCATCTCGGTCGCCCCGCGCACTTTCGGAAGATCGCTGTCGGCGAGCGTGTAGCGCCAGTCGTAGGCGAGCATGCGATTGATCAGGCTGGGCGCCCGGCATTCGCTCCACGTCGCCTGCATGTGCCGCGACGGTTCGCCGAGATCGACCTGGGCGAGAAAATCGGCGGTCAGCACCTGCGCCGGGTCGAGCTGCATGATCAGGTTGAAACTCTGCAGCCGATCGGGCATCGGTATGCGCGAATGACGAACATAGCCGGTCGCCTGCTTGAGACCCGGGATGCGGCGCAGGACGCTGTCGTCGGAGCACAGCGGTTCGATGCGCGCGCGCACGCCGGCGGGCAGCGAGTGATAGAACTCGAACAGGCGCTGCGTCGCGTAGCGCGAATTGCCGCCGAAGAGCTCGTCGCCGCCATCGCCGGCAAGCATTTTGCTGCAGCCGTCGGCGGCGGCCATCCTGGCGCAGTAGTAGGCGGGCAGGGCCGACGAGTTGCCGAAAGGTTGGTCGTGATGCCGGGCGACGGCCGGGATGCTGGCCAGCAGGTCCGCCGGGGTCACGTAGTACTCGTGGTGCTGGCAACCGAAGTGCTTCGCCGCCAGGCGGGCATACTCCATTTCGTCGTAGCCGTCGGCGGCGAAGCCGATCGAGTAGGCAGGTGCCGCCTCGCCGGTGACGTCACAGAGCATGCCGGCGACTGTCGAGCTGTCGGTGCCTCCGGAGAGAAACGCTCCGACGCGCGACTGCCCGACGAGCTCTTCGCTGACGCCATCGCGGATCAGCTTGCGGAAAGCGTCGCGCGAAGCTTCGAACGGCTGCCGGTGGTGCTCGTCGAAACGCAGCGGCCAGTGGCGGATCTCGCGCACGCCCTGGCGGTCGACGAGCAGGCCGTTGGCGGCCGGCAGCCGGCGCACGCCCTTGAAGATCGTTCGCGGCGCCGGGATCATGTGAAAGTACAGGTAGTCGAAGATGGCCTGCGGGTCAAGCTCGTCGCCGCCCCCGTGAACGCAATCGGCACGATCCGAGAAGGTCAGGGTCTGCGCGTCGGCGCGATAGCACAGGGTCTGGATCGCGAAGCGGTCTACGGCGAGAAAAACACATTCGCGGCGCGCGTCGACGATCGCCAGGGCATAGGCGCCGTGAATCCGCGCCGCCACCTCGACCCAGTGCGTGCGCCAGCCCTTGAGCAGTTCGCGGGCAATGCCCGCAGCCGGCGCCGATGCGCTGGCAGCAGTGTCCCCGAAGGTGGGGGTGCCGATCACCGCGCATACGACGTCGTCGTCGCGTGCGACATGGTCTCCGCGCAGGGTGAGTGCCTTGATCATGGCCGGTGCTGCGCCGGGGTCGAAAAGGCTGGTCAGGTCAAGCTGGCCGGAGATTTTGTCTTTCATGCGATGTCGGCTCGAGGCGGTTGGTGAGTGTTGGCGAAGGGTGCCGCGTGGGCTTCACTGGCGCGGATATTCAGCTGCTGGCGGCCATTCTCCGTTCAGGCGAGGTGCACGCAAGATAAAACACCGGTGGCAAGCGTGGGTTGCCCGTCGACGGGTCGTCAGCAGCGCGTTGTTTCGCTTGCCGCCGCTCATCGACAGGCGGATGCTACGCTACCGTGACGACTTGCGCTGTGCGAGATTTCACTGCGCGCCAATCAGTGCGCAGCGGTTCCACGAACCGGCCATCGCTTGACGGCTCGCCGGTGGCTGCTTCCGTGCCTTGACAAGCAAATAGCGCAGCCTCGAAGATAGGGCCAGCAGGGGGAGCGGGAGGCCAGGCTGCGCGTGACAGATGCGCCCGTCGAAGAACTTTTTTCCATGGTGGTCGACAGTGAGATGCTTTTGCGCGGCTTTTAGTGTTGTTCAGACAAGGCTGTGTTTGCTGGCCTTCGTGGCGCTGTTTCAGGCCGCCGGGCGCGTTGATGCGGCAGCGGGCGGCGCCGCCGTTCCTGCCGCGCACGAACTGTCGGAGCGTCGGGTTCTCTACGAGGGCGAAGAGGGCGCATCGTGCGCGAATTTTCTCACCGGTTCCCTCGCCTGGCAGCGACGTGGCGGCGACTGGCGGGACGCGCGCGGCAAGCTGCATGGTGATGCTCCGTTTGCCGAGGAGGCGCCCGGAACGCGCGCGACCATGTGGGACGTGACGGGGCTTGTTCGCCAGTGGGCCGACGCCGGTGTCAGTCGTGCCAGCTTTTTCTTGCGCTCGGTCTCGGGGCCGGGTTTCGCGATCTTCCTCAGCCGTGAAGCCAAGAGCCCTGCAGACTGGCCGATGCTCGTCCTGGAGCTGGCCGATGGTCGTCGCGAACTGCTCAAGCCGGTCGCCGATACCCACCTCGACTGCTCGACCTACCGCTCGCTGGGTCGTTCCGAGACCCTGACGGTCTTCGGGACCGTCCCTGCCCTGCTGCAGTTTCAGTTGCCGGCCAAGCTCTCGGGCAGCCGTGTCAAGCGCGCGCAACTGGTGTTGTCGAGCGCGTCTGCGCCAGGCGGTGGAGCGATGCGCATCGGCGTCTTCGAAATCGCCGTGCCGGCGTTCCCGGCGCCGCCGGTGAGCCCCGGCCTGGCCGCCGACTATCCGGCCGACAAGGGAATCGAGAGCCACCCCGACGTCGTTTTTGCCGCTGGCTTCGACGAGTGGCTGCGCTGGCGCTGGGCCTGGGCCAAGGATTCGGCGGGTGAGTTCGACGTCGTCGGCGATGATTCGGTGCGCCACTTCGAACCGCTCGTTGGGAGTGCCTTGCGCGTCAATGTCAAGAAAGGCGACAACCTTGGCGTCGATCTGCGGCTCCTGCTCAAGGATCACGGCGGCGAACCGGACGAGCTGTACTTTCGCTACTATCTGCGTCTGGGTGACGACTGGGATCCGACCGTCGAAGCCGGCAAAATGCCCGGCCTGGCGGGTACCTACGGGACGGCGGGCTGGGGCGGCAGGCGTTCGGACGGCACCAACGGCTGGTCCTTGCGTGGCAGTTTCGGACGGGCATTCGCCAGCGACCATCCGCTGCACGGACTGACCCAGCTGGGGACCTACGCCTACCATGCCGACATGACCAGTGCCTACGGCGAAACCTGGATCTGGCCCGGCGCTCTTCTGCAGCGCAATCGCTGGTACTCGATAGAACAGCAGGTGCGCCTGAACAAACCCGGCGCAGCCGACGGACTGTTTCGCGTCTGGGTCGACGGGCGCCTGCTGCTCGAGCGTCAGCAGATTCGCATGCGCACCGTTGATCGCCTGCACATCGAAAGCGCCTGGCTGAACGTCTTCCATGGCGGCGTCGCTCGCTCACCTTACGACCAGCATCTGTACATCGACAACGTCGTCGTGGCGCGCCGCTACATTGGTCCGCTCGCCGCCAAGCCCGGCGGGGCGGCTGGGGCCGGCAAGTAAGACCCGCGTGTGCGGGCATCATTGGGCGGGCCGCGTCGCTTGTCGTCGCGGCAAGCATTCACAGAGTTGATTGGACCGCGGTCGAGGTCGTTTGCTAAGTTGACCGCCTGACTGCGATGCATCCGGCGCGTACGCCAGCGTCTCTACGGGGAGACCGACGATGAGCAGCTTGCCCAAAGACAATGGTTTTATTGGCGAATCCGTTGCTTTCCAGGAGATGCTGTCGATTCTCGCCAGGGTGGCGCGCTACGACACGACCGTCCTGATCAGCGGCGAAACCGGCAGCGGCAAGGAAATGGCGGCGCGTGCCATTCACTATCAGGGGCAACGCCGGGATCGACCATTCATCCCGGTCAATTGCGGCGCCTTGCCGGATCACCTGGTGGAAAACGAGCTTTTCGGACACGCCAGGGGCGCCTACACCGATGCCCGCGAGAGCCAGATCGGCCTGATCGCGCAGGCTGAGGGGGGAACGCTGTTCCTCGACGAAGTCGATACACTGACCGCCAAGGCGCAGGTCAGCCTGCTGCGCTTCCTGCAGGACGGTCAATACCGCCGTCTCGGCGGCAGCCTGATCGAAAAGGCCGACGTGCGGGTCGTTGCCGCTTGCAACAGCGATCTGTCGCAGGCGATCGACGAGGGCGTTTTTCGCGCCGACCTCTACTATCGGCTCGCGGCCATGGAACTGCAGGTGCCGCCGCTGCGCGCACGCGGGCAGGACGCCGTGCTCCTGGCGCGGCACGTCGTTGCCGAAGCGGCCCGTCAATACCACCTGGCGGTCAAGGAGCTGCACGCCGACACCGTGAATTGGCTGCTTGGCTACGCCTGGCCGGGCAATGTCCGCGAACTGCAGAATCGAATCCAGCGCGAGTTCCTGCTCTGTGAGGAGCCGGAAATCCGGGTCCGCGAAACGGCGCCGGACAGCGACCGCCGACAGCAGCCCGATCGTCGCCTGGCCTGCCCGACGACACTCAATTTCAATGAAGCCAAGCAGCAGGTGCTGCAGGCTTTCGAGCGCGGCCAACTGCTGCGCCTGATGTCGGAAAGCGCCGGCAACGTTTCCAGCGCCGCCCGCCTGGCCGGCAAGGAGCGGCGCGCGCTTGGCAAGCTGCTCAAGAAGCACGGCATCGCACCGGAAAATTTCCGCCACAGCTGAACGGCGTTCGACCGTTCCCACCGGGTCGAGCAGCAGGCCGCGCTGCGGCAGCTGACTTGCCGGGATGACGCTGATCGTCGCTCCTCTCCCCTTTACACCTTTCCCCATCGCTTGCGGCTGCCGATTGCCGAGAGCGCTTTTCCATAGCACGAACATTGCTTACGGATGGGTGTCGTCTCGGGGAAAGGAAGCAATGCAGCCGCAGCCGCGCCTTAGCGAGGTGGTCGACGCCATCCTCCGCTACCTGTACAGCCATCCAGATGCTGCCGACACGGTCGATGGCATCTGCGAGTGGTGGCTGCCCAGGCATTGGCGTGTCGACGCCCGGTGCGTCGAAGCGGCGCTCCTGCGCATGCTGGCGCAAGGCCTGGTGCGTCGGCGCGAAAACGCCGACCGGCACGTCGTCTATTTGCGTGCCGACAAGGCCTCCCGCAGTTCCCCCGTCCAATAGCGCGCTTTTCTCTGACGCCAGGGAAGGATCTGGTCCATCGGGCGCGTGCCGGGTGGGGCAAAGCGGACCCGCCCGGGTCACTGCGTACCCATTGCCATTAGATCAATCCCTTGCCCTTCTGGCCAAGGCCATTGGCGCGATGGCAGGCGGCCAGCCGCGGGGTCGACGACAAGCGTGCGGTATCCGGCGTCTTTCTGGCCTGGGTAGGCGCCGACCCATGTCGCCCGCCGCGCTCGCCGGCTCTTCCAGAAACATCTGCCGATACATGCGTTTAACCCGCCCGCCGCAGCTGGCACGAGCCTTGCTGCAGGGGATTGGCAGGGTCCTTGAGAAAAAGAGGGCAGAGCGTTGCCGGGCGTGCGACAGGGCGGCCCGTGCAGCAGGTGGTTTCCCGCGGGAGGACGACGGCAAACGGATGGCAAACGTATTCGCGGTGCATTCGGTGGGAAGTTCGATCGCGACTTTCCTGCGCAACACCTATCCGGCGGAGATCGGCGGGCGCGCGTTGCCGGCCTGCGATTTCGAACTGGTGAGCGCCGGACAACTGGCCGGCGACGGCGAAGAGCGCAACCGCATCACGCTCTTTCTCTATCGCCTGTCGGTGAATGAACACTCGCGGCAAAGCGCGCATCTGCGTGCTTCCGACAGTCGGCTGGTACCCCTCGGTCTGGATCTGCACTACCTCATGAGCAGCTGGGGAATGACCCCGCAGGACGAGCAGGTGGCGCTCACCTGGGCGCTGCGGCAACTGCATGAGTTCCCCGTGCTCGACGCCTCGTCGCTGACTCCCGACGCCGGATGGGCAAGCGACGAGGTCATCCAGATCGTTCCCTCCGAGTTGGCGACCGAGGACCTGATGCGCATCTGGGATGCCGTCACGCCTTCCTATCGGCTGTCGGTGTCCTACGTCGCGAGGCTGGTGCGGATCGACCCGGAAAGTGACGATGCGCAGTTCCGTCCGGTGCTCAGCGGGCGCTTTGCTTTCGGCCAGGAGGCGTCGTGAGGGTGCCTGCCTTGCACGAACTGGAGCGCCTTGAATGGCGCGTGCTCGGCGCCCTGCGGGCGGTCGACGGAACGACCGGCATCGCTCTGCGCGGGCGGCTCGAAGCCTCCGCTGCCGGGGCGCGCATCGCGCGCAATCGCAGTGGCCTCTACGTGATCCACGAATGGTCGCGCCTGGCGACGCACGCCGCCGCTTTCGCGGCGCCCCCGGCGCTGCCTGCGCCGGGCAGCGAGCAGCTGGCGATCACGCTGCGCGATCCCGCCGGGCGTTATCTGCCACGACTGGCCACTCTCGCGCTGCCGCGCGACCCGCAGGCGGCGGGTGTGGATTCGCTGTTTGCGGCGGTCGACATTCCGCTCTATCCGAGCGCCGCTGCCGGGCTGGGGACCAACTGGACAGCCGTGCGCGTGAGCGTCACCGCCAACGCCGACGGCGCAGCCCTGGGTGGCGCGCTGCTGCGTGTGGTGGCGGGCGCGGCGGTGCTCGCGCGCGGCATGAGTGACTGGCGTGGCGAGGCCCTGGTGCCGGTGGTCGGCGTACCGGTGACCACCTGGTCGGAGGACGAGGATGCGGTGGTGGTGACCACTATCGCGGCCATCGTCGAAGTCTATTTCGACCCCGCACTGGGTACGCGCACGCCCATCGTCGATGTCCGTGCCGGTCGTCAGCCGGTGGTGACGCCGCTGGTGGACCCGGCTGATCTCGAAACCCGTCGTGCGGCCCTGGCGACGACGCAGCAGAACGTCAGCCTCGCCGCGCGGGGCGCCCTGAATCTCAACCTGGGCCTTGATCTGCCGTAGGCAGAGGGTCCGAAATCCGGGCATCCATGGCCCGGCACGCTCGATCGAAGGAGACCTGCCATGCCCGAGTACCTAGCTCCCGGCGTCTATGTCGAGGAAACCAGCTTCCGCGCCAAGTCAATCGAGGGCGTGGGGACCAGCACTACGGCGTTCGTGGGGCCGACCCGCAAGGGGCCGTTCCGCGCCAATAGCGACGATCAGGAGGTGCCCGAACTGCTCACCAGCTTCGGCGACTTCGAGCGCATCTACGGCGGCATCTCGGATCTGGCGCTTTCCGGACCCTCGCCCGACACCAACTACCTTGCCCACGCCGTGCGCGCGTTCTACAACGAGGGCGGTTCGCGACTCTACGTCTCGCGCGCAGTCGGCGCCGGGGCGGCAACGGCCAGCGGTCAGGTGAGCGCGGATGGCACCGCGGCCGACGAGGCGGTACATTTCGTCGCGCGTTTTCCGGGCAGTATCGGCAATGGGCAGGTCGTCGTGCGCGAGCAACGCGCCCCGGTGGCGTTGACGGCGATGGCCAACGCTCCGACAGGCAGCCTGCTGGTCACCGGCGCCGGCGCCGGTACGGCCTTCCACGTCAAGGTCGGCAACAACTGGCATCCCGCCACCGACCCGAGCGCTGCCGCCGAGGTGGCGACCGCGCTGGCTGCCGACACGCCGCGCCTGGTCAGCCTGCTGGTGGTGGCCATCGACGCCGACGGCGAGGACCTGAGCTTCGACGGTCTTGGCTTTGATCGCGGCCATCCGACCTGGGTCGGGCATGTGATGTCGGCCACCCCGGCGCGTCGCGCCGATCACCTGCAGAACATGTTCGCCATCACCATTGGCGCCAACGTCAGCGCCCTCGAGCTGCGCAACGCCCTGTTTACCGGCGCGGTCACCAACGCCGCCGGCGAGCTCGAGCGGGTCGTCGCGTTGATCGGCGGGCTCGATGGTGCCGCGCCGGTCGCTGCCAACTACGCGCTGGCGCTCGGCGAGCTGTCCGGCCTCGAAGACATCTCGATCGTCGCCGCGCCGGGTTCCTCGGCTTACGCCGAGGCGCAGGCGATCAACAACGTCGTCATCTCGCACGCCGAGTCGCGCCGCGCCTACCGCATCGCGGTACTCGACCTGCCGCGCGATCAGACCCCCGGACAGGCCCGTACCCTGCGCGGTCTCATCGATTCGCGTTACGCGGCGGTGTACTACCCCTGGGTGGTGGTGCCCAATCCGCTCGCCCGGCCCGGTCGAGAGGACATCCCGCGCGAGCTGGCGCTGCCGCCTTCGGGCTTCGTCAGCGGCATCTACGCGCGTAACGATGTCGAGCGCGGGGTCTGGAAGGCGCCGGCCAACGAAGTGGTCCGCGGCGCACTGCGCTTCGAGCTGGACATCAACTTCGCCCAGCAGGAAATGCTCAACCCGGTCGGCGTGAATTGCCTGCGCTACCTCTCGGGGCGCGGTTTCCGTGTCTGGGGCGCGCGACTGGCTTCGTCCGACCCCGAGTGGAAGTACGTGAACGTGCGCCGCTACTTCAACTACCTCGAGTCGTCGATCGACCGCGGCACGCAGTGGGCGGTGTTCGAACCCAACGGCGAGCGCCTGTGGGCCAACGTGCGGCAGACGATTTCCGACTACCTCTACAACGAATGGCGCAACGGGGCGCTGCTCGGGACCAAGACCGAGGAGGCCTACTTCGTCCGCTGCGACCGCAGCACCATGACCCAGAACGACCTCGACAACGGTCGCCTGGTTTGCCTGATCGGCGTGGCGGTGATCAAGCCGGCCGAATTCGTCATCTTCCGCATCGGCCAGAAAACCGCCGATGCCCGTGCCTGAGCGAGGGGGACTGAACCATGGCTGAGCGAATCACACCCTATGGCGCCTTCAACTTCGTCGTCAATTTCGACGGCGGCGAAGAGTTTGGCGGCTTCTCCGACGTTTCCGGCATCGGTACCGAGGTCACCGTCGCCGAATACCGCTCCGGCAACGACAAGGAAAATCACGTGCGCAAGGTGGCCGGCGTACACAAGGTCAGTGACGTCACCCTCAAGCGCGGCATCGTCAACTTCGACAGCCTGTGGTCGTGGCTCGACGAGACGCGCACCGCCGGGCCGGCGGCACAGAAGACGGTCGCCGTGACGCTGCTCGACGAAGCCCATAATCCGGTGCGCACCTGGCTCTTGCGCGGCTGCATCCCGATGAAGTACACCGGCCCGACCCTGGCCGGAAAGGGCGGTGGCGACGTGGCGATGGAAGAGATCGTCCTGGCCGCCGAAGGCTTCGAGATCCAGGCCTAGGCGAGACGGCTGCGATGATGCGCACACGTCTGCCGGCGGTATCGCTTGAACCTGGCTTGTTCGCGGGGGAAGGTGCATGAACGGCCTGTCCTTCGAACTGGCTCCACCGGCGGTTGCCCCCGATCCGAACCGGGTCGATGTGGCCTGTTTCGTGGGCTACGTCGGACGACGGGCGACCACCCTGCCGGCCGGCGTGCGCACGGCCCTGGCCGAGGCACGCTGGATCGCCGGGCCGTGGGCGCGGCCGCCTGCGGAGGTCGAGGCCTTGCTGCAGCTGCCGGTGGTGGTCGACAGCTGGAACGCCTTCGACGCCTTGTTTGCCTGGGACAGGCGGCCGGTCATGGGGCCTGTCGGCAGCGGCGAGCGGCGCTGCGCCAGCTATCTTGGCGCTGCCGTGCGCAGCTTCTTTGCCAATGGCGGGCGCCGTGCCTTGATCGTCCGCTGCGGCGATCCCTGGCCCTATATCGAGGCCGCCGGAAATCGTGCGGCGCAGCGTGCGACGCGGCTGGCGGCGTTGCTGGCGCCCGCTGCCAGCCCGATGGATCCGGCGAGCTGGATCGGCATCGGCCATCTCTCCGGCCTTCCCGAAGTGACGCTGCTGTGCCTGCCGGATCTGGCCGATATCTGCGCGACGGAAGCGGCGATCGTCGATGTCGAGGTCGAGCCGCCCAGCTCGCCCGAGGTCTTCGTCGACTGTTCGAACAACGCCGCGGCAGCGGTCGAGCAGGATGTCGGTCTGCGCGATCTGGCGCCGCCGCGTGCCGATGACGAGGCTTTCATCGCCTGGCGCAACGCCGTTGGCACGGTCCGCGAGCGCCTTGCCCGGCAGCACCGCGAGATGCTGCTCGTCGCCGCGCTGCCGCTGCCGATGGCCAACGCGCGCAACGCCGACACCTGGGCGCAGGCCGATTTCCACGGTTATCTCGAAAACGCCAGCGTGCTCGCTGCACCCGATAGCAGCAATGCCGGTCGCGCCGCGGCCAGCGCTTTCGTACAACTGGCCTGGCCGTGGCTGCGAACTGCCCACAGCGCCGACCTGCCGGGCGCGCTCGAAGCGCCAGACGGCCTGCTCGCCGGCCTTCTGGCGATCAATGCGCTGGCGCGGGGTACTTTTCGCTCGCTCGCCGGCACGCCTCTCGCCGCGGTTTCGGGCAGCGAGCCCGTGCTGGCCTGGAGCGGCATCGCCGAAACGCCGTCCGACCGCCTCGCGCGGCGGGTGTGCGTGATCGCGCCCTCGCCTGTGGGCTGGGCGCTGCATTCGGATGTCACGGCCAGCGCCGACGAAGCCTGGCGTGCCGGCGGCGTCAGCCGCTTGCTGGGGGCGATCTTGCGTGCTGCCCGGCGCAGTGGCGAAGCGGCCCTCTTCGAGGCCAGCGGGCCGGCTCTGTGGCAGCGCATCGAGCGCAGCCTCGGGCACTTGCTGACCGCCTTCTGGCGAGAGGGGGCTCTCGGCGGGGCTTCGCCGGAGGAGGCCTTCAGCGTGCGTTGCGACCGCAGCACCATGAGCCAGGCCGATCTCGACAACGGCCGTCTGCGCGCCGAAGTCAGCATCCTGCCGCTGGCGGCGGTCGAGCGTATCCGGGTGGTGCTCGACCTCAGCGGTGGTGGCGCCGCCGAAGCGCTGCGCGAGGTGGCGTGATGAACGACATCCCCTTGCACGTCTTCCGCTTCCAGGTCAGCTTCAGCCAGCAGGCGCTGGCCAATCCGACTGGCGCCAGCGTGCCGCTGTGCCGCGGCGCGTTCTCCGAGTGCACCGGGCTCGAAGCGACCATGGAACCTAAGGTGATCAAGGTCGGCGGCAGCAACTACGGCGCGGTGCAACGGGCCGGCCAGGTGAGTTTCGCCACCGTCGTTCTCAAACGCGGCATGACCGACACCCGCGACCTGTGGAACTGGTTCGCCAGCGTTGCCGGCGGCGCCTACGCCTACCGCCTGCACGTCGAGATCGAGATGCGCAACAGCGCTGACCAGGCGGTTGTCGCCTGGGCGCTGCGCCGTGCGCTGCCGGTCAAGTTCAAGGCCGCCGACCTCAATGCCAAGGGCAGCGAGATCGGCATCGAGGAACTGCATCTGGCCCACGAGGGCCTGGTGCTCGTTAGCTGAGGCCAGCCATGCCCGAATTCCCCGCACAGCTTGCCGAGGCGCCCGCTACCTTCGAGACGATGACCGGTCCGAGCGTACAGGTGAGCGTGCATTTCAATCCCGCCAGCCTGCAGCACACAGTCTCGAACACCCTCAAGGAAGAGGGCCGGGGGGCCAAGAAGAAGCAGTACGTCAGCCAGACGACGGCCAAGCTGACCATGGATCTGGTCTTCGACACCACCGGCACCGGCGCGGACGTTCGCATCACGACCAACGAGATGGCGAAACTCCTGCAGCCGATCCCCGAGGGCCAGAGCAAAAAGGTGCCGCCGGTGGTGAAGTTCAGCTGGGGCGCGTACTCGTTCACCGGCATGGTCGAGCAGTACAAGGAGACGATCGACTTCTTCGCCAGCGGCGGCCTGC
>JEMY01000027.1:0-122 GCA_000585075.1 Candidatus Accumulibacter regalis | reverse complement strand
GGGAGCCGGTGGTCATTGCCGACGATGATGGCCCGCGCGGCGGTGCGCAGGGCGCGGCCAACAAGGCCGGCGACCCGCGCGCGGCACGCGGAATCGCCGCCGCCAATGGCGCGGCGAGCCTG
>JEMY01000026.1:110615-170645 GCA_000585075.1 Candidatus Accumulibacter regalis | reverse complement strand
CTGAGAGTCTGTGAAAATATTCCCCGTTCTTTACCGCCAGGCCAAGCGCTCGGGTTATAATGACGGGGTCATTTCCAGCCTCCAGGTGACGACCATGCCGGCGACCCAAGCCCTGTTCCCCGACGATGCGATTCCCCCGTTGGACGTGAATGCGCCCGAAGCGGAGAAGGCAGCGCTACCGAAGGCGTTGGCACGAGTCTTGATGCCGAACCGCACGCAGCTCGAATGGCGTGCCAGCGATCTGGAGTCACTGCTGCCGCCTGGACATCGGGCGCGGTTGGTATGGGGTTATATCGAGCGACAAGACCTGGAAGGACTGTACGCCGGGATCAAAGTGACTGAGGGTGGCGTGGGACGGGCGGCGATTGCTCCTGAAATTCTGTATGCTCTATGGCTTTACGCGACGCTGGAAGGCGTAGGCTGTGGGCGGGCCGTGGCCCGTCTGACCGAGTCCCATGATGCGTACCGGTGGATTTGTGGTGGCGTGCAAGTCAATTACCACACCTTGTGCGATTTTCGCAGCCGCCAGGGCGAGGCGCTGGACGATCTGCTGACCGCCAACGTCGCCAGCCTGATGGCGTCGGGAGCGGTCAAACTCAAAGGGTGTGCGCAAGACGGCATGCGGGTACGCGCCAGTGCCGGTGCGGCCTCGTTCCGGCGGGACGAGAGGCTTAAAAGGTGTCTCGAAGAGGCCCGGCAACAGGTGGCCAAGCTCAAGGCCCAGTTGGATGACGACCCCGTGGGTGAAAGCGCACGCAAACAAGCCGCGCAGCAGCGTGCGGTGGCCGAACGGGAGGCGCGCATTGAAGCCGCCCTGGACCGGCTGCCCGAACTGGCCGCGATCAAGAAGGCTCAGGGCAAGGAGCCGGATAAGGCCCGGAGTTCGACCACCGATGCCGATGCGACGACCATGAAGATGGGCGATGGGGGATTTCGACCGGCCTACAACTTTCAGTACGCCGCCGACACCGAAAGTCAGGTGATCATCGGCGTTGAGGTCGTCACCGCCGGCACCGACCAAGGTCAGCTGGCACCGATGGTCGAACAAGTCAGCGAACGCTATGGCCAGATTCCGGAGAACTGGCTGGTTGATGGGGGCTATCCGGGCCACGGGCAGGTCGACGCGGTCGCGGACCACACGACCGTTTATGCCCCGGTGCCCAAAGCAAGGAACTCGGAAGTCGACATCCACCAACCGAAACCCAAAGACAGCCCGGCGGTCGCCCAATGGCGTCAGCGGATGGGCAGTGAGGAAGCCAAAATCATTTACAAGCAGCGCGCATCAACGGCGGAATGCGTCAATGCCCTGGCACGCAACCGGGGTCTGAATCGACTACAGGTTCGCGGGCTGAAGAAAGTAAAGGCGGTCGCACTACTCTTCGCCTTGGCACATAACCTGATGCGCACTGTCACGCTCGCACCCCACTTGGTTGGGATAGGGACAGGAACGTCTGCTGTTCCACAAGTAGCCGGGTAACCAAGGAAAACACGCAAAAAAGGGATCCACCAAGGGCCAACCGCCGTCAGCATTATCAATAAGGCATATTCTGGCCTGTGGGGGCCCTACCAGGGGAACGACGCCCCTACTGGCCCAAAGACAAAAAATTCACAACCTCTGAGGCGGTGACTTTCGCCAACTTCTTCGCCACCGCGCCGGCCATCGTCATGCGCCTGCGGCGAATCCTCATTGAGCACGTCAGCGACCCCGGCCTGGTCGGATCGGGCTGAAGAGGCCGCTGGCGGAAGACCGGTGAAGCGCTGACCAGCCGCGTCCTCCGAACGACTGCCCGCAAGGAAAGAACCATGCTTGACGAAGCACGCTCCTTTGCTCTGGCTGCCCACGGCAGCCAACGCTACGGCGATCTGCCGTACTCCTTTCACCTAGACGAGGTCGTCGCTCTGCTCGGCCCCTACGGCAGCCAGGCACAGATCATCGGCTACCTCCACGATGTGGTCGAAGACACCGCCGTCACCGACATCGAAATCCGCGACCGCTTCGGGCCCCTGGTCGCCGAATGCGTCAGCTTGCTGACCGACCTGTCGGGAGCCAGCCGCGCCGAGCGCAAGGCGGAGACCTACGCCCGCCTGGCCACGGTCAGCGGCGCCGCCGAACTGGCGTTGGTGGTCAAGGCCGCCGACCGCCTGGCCAACGTCAGAAGCTGCGCCCTCGACGACCGGCGCGGTCTGATGACCGTTTATCGCAACGAACACGCGAGCTTCCGGCGCTCGGCCTACCGCGAAGGCCTCTGCGACGCCCTTTGGCTGGAGCTCGATGTCTTGCTGGCCGTGACCAGCGGCACCGTCGATCACGCCTGAGCGGCGATGCGGAGCAAGGAAGATCAGGAGAGAACGAGATGTTCGAGATTCAGAACTACGCGAGCTTTATCGCCGCGATCGTCGTTTTCCAGCTGATTCCAGGCCCGGGAACGCTGGCCATCCTCAACGCCACGGCGCGCAGTGGCGTCGGCGCCGGTCTGGGTGCCGTCGGCGGCACGCTGCTCGGCGATCTGGTCTACATGCTTGCCGCACTGGCTGGCCTGGCTGCGCTGATGAACGCCCACCCCGCGCTGTTCCAGGGCCTGCAGTGGTTCGGCGCCGCCTATCTCGCCTGGATCGGTGTGCAGCTGCTGCGCCAGCCGGTTGCCGGCGCCGACGTCGAAGCTGCGCCACGCCAGAGTGGCTGGCGGTATTTTCGCCAGGCCTTCGCGGTCAGTCTGACCAACCCGAAGGTGATGCTCTTCTTCGTCGCTTTCTTTCCCCTCTTCCTGCATGCTGACGCAGCGCCGCTGACCCTCGCGGCGATGGTTGCGCACGTCACGCTGCTCAGCCTGCTCTACCAGGCCGGGCTGGTGCTGATCGGCAACCGCGTCGCCCGCAAGCTGTCGCTCCTGCCCGGCGCACGCCGGCTGGCGACTCGCCTGGCCGGTGTCGCCTTGCTCGCCTTCGGCATCAAGCTGGCGCTGAACAACCGCTGACGGCGAACGGTGGGCCCGGCCGGATCTTTCAGCGCCCGCGCAGTGCTGCCCGGGCACACCGCGGCCACGGGGTCACACAAGCACCAGTACGCCATTCAACCCGCCATGCAGGCACGCCGTCGATCCCTGAGGTACAATATCGCCCTTTTTGCAACCCGATGATTTTCCCGAGGTTTCTTAGTGCTCGTCGCCAACAACATCACCATGCAGTTTGGGGTCAAGCCCCTTTTTGAAAACGTCTCGGTCAAGTTCGGCGAAGGCTACCGCTATGGCCTGATCGGCGCCAACGGCTCCGGCAAATCGACCTTCATGAAGATTCTCGACGGCGAACTCGAACCCACTGCCGGCAACGTCTCGAAGGACGCGCACGAACGCATGGCTTACCTGCGTCAGGATCAATTCGCCTTCGAAGAGCAGCGCGTCATCGACGTGGTGATGATGGGCCACGAGGAAATGTGGGCGTGCATGGTCGAAAAAGACGCCATCTACGCCAATCCCGAGGCGAGCGAGGAGGACTACCTGCACGCGGCCGAGCTGGAAGGCCGCTTTGCCGAATACGACGGCTACACCGCCGAGGCGCGTGCCGGTGAGCTCCTGCTCGGCGTCGGCATCCCGGCCGAGCAGCATTTTGGCCCGATGCGCGACGTCGCGCCTGGCTGGAAGCTGCGCGTCCTGTTGATTCAGGCGCTGTTCGCCAACCCCGAGATCCTGCTCCTCGACGAACCGACCAACAACCTCGACATCGCCACCATCCGCTGGCTGGAAAACGTGATCAACGATCGCGACAGCACGATGGTCATCATTTCCCACGATCGTCACTTTCTCAACCAGGTGTGCACCCACATGGCCGACCTGGACTACGGCAAGATCACCGTCTATCCGGGCAACTACGACGATTTCATGGAAGCCTCGGCGCAGGCACGCGAGCGCCAGCAGAACGCCAACGCCAAGGCCAAGGAGCGGATTGCCGATCTGCAGAACTTCGTGCGCCGTTTTTCGGCCAACGCCTCAAAGGCCAAGCAGGCAACTTCGCGCGTCAAGCTGATCGAAAAACTCAAGCCGGAAGACGTCAAGCCGTCCTCGCGCCAGTACCCCTGGATTCGCTTCGAATACGACGAGCGCGAGAAGCTCCACCGTCAGGCGGTGGAAATCGAAAACCTGACCTTCGCCTACCCGGGAAGCGAGCAGAAGATCTTCGACAAACTGAATCTGGCACTCAACGGCGGCGATCGGCTGGCGATCGTTGGCGAGAATGGCGTGGGCAAGACAACGCTGCTCAAGCTGCTGATGGGCGAGTTGCAGCCGCAACGCGGCAGCATCAAGTGGGCCGAGAAGGCACGCCTTGGCTACTACGCCCAGGACCACGCCAGGGATTTCGACAGCGAGGTCAACCTGACCGACTGGATCGCCGGCTACGCGCGCGCCAACGCCGCCGAGGGAGACGACCTCGAGACGCTGATCCGCGGCACCCTCGGACGCCTGCTCTTCTCCGGCAACGAAGTGCGCAAGGCGGTGAAGGTGATCTCGGGTGGCGAGCAGGGACGCATGATTTTCGGCAAACTGATGCTCATGAAACCCAACGTGCTGGTCATGGACGAGCCGACCAACCACCTCGACATGGAGTCGATCGAATCGCTCAACACGGCCCTGGAGAAATTCAAGGGAACGCTGGCCTTCGTTTCCCACGACCGCGAATTCGTCTCGTCGCTGGCCACGCGCATCCTGGAGATCCGCCTCGACGGCACGCTGGTCAATTACCTCGGCACCTACGAAGAGTATCTCGACAGCCAGGGCCTTGCCTGAAGCGGCAGCGATCAGGGCGACGCGTCGGACCGGTGCAGGGCCGAAGGATCGGCGGGGCACCCGCTCCCCGGCAGGACCATCTGCGCGATCAATTGACCGCGCCGGTCGACGCCTTGCCTCCTTCCTTGCTCGCCGATGCAGCCGCTTGCGCCGCTTTCCTGGCTTCTCTTTCGGCGTCCTGGCGAGCCCGCTTGTCGAGCTTGGCCTGCCGCTTGGCCTGTTCGGCCGCCATTTTCTGGCGCCCCTCCGCCGCTTTTTTCGCCTTGGCGGCCAATTTCGCCTCGCGCTCGGCTAGCTTCGCCGCGTGTTCGGCACGGTAAAGTTCGGCGCGCCCCTGTTCTTCGGCCTGACGGCTGAGATTGTCGGCAGCGCGCTGCGCCTCACGCGCCTCGAGATCCTGACGCCGCGCCGCACGCTCGAAATCGATCGCTGGCTGGTCGAGTCGACGCGCCGCGACCCTCGCCTCGGTGTGGCGTTTCTTGGCCGCCACCAGGCAGTCGCTGACCAGAACCTTCCGGTAGCACTCGTTCTGCTCGAACAGGTAGCGCTCCTCGGCCTGGTCGCGCAGCGCGTCGGCTCGCTCGCGCTGAGCGACCGCCTCCTCGAGCGTCTGTGGCACGGGGACTGGCGCTGGCTCGTCGGCGCAGGCGCCGCCACTGATCGATATAAAGACAAGCAGCAGGCTGCCCGTAAGACGCATGCAATTCTCCTTCATTACCTTCCTCGGATCCCGGGGTAGCCGGCTCGCTCGCCTCACGGCAGCGGCGCGCCGACTGACCGACCGGCTACCCGCGTATACTACAGACGAGCCTGATATTTGGGCGTAACCGGAGCACATGCATGCGCGCTCTGCAGGCAATCATTCTGCTGCTGGCCATTCTTGCCGCGCTTGCCCCGGCGAGTGCAGACACGCAGGTTCGCCTCACCGCGCTCAGCAGCTCGGTGCCGTTACGCCCGTTCACCGAAGTTCTCGAAGACCCGGCCGGAGAGCTCACGCTGACCGACATCGAACGGCCGGAGACGGCAACGCGATTCCGGCGGCACGCTGGCGACGGCGATCTCAATTTCGGCTATTCGCCGACGACCTACTGGCTGCGCCTGACGCTGGCGCCCGAACTCGGGGCCGCGACGCGATGGCTACTCGAGGTCGGCTATCCCTCGCTCGACTCCGTGACGGTCTTTGTCCGCCACGGCGCCACGGTGGTACGCCAACACGCCGGCGACCAGGCGCCTTTTTCAAGCCGGCCATTCGTGCACCGCAATCTCGTCTTCCCGCTCGAACTGGCCCCCGGTAGCGAGCAGCAACTGTACCTGCGCGTCGCTTCCAGCGGCAGCGTCACCATCCCTCTGACACTATGGTCCCCGGCCGCCCTGCACGCCAGCGATCAACGCGTCTACAGCATCATGGCCACCTACTTCGGGATGTTGCTGGCACTCGGTCTGTACAACCTGCTGCTCTACTTCTCGCTCCGCGAAGCCGCCTATCTGGCCTACGTCGGCGTCGTCGCCTCCATCGCCGTCGCGCAGTTGTCGATGCTTGGGCTGGGCAACCAGTTCCTGTGGCCCGACTGGCCGGCGTGGGGAGACCTTGCCATCCCGCTAGGCTTCTGCTCCACCGGCTTCTTTGGTGCCCTATTCACGCGCCTCTTTCTCGAAACCCGGAAGGCGAGCCCGCGCTTCGACCGCCTGCTGGCCCTGCTGCAGGCCGGCTTCGTTCTGGCCGCCGCGACGGCCGTCTTTTATGGCTACCGCCCGGCAGGAATGGCCACTGCCCTCCTCGGTGCAGCGTTCGCGGCGACCGCGGTTGCCACGGCCACACTGTGTGCCGTCCGCCATCAAGCGGGCGCGCGCCTGTTCCTGGCCGCATGGAGTCTGCTACTCCTCGGCGCGGCCCTGACCGCCCTGCGCGCACTGAACTGGTTACCGACCAATCTCCTGACCGTCTTCGCCCTGCAAATCGGCTCGGCGCTCGAGATTCTGTTGCTTTCCTTCGCCCTCGCCGACCGCATCAACAGCGCGCGCCGTGCGCTGGCAGCGGCGCAGGCGGAAACCCTGAGCGCCAGAGAGAACGCCGTCGAGACCTTGCGGCAGTCGGAAAAACTCCTCGAACAGCGCGTCATGCAGCGCACCCTCGAGCTGGCCGAAAGCAACGAACGCCTGCGCCACAGCGAAGCCGAGCTGCGCAAGCTGGCGCACCACGACCCATTGACCGGACTGGCCAACCGCGCCCTGCTTTACGACGAATTGCGGCGGATCATCGCCCGCGGCAAACGCAGCGGCGACATGTTCGCGCTGCTGATGGTCGATCTTGACGGTTTCAAGTTGGTCAACGACACCCACGGGCACGCCATCGGCGACCAACTCCTCGAGACCATTGCCGCACGCCTGCAGGAATGCGTGCGCGTCTCGGACACGGTCGCCCGCCTCGGCGGCGACGAGTTCGTCGTCGTCGTCGAAGGCGTGCTCGACGAAGAACAGGCGCTGGCGATCGGCGCCAAGCTCATCGTCACGCTGAGCCGCCCGGCGACGGTTGACACGCAAGTGGTGCAGGTCGGCGCTAGCGTCGGTGTGGCCTTGTGGCCGCTGGACTCCGACGACCTCGACTCCCTGCTGCTGGCTGCCGACCGCGCCATGTACCTGGCCAAGGAAGGCGGCCGCGGACAGTGTTGCCTGGCGTCGGCGACCGTCGGGTCAGCTCCCGATCAGAAGCAAAACGGAGAGTGAGCACCAGCGACGATCACCCGCTGGCGCTGGCGGCGCGCATCACTGGCGGGACTGTCGGAGCGCTGCCGCGCTGCATACCTGCCAGGGCGGATTTGGTAGAATCCCGGTTTTTTGCCAAAATCTACCCACCGGGAGCCTGCCGTGCAAATCGTCTGCCTTGACCTCGAAGGCGTACTCGTCCCCGAAATCTGGATCGAATTCGCCGCTCGCACCGGTATTCCAGAGCTGCGCCGCACCACGCGCGACGAGCCCAACTATGACAAACTGATGAGCTATCGACTGGCCATCCTGGCCGAGAACAAGCTCGGCCTGCCGGATATCCAGAAAGTCATCGCCGAGATGGGACCGCTCGAGGGGGCGCGTGCTTTCGTAGACGGGCTGCGCGAGACCTACCAGCTGATCATCCTCTCGGATACCTTCTACGAATTTGCGCACCCGCTGATGCGCCAGCTCGGCTGGCCGACGCTGTTCTGCCACAGCCTGGAGGCCGACGCCGATGGCAAGCTGGTGCACTACCGCCTGCGCATGCCCGACCAGAAACGCGAGGCCGTGCAACGCCTGAAGGAACTCAGGTTCTCGGTCGTCGCCGCCGGCGATTCGTACAACGACACGGCGATGCTCGGAGAGGCGCACGCCGGAATTCTCTTTCGCCCGCCCGAGAAAGTGATCGAGGAATTCCCGCAGTATCCGGTCACCCGGACCTTCGCAGATCTGCGCGCCGAAATCGACAAGGCCTTCGCCGCGCGCGCGGCAGCCTAGGATCGCCACCGCATGCAGACAAGACGTTTCTACACGCTTTCCGGATCCTGCCCCGACCAGGTCGGCATCATTTCCCGCATCTCGGGCTTCATCGCCCAGCACAACGGCTGGATTCTCGAATCGAGCTATCACGCCGACGACGGCAACGATGGCCATGGCAGTCGCTACTTCATGCGCATGCAGGTAAAGGCCGATTCGCTGCCCTTTCATCTGGCCGAGTTCCGCGAACGCTTCGCGCCACTGGCGGCAGAGCTGTCGATGGAGTGGAAGATCAGTGACTCGGCCGTCAAGCGACGCGTCGTGCTGATGGTCAGCAAACAGGAGCACTGCCTTTACGACCTGCTGGCACGCTGGCAGTCGAAAGAGCTCGATATCGAGATCCCGTGCGTGATCTCGAATCACGATACCTTCAAGGCCTTCGTCGAGTGGCACGGCATCCCTTTCCACCACGTGCCGATCAGCGCCGACAACAAGATTGGCGCGCACGCCGAAATCTGTCGCATCTACGACGAGGTCAGGGGCGACACCATGGTCCTGGCCCGTTACATGCAAATTCTTCCGCCGGAGATGTGCGCCCGTTACCCGGGACAGATGATCAACATCCACCATTCATTTCTGCCCAGTTTCGTCGGCGCCCGGCCCTACCATCAGGCTTTCCAGCGCGGCGTCAAGCTGATCGGCGCGACCTGCCATTACGTCACCCGCGAACTCGACCAGGGACCGATCATCGAGCAGGACGTGATCCGCATCGATCATTCGGACTCCGTCGAAGACATGGTGCGCTACGGCAAGGATATCGAAAAGGCGGTACTGGCACGCGGGCTGCGCTATCACCTCGAGGATCGCGTGCTCCTGCACGCCAACAAGACGGTGATATTCCGCTGACCGCTGCCCGCTCACATCCCGACCATCCCGACCGCCCCGCAGTCTCGGCACGACCAAGGCTGCCGGACAACCACTTGGAGTTTCCTGCCGCATGATCACCCTCAAGGGCGTAACCCTGCGCCGCGGCGCCAGGGTGTTGCTTGATAACACCTCGGTAACCATCAACACCGGCGAGAGAGTCGGCCTGATCGGCCGCAACGGCGCCGGCAAATCGACGCTCTTCGCGCTGCTCGACGGCAGCCTGCACGAAGACGCCGGCGAGTTCTTCCGGCCGGCACAGTGGCGCCTCGCGCAGGTCCTGCAGGAAATGCCGGAAACCTCGCAGAGTGCAACCGACTTCGTCATCAGCGGCGACACGGCCCTGCTCGCCGCCGAGGAGGAAGTCCGCCTGGCCGAAGCGAGCGGCGACGGCGAAGAGCTGGCGCACGCCTACATGGCGCTGCACGACGCCGGCGCACACGATGCGCAGGCGCGCGCGCAGTCGCTGATTCTTGGTCTCGGCTTCAAGACCACCGAACTGAACAATCCGGTCGACAGCTTTTCCGGGGGCTGGCGGATGCGGCTGCAGCTGGCGCGGGCGCTGATGTGTCCGTCCGACCTTCTGCTGCTCGACGAACCGACCAACCACCTCGACCTCGATGCGCTGGTGTGGCTGGAAACCTGGCTCAAGCGCTACGAAGGCACGATGCTGGTGATCAGTCACGACCGCGAGTTCCTCGACGCGATCTCGACCGTCACCCTGCATCTGGACAACGAGCAGTTGACACGTTACGGCGGCAATTACAGCGTCTTCGAGGAAACCCGCGCCCAGCAACTCGAACTGCAGCAGAACGCCTACGCCAAGCAACAGGACAGGATTGCCCATCTGCAGAGCTTCATCAGCCGCTTCAAAGCCAAGGCCACCAAGGCCAAGCAGGCGCAGAGCCGGGTCAAGGCGCTGGAAAGAATCGAACGTCTGGCGCCGGTGCTGGCCAACGCCGAGTTCAGCTTCGAGTTCAAGGAAGCCGCCAACCTGCCCAACCCGATGCTGATCATGGACAATGCCAGCTTCGGCTACCCGGCGCCGGCCGAGGCCGCCGCCGGCACGCCGGCGACGGTGATCGTCCGCCAGGTCACGCGTTCGGTATTGGCCGGCCAGCGCATCGGCATCCTCGGCGCCAACGGACAGGGAAAGTCGACGCTGGTGAAAACCATTGCCCGCGTCCTCGGATGTATCAGCGGCACGATCAGCGAAGGAAAAGGCCTGCACATCGGCTACTTCGCGCAGCAGGAACTGGACGTCCTGCGTCCGGACGAAACGCCGCTGGAACACATGGTCCGCATGGCCAAGGAAGGTCTGGCCAACGGGCAGAGCGGCCGCGAGCAGGACCTGCGCAGCTTCCTCGGCACCTTCAATTTCAGTGGCGACATGGTCAAGCAGGCGGTCGGCACCATGAGCGGCGGCGAGAAAGCTCGCCTGGTGCTGTGCATGATCGTCTGGCAACGCCCCAACCTGCTGCTGCTCGACGAACCGACCAACCACCTCGACCTCGCCACCCGCGAAGCCCTGTCGATTGCGCTCAACGAATTCGAGGGAACGGTGATGCTGGTCAGTCACGACCGCTCGCTCCTGCGCTCCGTTTGTGACGAGTTCTGGCTGGTCAGCCGCGGTGGGGTGGCCGACTTTACCGGCGATCTCGATGACTACCAGCGCTACCTTCTCGACGAGGCCAAGCGCAACCGGGACAGTCTCAAGGCGTCACTGAAGAGCGCCAAAGAACCGCTCAAACCGGCAGAATCGGTCGTCGCCGCGGCCGCCCGGAAAGCACCCGGCAAGCTGAAGGGACTGGCTCGCGACCAGGGTCGGGTCGAACAGGCGCTACTCGATCTGCAAAAAGAACAGCACTCTCTGGAGAGCCGCTTGTCGAACCCGCTGGCCGCCGCTGATCTGGCGACCCTGGGAGGACGAATGAGCGAGATCGCCGAGGAACTGGCAAAACTCGAAGAGCGCTGGCTGACGCTCTCCGAGCAAATCGATTCGGCCCGCCAGACGGCAATTTCGTGACACGCCTGGCCCACCCCTACGGAGCAAATGGAGCGGCAAATGAACTATGAGTTGGTGGAGTGGTCGCCGAAGATTCTGGTCGGCTTGCCCAACATCGATGCGCAGCATCGGCAATTGTTCGACCTTGCAGCAACCTTCAGTGGCGATGGTGACCAGATCCGCGTGCTGAAATCGCTGGCCATGCTCACCGAGTACGTCAAGGTCCATTTGCGCGAAGAAGAGCAAATGATGGCCGCTTGCCAATACCCGGGCCTCGAGGCGCATCGGCAGCTGCACACGGAATTCCGGCGCATGCTGTTCAAGCTCCTCGAGAACGCCAAGCAGATGACCCTCGACGAGATTGCCGACGAGGTCAAATTCCTCATCAACGGCTGGTTCTACAACCACATCCTGGTCGCCGACTTCGACTACGTGCCGAGCGTCAAAGCGGCTGCCACGCCAAGGCCAATGCCAACCTCTTGACGACGAGCGCTCGCTACGGGTTTCCCTCGCGCCGCCAGGAAAGCGCTTGACGACCGGCGCTGCCAACCGCCGTGACATCCGTCACGCGGGTCCGCGCGGCCATCGCCTAGCATTCGCTCTAGCCAGTGCTCAGGCGCGCAGCCCCTTACAGCCGGAGCCACTGTTAACGATGAAGCGCGGCGCAGCGCAACGGCTTTTCTGGCGCGCTTTTCACCGAGTCGCTCAGCGCGAGAGTCCATGAAGTTCCTGCAAATCCTTTCCCTGCGGCAGATGCTCACCCTGCCGTACGTGGTGCTGGTGCTGGTGCTGGCTGCCGCCATCGGCGGCCTGTCGTACTCTGCAGGGCGGGTCGCCGTAGACACCCTGTCCAATCAGCTGCTGTCGGAGATGGTGTACCGCATCGCCCAGGCCGCCGAGCGGCACGTCTTCGGTGCCAGCGCGGTGCTCGAAACGGCGTTTCCCGCCGGCGTGGCCGCGCCGGAAGACATCAACGACGACCTCGACAACCTGCGCACTCGCTTCTGGCTGGCGACCTCGGTGCATCGCGACCCCAACAATTACGCCTACTACGGCGATCGTAGCGGGCGCTTTTTCGGACTCTGGCGGCATTCGGAAAACGACGCCGAGTTGCGCCTGCGAACCGTCGGCGACGGCCCGCGGACGATCTATCGCTTTTCCGGGATTGCTGGCGAACTGACCGATCCCGTTCGCGAAACGCGCATCTTCGAGCCCCGCGAACGCCCGTGGTTCAAGTCCGGCGAGAGTTCGACGGCACATACCTGGACCTCGGTGTACATTGACTTCAAGACCGAGGAACTGGTCGCCACCCGCGCCAGGCGAGTCAACAACGCTCAGGGGGAGTTTCAGGGCGTCGTCGCTACCGACCTGTCGCTGCAGGGAGTCAACGATTTTCTGCACTCGTTGCGCCTGAGCGCCAACGGCATCGCTTACGTTGTCGAAACCGACGGCCAGCTGATCGGTACCTCACGCGGCCCGCACCTGCGCAAGGACGCCGCCGGAGACAAGGTGCGACTCAAGGTGCAGGATAGCGACGATTCACTGGTCGCCGCCAGTTATCGCGAGATCCGCAAGCTGCTGCACCCTTCCGCGGGAGCCCCGCACCCGCAAACGGCGGTGTTTGAAAGCGCCGACGGCGAGGCAGTCGAGGCCGCCTATGCGCGCATCCAGGACGCCGCCGGACTGGACTGGATCATCGTCGTCGCGGTACCACGCAGCGATTTCCTGTTTGGGGTGACCGAGAACTTCAAGCGCACGGTGGCTCTGGCCCTGCTGGCCTCGCTGATGACGATCTTGATCGGCTTCATGGTCCTCTCGGTCGTCGCCCGCGACCTCAAGCAGCTCGCCGTGGCCGCCCGCAAGGTCGGCAACGGTGACCTGAACGCGGCCTTCGACGTCACGCGCAGCGACGAGATCGGCGACCTGGCGAAAAGCTTCAGGAGCATGCAGAGCAAGCTTCTCAGCGACCGCTTGACCGGGCTGGCCAACCGCGAAGCCTTCCTGCGCCGCGTCGATGAGCGCCTGGCGCAGCAACGCGAACTCTCTGACCCGCGCCCTTTCGCCATTCTTTTCATCGACCTCAACGATTTCAAGAACATCAACGACAGCTTCGGCCACGACGTCGGCGACAAGGTGCTGCAGGAAATGGCGCAGCGCATGCTTACCGGACTGCGCAGCCGCGATCTGGTTGCACGCTACGCCGGCGACGAGTTCGTGGTCATGCTCGACGCGGTCAACAACCGGCACGACGCCGAGAGCGCGCGCACCAACATCGAGCAGTTGCTCGGCACGCCATTGTTGTCGATCGATCCGGCCGCGTCGGACGCCAACACCGGCGCCTCGATCGGCCTGGCCATGTACCCCGACGACGGACAGGATGTCGAATCGCTGGTGCAATACTCCGACGCCGACATGTACCGGCGCAAACAAGCCCTGCAGAGCGATCGCGACGGACCGTCGACGCCGAGCACCTGAGGGCCTGCCGGTAGTCGCGCTACGCGGGCATGAACCAGCGCAGCTCGCCAACACCCACTTCACGCAGCGGATAGCCGTACAGCCGGCTCAAGGAATCGCTGCTAATCACCTCGTCGCTGCTTCCCTGCAGCGTCGTGCCGTCGTCGAAGAGCAGTAGCGCCCGCGAGCAGAACCGCGCCGCCAGCCCGGGTTCGTGGAGAACCATTACGCTGGCCATCTGCTGGTCGCGATTGAGGGCGGCAAACAGCTCGAGGGTGGCGATCTGGTGGTTCAGATCAAGGTGCGCGAGCGGCTCGTCGAGCAGGTAGAGCTGCGGCGCCTGCGTCAGCAAGGTGGCAATGGCCAGCCTTTGCCGCTCGCCACCCGAAAGCGTCTGCACGTCGCGTTGCGCGAGTTCGGCCAGACCGACCGCGGCCAGCGCCTGACGGGCTTTTCGGGCATCGGCGTCGGACTCCCAATCCCAGCGATCGAGATGGGGATGGCGTCCGATCAGTGCCGTTTCGAGGACCGTCGAGGAGAACGCCTCGCTGCGGCTCTGCGGCAACCAGCCCCGAATGCGGGCGCTACGCCGCGCGCCGAGTTGGGCGTAGCTGCTCCCGGCGAGGCAGACCTCGCCCGCATCCGGCGCGCGCAAACCGGCCAGCACCGAGAGCAGGGTCGACTTCCCGGCACCGTTGCGGCCGAGAATGGCCAGCGACTCACCCGGTCGTACGCTCAGCGCCAGATCGCGACAGAAAGTGCGGCCAGCGATGCCGACGCGAAGGCCACGGGCGAACAGCACAGGCTGCGGGTGATCCATCTCAGCCGCGCCCGGCCGCGCCGCGCGTCAGCAGGAAGAGAAAAACGGGCACGCCGATCAGCGCCGTGAGCACGCCGACGGGCAGTTGCTGCGGCGCCAGAATGGTCCGTGCCAGGGTGTCGGCGATCACCAGCAGGCTACCGCCGGCGAGCACCGAGGCCGGCAACAACAGGCGCTGGTCGTTGCCGGTCGCCAGACGGACGAGGTGCGGCACGATCAGGCCGATGAAACCGATCGCCCCGGCATGGGTGACCGCCGCGGCAGTGGCCAGCGAGGCGACCAGATAGACGCCACGGCGCAAGGGGCGGACGGCAACACCGAGCGCCTGCGCGACGTCAGCGCCACGTGCCAGGAGATTGAGTTCGCGGGCAAACGGCAGCGACACAAGGAGCACCGTGGCGAGCAGAATCAGCACCAGTTGTGGGTCGCCGGTCTGCGAGAGGTCGCCCATCAACCAGAACAGCATTCCCCGCAAGCGATCGTCGGGGGCCATGGCCAACATCAGGGTGACCACGGCGCCGCAGCCGGCGGCAACGATCACCCCGGTCAGCAACAGCCGTGAGTGCGTCCAGCCGCCCTCGCCATGGGCCAGGCCGAAAACCAGCAGCATGGCGCCGAGGGCACCCGCGAAAGCCAGCCCGTTGACCCCGGCAACGCCGAGTCCGAGGACGATGGCCAGCAGCGCGCCAATACCCGCCCCACCCGAAATGCCCAGCACATACGGATCGGCGAGCGGGTTGCGCAACAGCACCTGCAGCAGGGCTCCGGCCAGTGCCAGCAAGCCACCGCAGGCGAAACCGGTCAAGGCGCGCGGCAGGCGCAGGCTGCGTACCACCTCGCCGGCGACGCCACCATTGCCGTCAAGCAGCGTCGCCAGGACATCGAGCGGACCAATCGCGATGCTGCCCACCATCAGCGCCAGGACAATGCTCAGCTGCGACAGCCCGGCGAGGGCTGCGAGAATCAGCAAGGCACGGCGGCGGGTGGGCACGCAGCGTCCTACTTCGGCGCGTAACGGACACCGACGAAGACGTTCGCCCCGGCGGTGGCGTAGTTGTCGATTGTCTCGTAGTACTTGTCGAAGATGTTGTTGGCCCGGGCAAACAGCGTCCAGTCGCGCTGCAGGCGGTAGTCCGCATAGAGGTTGACCAGCCCGTAGCCACCGAGGAGCTTGGTATTGGCCGGGTCATCGTAACGATTGCCGACCAGCTGCCACTCGCCGCGCAGGTCCCAGTCGCCGAGCTTTCGACTGATGTAGCTGCTCATCTGCTGGTCGGAGCGGCGGGCCAGTCGATTGCCGTTGTTGGGTCCGTCTTCGTCATTGCGCGGATCGAGCAAATCGACGACGACGCCCACCCCCCATTCCGAAAAACGGCCGTCGTAGGTCAATGTCGCGCCGCGCAGCAAGGCCTTGCTGACGTTGACCGGCGCGTAGGTCGGTGGCCGGAACTCGATCAGGTCGGTGACGTCGTTGTTGTACACGACGAGCGAGGCACGATGATCGCCGCGCTCCCAATTGGCCCCCAGCTCGATGTTCTTCGCCTGCTCCGGCTTCAGGTCGGGATTGCCCCCGGAAAAGAAATTGCCGGCCGGGAAATACAGTTCGTTGAACGTCGGCGCGCGAAACGCCGTGCCATAGGACACGTGCCCTCGCCAGTCGGGAGCGAACTGATAACCGTAGGAAGCGGAACCGGTCGTTTCAGCGCCGAACTGGGAATTGTCGTCACGACGCAGGTTGAACTGCAAGCGGTGCTTCTCGATATTGGCGTTCCAGCCGCCCAGCAACGAGCGAATCGTGCGTTCGCTCACGGTGTAGTCGGTACTGCCGGAGACCTTTTGTTTGGTGTATTCGGCGGCCAGCAGCGCTTCCCCGACGGGCAGCACGATATCGTTCTGCCACGACGCCAGATCCGCGTCGGTCCGTATCGTGTACTCCCTGACATTGCCGGCGTAACCCTTGCTGGCATCGGTACTGGTGCCGACCCGCAGCGTGCTCGTCCACGCCTGGTTGATGCGGTTACGCGAGTACAGCGAATACGATTCCACCAACTGATCGGCGGTGAAGTTCTGCCCGGCACCGCGAGCACCGAAGTCGTTCGAGTCATAGCGGTTGGTACCGTCGCTGGCCAGCAGGTTGACGCCAATTTCCTGACCGACCGCCGGACGCACGGAGAAGTTCGCACTCAGATTGCTGTTGCGATAGCCGTCGTCGTCCGGGTTGTAGTAGATGTTGGCCTTGTCGTGAATGGCGTTGAAACTGCCTGTGTCCAGATACCCCGCCTGGACACTGTAGGAAACCAGATCGGTCCCGCCCGAAATGCCGACGGTGGTGTCGGTGGTTCCGTAGGTGCCATACCCCGTACTCGCGTTGAGTCGCGCCGGACCCTCGCCCTTGCGCGTGAAGATCTGAATCACACCGCCAATCGCGTCGGCACCGTACAGCGACGAGGCCGGACCGCGCAGGATCTCGATGCGTTCGATCTGGTCCAGCGGGATACGCGCCAGCGCGGCACTTCCGGTCGTCGCCGAGCTGATTCGCTGCCCGTCGATCAGAACGATCGACTGATTGCTGCTCGCACCGCGGATGAACACGCCGCTGTTCGTGCCCGGGCCGCCGTTGGCGGTGTACTGAACGCCGGGTTGGCGCGACAGCAGCTGCTCGAGTGTGGATTGGCCGGCCTGATCGATTTCTTCACGGGTGATGACCGACACGTCGCTGGTCAACTCGTTGGCGCGCGTCGCCTGTCGGGTCGCGGTGACAACGATCGGATCGAGCTGCTGGTCGGCGGCGTTGGCCGCGATCGGAAAAAATGCCCCGCATAGCGTGGCCAATGCCGCGGCAGAACCTGCGCGCGGCGTCCTTTGATTCATCATGGGTTTCTCCCTGCTTCCGGCGAGCGTCCCCGCGAACCGGCGAGCAAACAAATATCAAATGCACCAGGGAGAAAACAACGAGGCGGGCGGCACGGCCGAGCGTTTCGTGTCCGCTTCCCCGCGGCACTTCCGTCAAATGTGTGCGAAGGCCGGTATCCGGGCTCGCGAGTCTTGATGTGTCGCCTTCCCAGGCTCTCGCCCAGTGGCATTTCGACACACCCGCACTCACTTACCGTTGCGGGGGCAGCTCAGGCCTGGTGTTCTGAAGAACACGCACCTGCTTCCCGTTTAACCGCTGCGGAGAATCTCCGTTGCGGCACCTTGCACGATGTCCTTCGCCGACCAAGGCCGACGAAAGCGCGGATTATAGCGCGCCCGGCATCGGACGGAACGCCCATGCCGCAGAAAGCGCGCGCAGCGGTCAGAGAGCAAGGCGCCGCCAGGAAGCAAGCTGCGCGCCTTGACCGAGGATAGCTCTTGATTCTATAGTCTGGCCATGCTGAATGAACTAGACACGCTCGAGAGCAAAATTGGCCAGGTGGTCGCGCTCTGTCAACGCCTGCGCGCCGAGAATGACCAGCTCCGCGCGCAGCTCGCTGTCGCCGAAGGGGACAGACAACGCCTCGCCGAGCGCATGGGCGCTGCGTCCACCCGACTTGAGCAACTTGCCCTGCAACTCCCCGAAGCCAAAGCCTGAGAATTCTTTCCCGATGCCCAACGAAACCAATTTTCTGGATATCACGCTGCTTGGCAAGGAGTACCGAGTCGCCTGCCCGCCCGAGGAGCGTGCCGCACTGCTCAACGCCGCAGCCTACGTCGACGGCAAGATGCGCGACATCGCCGAGAAGACCAAGAGCAATCTCGCCGAGCGCATCGCGGTCATGGCAGCGCTGAACATTGCCCACGAGCACCTCTGCGCAAATCAGGACGCGCCGGCAAAAGATCAGAAAATTGAATCTGAAATAACGCTGGACAGCGACGCCTTTAGGCGTAGAATTTCCCACATGGAGACGGAACTTGAAGCGGTTTTAAAGCCCGAGTGAGTGGTTCCGAAGACTCCGAGAGAGTTCCCTGCGGTGTTTGTTAAGGTCATAGATTCCTTGAACCAATGCAAATTGGCATTGGTTGCAGACCATAGAAACCGCTGTTGTGTGTGCCCCTCAAGTCGGGCATACCTGATGCGGAAGGGATGTGACCTATCTGAACCCAGGTTCAGGATGCCGGCCTGACGGCACTTGCGGGGACAAAATTAAAAAGCGCGGAACCTTCGGTCCCGCGCTTTTTTTGCGTCGACTCGCCTCGTCCGGTGCGTCGTCTCCCGGCGCGCGGGCGCTGCTGTGAAGCAGCGGCCCCGATGGCTCGCCGTTCTGTCGCACTCGTCCCGCCCGCCCGCGGCAAACGACCCACCGACGCCTCCAGCGCTGGCACTCACCGCCAGCAGCCAGCACCAGCGAGATTCCCTGTGCGCTTGACCTGCATCAAGCAAATGACCGCATCGCGCGCTTAGAGTACCTCCCTGGTGCACGCTGTCTGATTCAGTGTCCGGCCGCAGTGGCGACACGACAAGTCAGCTTGCCAACAGGGGAGCCTCGATCTGATGAATATTTCCAGTCTGCTGGTCAATGCCCGCCCCGAAGTACAGCAGCGGGTGCAGGACGGTCTGCTGCTCCTGGGCGGCGTTGAAGTCCATGCAGCGAGCAAGGATGGCCAACTCATCGTGACCATCGAAGCGGACAGCGACCGCGCTGCGGCGGACATGTTCACCACCATCAGCCAGCAGCCAGGCGTGCTCTCCGCATCATTGGTCTACAGCCAGTTTGAACCCGATCCTGATGAGGAAGTATGAGATGAAAGTGACCTTGACTCGCCGTGATTTTATCAAGAGCAATGCCGTTGCCGCCGCCGCCACCGCGGCGGGCATCAGCATTCCCGGCATCAGCCAGGCGGCACCCGCGAAGTCCGATGGCGTGCGCTGGGACAAGGGCGCCTGCCGCTACTGCGGAACGGGCTGCGGCGTGCTGGTGGGAACCAAGGGGGGGCGCATCGTCGCCACCCAGGGCGACCCGGACGCGCCGGTCAACCGAGGGCTCAACTGCATCAAGGGTTACTTCCTGTCCAAGGTCCAGTACGGCAAGGATCGCCTGACCACGCCACTGCTGCGCATGAAGGACGGCAAATTCGACAAGAACGGCGAGTTTGCGCCGATATCCTGGGATCAGGCCTACGACGTCATGGCCGAGAAATGCAAGGCTGCGCTCAAGAAAGGTGGCCCGCGCAACATCGCCATGTTCGGCTCCGGCCAATGGACGGTGTGGGAAGGGTATGCTGCCGCCAAGCTGATGAAGGCCGGCTTGCTGAGCAACAACATCGATCCGAATGCCCGTCACTGCATGGCGTCGGCCGTCGCCGGGTTCATGCGCACCTTCGGCATCGACGAACCAATGGGCTGCTACGACGACCTCGAACACGCCGACACCTTCGTGCTGTGGGGTTCGAACATGGCCGAAATGCACCCGATTCTGTGGTCGCGACTCACCGATCGGCGGCTGACGGGCAAGGGCGTCAAGGTGCACGTACTTTCGACTTTCAGCCACCGTTCCACCGAGTTGGCCGATAACGAGTTGATTTTCAAGCCGCAGAGCGATCTGGCCATCCTCAACTACATCTGCAACTACATCATCCAGAACAAGGCGGTGAATGAGGCATTCGTCGCCCGCAACGTCAACTTCAAGAAAGGCGTCACCGATATCGGCTATGGTCTGCGGCCGAATCATCCGCTCGAGAAGGTGGCGATGAACAACGGCTATCCGGGAGAAGACGGCAAGCCAAAGGGCAACCCCGGCGGCACCAGCGACATCACCTTTGACGAGTTCAAGGCCTTTGTCGCCGAGTACACGCTCGACAAGACGCACGAGATCTCAGGGGTACCGAAAGAAAATCTCGAAGCGCTGGCCAAGGCCTATGCCGACCCGAATGCCAAGGTCACCTCGTTCTGGACGATGGGCTTCAACCAGCACACGCGCGGCACCTGGGCGAACAACATGATCTACAACGTGCACCTGCTGGTCGGCAAGATTTCCGAGCCCGGCAACAGCCCGTTCTCGCTGACCGGTCAGCCTTCGGCCTGCGGCACGGCGCGCGAAGTGGGCACCTTCGCCCACCGTCTGCCGGCCGACATGGTGGTCAACAACCCGAAGCATCGGGAGATCAGCGAAAAACTGTGGAAATTGCCGGCCGGCACGATCCCGGACTGGATCGGCGCACACGCCGTTTTGCAGAGCCGGCTGCTCAAGGACGGCAAGATCAATTTCTACTGGACGACGACGACCAACAACATGCAGGCCGGGCCGAACATCAATGATGAAATCTTCCCGGGCTGGCGCAACCCCGACAATTTCATCGTCGTCTCCGACTGCTACCCCACCGTTTCGGCGATGTCCGGCGACCTGATCCTGCCCTCGGCGATGTGGATGGAGAAGGAAGGCGCTTTCGGCAACGCCGAGCGGCGCACGCAATTCTGGCGCCAGCAGGTCAAGGCGCCGGGAGAGGCGCGCTCGGATCTTCTGCAGTACATCGAGTTCTCGAAGCGTTTCACGACCGACGAGGTGTGGCCGGCCGACCTGCTCGCCAAGAACCCCGAGTACAAGGGCAAGACGCTCTACGAGGTGCTCTTCGCCAACGGCCAGGTCGACAAGTTCCCGACCAGCCAGACCTACAAGGGCTTCGACAACGACGAAGCAAAGGCCTGCGGCTTCTATCTGCAAAAAGGCCTGTTCGAGGAGTACGCCGCCTTTGGTCGCGGCCACGCCCACGACCTGGCAGAGTTCGACACCTATCACAAGGCGCGCGGCCTGCGCTGGCCGGTGGTTGACGGCAAGGAAACGCTGTGGCGCTTCCGCGAAGGCTACGACCCTTACGTCAAGGCGGGCGAAGGCGTGAAGTTCTACGGCAAGCCCGACGGCAAGGCGGTCATTTTTGCGCTGCCGTACCAGCCGGCCGCCGAAATGCCCGACCAGGAGTACGACCTCTGGCTATGCACCGGGCGCGTTCTCGAACACTGGCATACCGGTTCGATGACGCGGCGCGTCCCGGAGTTGTACAAGGCCATGCCCGACGCCTGGATCTACATGCATCCGGACGACGCCAAGAAGCGCGGCCTGCAACGCGGTGACGTCGTCAAGACGGTTACCCGGCGCGGCGAGATCGCGTTGCGCGTCGAAACGCGTGGCCGTAACAAGCCACCGGCTGGCCTGGTGTTCGTGCCCTTCTTCGATGAGCATCGCCTGGTCAACAAGCTGACACTTGACGCCACTTGTCCGATCTCCAAGGAAACCGACTTCAAGAAGTGCGCGTGCAAGGTGGTCAAAGCCTGATAGACACGCGAACGCAGGACAATCAGGGAGAGCCAGGGCGGGCAGAACATCGCCCGCCTCATGGCCGCTGAACACCGGCCCGGTTTCTGGTGACACCATAAATGCCCACGGCAAATAAAGACCGCAGCCCCGTACCCGCGCGTGCGGCCAACACTCAATCGTTGGCCCGCCGCCAGTTCGTCTTCGATTCAGCGCGGCTGCTTTGCGGCGTCGGCGTGCTCGGGCTCGGCCTCGCCGGCTATGCCAAACAGGCCAGGGCCAGGCCGCCCCTGGCCGTCCGTCCGCCCGGCGCCGCCGCCGAAGACGACTTTCTCGGCGCCTGCATTCGCTGCGGCATGTGCGTGCGCGACTGCCCCTACAACATCCTCGAACTGGCCACACCGGAATCACCGATTGCCACGGGCACGCCGTATTTCACCGCGCGCAGCGGGCCCTGCGAGATGTGCGAAGACATCCCCTGCGTCAAGGCCTGCCCGACAGGAGCCCTCGACCACAGCCTGACCGACATCAACCAGTCGCGGATGGGCCTCGCCGTCCTCTCCGACCAGGAGACCTGTCTCAACTTCCTCGGCCTGCGTTGTGACGTCTGCTACCGCGTCTGCCCGGTCATCGACAAGGCGATCACCCTCGAGCTCCGGCCGAACACGCGTACCGGCCGGCACGCGATGTTCATTCCGACGGTGCACTCCGAGCATTGCACCGGCTGCGGCAAATGCGAAAGCGCCTGCGTCACCGAAGAGGCGTCGATCAGGGTGCTGCCGGCCAAACTGGTGAAAGGCTCGCTCGGCGAGCATTACCGGCTTGGCTGGGAAGAGAAGAGCAAGGCCGGCGGGCATTCCCTGGTCGAGGACCGGGAACTGGTCGATTTGCCCGATCGCCTGCCCGAAGGCGTCCATCTCGAAGGCCACTTCGATCCCGGTAGCGACCCCTTGCCGGCAGGAGTTCCGGCGGGCGGCCCGGCGCTTCCCAGCCTGCCGCCCGGCCTCGGCGGTCCCGCGGCACCGGGCAGCGGATTGAACCAGCTGCCGGCCGAGGCGCCACGATGAACAGCAAGCGGGCCGGTGCCGAAGCGGTTGCCAGCAAAGGCTGGGTCGCAGCGCACCGCTGGCTGCTGGCTCGCCGCCTTTGCCAGTTGGCGCTCCTGGCACTGTTCCTGCTTGGCCCGCTGGCCGCCGTGTGGATCGTCAAGGGGAATCTGGCGTATAGCCTGACCCTCGACAGCCTGCCGCTGACCGACCCCTACGTGCTGCTGCAATCACTGCTGGCTGGCAACTGGCCCGAGAAACTCGCGCTGATTGGCGCGCTGATCGTTATCGTCTTCTATTTCCTGGTTGGCGGCCGCGTCTACTGCGCCTGGGTCTGCCCGATCAATCCGCTCACCGACCTCGCCGGCTGGCTGCGCCGCCGACTGGGGATAAAGGGCAGCGCACACGTTTCGCGCAGCAGCCGCTACTGGATCCTGGCCATGACCTTGCTGCTTGCTTCCCTGACCGGCAGCATCGTCTGGGAACTGGTCAATCCGGTATCGATGCTGCACCGCGGACTGCTCTTCGGGCTGGGCGCCACGTGGGTTGTCGTGCTGGCGGTCTTTCTGTTCGATCTGTTCGTGATGAGCCGCGGCTGGTGCGGCCACCTTTGCCCGGTCGGCGCCTTCTACAGCCTGCTCGCCAAGGGGAGTCCGCTACGCGTTACCGCCAGCAGGCGGGCGGCGTGCAACGACTGCATGGACTGCTTCGAAGTCTGCCCGGAACCGCAGGTCATCCGCCCGGCGCTGAAGGGTGCGGGCAAGGGCATCGGCCCGGTCATTCTGGCCAGCAACTGCACCAACTGCGGACGCTGTATCGACGTCTGCTCCAAAGATGTTTTCACTTTCGGCCTGCGCTTCAACAACCCACCGGAGAACGGCACGCAGGGCGAACCAACAGCAGCGACCAGCGGCCACTGAAGTACTCGAGCAAGAGCAGGAATCATTTTTTTGACGTGGAGGGAACGCCAACCATGAAGCACTCACTGAAACTTACCATCGCCGTCGTCGCCAGTTGCCTGACGTCCCTGGTGTTCGCCGCCGACGCTACCACCTCGATGCGCGGAATCGACGTCGCAGCACCCAGCCCGGCACCCGAGATCAAGGATTACGCTGGCAAACGCCCGGGGACGGAGGAACCCGTCGCGCGCACCTTCAGCACGCAGCCGCCGGTAATCCCGCACGCGGTGCAAAACTTCGACGAAATCAACCTCGAAGGCAACCAGTGCATGGACTGCCACTCGGCGGCGACCTTTCAGAAGAAAAAAGCGCCGAAGATGGGCGATAGCCATTTCATCGACCGTGACGGCAAGAAACACGCCGAAGCGACCGGTGGACGCTACAACTGCGTGCAATGCCACGTGCCGCAGGTCGACGCGCCGCCGCTGGTCGACAACACCTTCAAGGGCGACGCCGTCAAGAAACCAGTCAAGAAGAACTGAGGCAGGAGGGTCGCCGGCAAGCCGCCGGCACTCACGCTGCTCAATGTTCCAGGTCGTGCTCTTCGCAAAGCCCGAGCATCGCCTTGCGCGCGGCATCGCGCAAGGCCACGGCCGCGGCCCAGTCGTCGCCCACCGGCGCCAGCAGTGGCCCGAAGGTCAGCGCCAGGCGACCGCGCCGCGGGAGCCACGTCTGATCGCGCAGGATCGCACGTGTGCCGCACAGACCGGCAACCAGTGCTGGCGTCCCGGCCCGCGCAGCGGCGACGAAGGCGCCCATGCGAAACGGCTTCAGCCCGGCTTCTCGCGAGAAGGTTCCTTCCGGGAAAATCACCAGATTCTGACCTTGCCGGAGCGCCGCAGCGATCTCGTCGACGTCCTCGGCACTCCTCGACGCCGCGAAGCGCTCGACGAACAGCGTGCCGAGCGCGCTCAGGAAAGCATGTACTGCCGGCTGTTCGACGAACTCGCGTTTGGCGACGAAACAGTAGGCCTGGCTCGGCGGCAATGCCGCGCAGAGGGCCAGCGCGTCAAGATAGCTGCAGTGGTTGACCAGTAACAGATGCGGCGCTTTCGGTAAACCCGCCGCGGCGCCGATCTGCAAGCGAATCCCGGCGAGCACCAGGACGAGCCGCGCCACCCGGTGCACCAGGCGACGTCCGCTCGCCGGCGAGTGCAGCAGCTTGCCGAGAACGACAACTGCCGCCGCAGTCGGCACGCCGAGGACGAGAAAAACACTCCAGCACCAAGCGCCATAGAGCCGCCGGCCAAGACGCCGCGCCATCTCGCCCAAGCGCGCGCGCAGCGACGCGACGCCAAGGCGCAGCATCTGTTGCCGAGCCGGCGCCGCCGGAGCACCGATCGCGCCGTTCTCGTAGGCGTCGCGCGAAGCGTTGCGGCGAATCTTGCCACTCGAAGTCTTGAGTACCGAATTCGGTGGGGCCAGGACAATTTCGTCAGCCGGCATTCCGATTACATCAATTGCGGCAGCGTTGATCTTCTGCCGCAGCGCGTCGAGCACCGTCGCATCTTCCTCGCGCGTCTCGGCCAGAACGACCAGCCGTTCGCTGCCATTGAGCGCATCCTGGCTCGCAAAAACGGCCACGCAGCCCTTGCGCACGCCCGGAATATTGCCGACCGCCTGTTCGAGTTCGTAGGGGTAGAGGTTCCTTCCGCCACGAATGATCAAGTCCTTGACCCGGCCGGTCAGATAGATCTCGCCAGCGACGGTATACGCAAAATCGCCGGAGTCGAGCCAGCTGTCGCTGAACAGCGCCTGCGTCGCCGCTGGGTTGCGATAGTAGCCACGCGTCGCCGAGGGGCCACGAAACTGCAGTCTTCCGACGCGCCGATCCGGCAGTTCGCAGCCTTCCGCGTCGACGATACGAATCTCATGCCCTGGCAGGACCCGTCCACACGCCGGAACGAGCATCGCTTGGTCATCGTCGCTGGTCGCCGGAACGGCGCTTTTCTCGTTGACCAGTTCTTCGCGCCGGATCCGATCGATCAACGGCCCGCGCTGCAGCGTTGGGAAAGCCAGCCCGACCGAACATTCGGCAAGACCATAGACCGGCGTGATCGCCTCGCCGCGCAAACCGTAGGGGGCGAAGCGCTCGGCGAAAGCCTGCAGCGTCGCCGGACTCACCGGTTCGGCGCCGTTCAATGCCAGACGCCAGGACGAGAGGTCCAGCCCCTGCACATCGCCGTCGGCGAGTTTTCGCGCACACAGTTCGTAAGCGAAATTGGGCGCCGGCGAAATCGTCCCACGATGATCCGAGATGGCCCGCAACCAGCGTGCCGGGCGCGCGAGAAAAGCCAGGGGCGACATCAGCACCAGCGGCATGCCGAAGTAAAGCGGGCAAAACCAGGCGCCGATCAGTCCCATGTCATGATAGAGCGGCAGCCATGAAACGAAGACATCGTCACTGGTCACCGCGCAGGCCTCACCCATCGCGCGCACGTTGGCCAACAGGTTGGCGTGGCTGAGAACGACTCCCTTGGGGTCGCCCGTGCTGCCGGAGGTGTACTGCAGGAAAGCGATATCGTCGGCTTGCGCGCGGTACAGCAAGTCGATCGGTTCGCTGTCGAGCTCCGCCGGGGTGAGCACTTCATTCAGGCTCGGCACCTCGCGGCGCAACAGCGCGGCAACGCCTTTCGCCTGCGGCACGGTGACGATGAACACCGCTTCGGCGTTGGCGAGAATACGCGCGTGCCGGCGCAGGTGATCGTCGATCTGCGCCAGCCGCGCCGGAGGATAAATCGGCACCGGAATTCCGCCGGCCAGCAAGACCCCGAAAAAGCTGCTCAGGTAGTCGCGACTGGTGGGCAACATCAGGGCCACGGTCTGTCGCGGCAACAGTCCGCGGGTCACCAGGCCGGTGGCCATGCGGCGCGCCTGCGCGAACAGATCGGCGTAGGAAATGGCCTCGGGGAGAAACTCGCCATGCCCGCCGCCAGTCCCGTAGAGCAGCACATGCGTGCGTTGCGGATTGCGTTGCACGTGCCACTCGAAGACATCGACCAGCGTCGCTGCCTGCGTCGGAACCCCGATCGGGCCGCCACCGTGCTTGGCCAGATCGACGCCGGTCGGCGAATGGTCTTCGGCCGCTGCACTGACGATGAAGCGCAGCAAGTCCTGCGCCGTTTCGGCGTCGGCCAGCGCCGCCTCCGGCAACGAGCGGCCGAACTCACTGCCGACACGCAACAGGAGTTCGACGCGCGCCAGGCTGTCCAGGCCAAGATCGCGCTCGAGGTGACTACCCAGGCTCACCCGTGCGACACGGCCCGGGCGCGTCTCGGCGACCAGAGCCGTGAGCACGCCCAGCAGGCGCTCCGACACTTCCGGCGACGGCGGCAGCAAGGGCGCTGGCAGCGGTTCCGCGCTCACCACCGGCGCGCCTTCCGGCCAGCGATCGCCCGGCCGAACAGCGGCTGGCGAGCGACGCGGCGACGAGCACCGCGCTCGCCGCACTCAGCGACGCTCATCGATTTCCCCGATACGAATGGCCTGCGTCGGACACGGCGCAAAACACGCCGCGCAGCCGGTACATCGCGAAGTGTCCACCACCGGCAAGGCAATTCCGCCGACCCGCGGCACGAAGCGAATGGCGCCTGCCAGGCAATGATCGCCGCAGATTCGGCATTCGATCTGCCTGGCCGCCAGGCAGCGCTCGCCAATGGCCGCGCGCAGAAACCAGGCTTCCTGAGCCGGTGCACGACGCAGCGCACCGGTGGTGCACGCGTCAACGCAGGCGGCGCAGAACGAGCATTCGCCAACACCGAAATCAAGCACCGGATAGCCGCTGTCGCTGTTGCGGATGATCCCGGTCGGACAGACTGGCTGGCAATCGGCGCAGCGCGTGCAGGCCTGCAGAAAAGCCTCTTCTGCGACGGCCCACGGCGGCCGCAATGGCGCCGTCGCCCGTGCGAATCTTCCGCGGAGAAAGTTGCGACGGCTAGCCGGGTCGCTCACGGGCCCACTCCAGGCATTCAAGACGCCGCTGGTGTGCCACCGGCGCCAGCTCGCCAGCGAGCGCGTACCCGCGCTCAGACGCGACGCAGGTCCTGCCTGCGGCGGCGCGCCGCCGAATGCCGGGCAGGGCCATTTGGTCACACATGCAAAGCTCTCCAGTGGTTGCAGCGATCATCGTTCGCTGGCCGAGTCTACCAGACTGGGGAGAGCAGCGTCGGGCAAGCGTCGTTGGCAGGAGGTCCTACCACCCCGGCTTCCAGCCGAACGGCGTCACCGCCAGATAGGCGAGGCTGCGCCAGTAGCTGCGATCGATCGACCAGGCCTTGAGAAACGCCCTGGCAGCGATCGCGCGGCTTGCGCCAACGCCCCCTTTCAGGTGCCCGAGGCCGAATTCGGCGCAGTAGATGGCCAGTTGGCGCCGGAAACGTTCCGCCGCAACGCAGCGACCGTCCTGGCTGCACAGTCCCCAGCGTTCTGCCGCCGTCTCGAGCAGGCGCGTGCGGTAGTCGATTGGCCTGATGACCCGCGACCCCTGCGCCGAGTGCTGCCGATAGAGCGTCGTCGCTTCGCGGAGCTTCAGGAACTGCGAGCTTCTCGACACTCGCAACCAGAAATCCCAATCCTCACTGTAGGGAAGCGCTTCGTCGAAACCCGCCTGAGCGACGACGACCGCGGTTCGTGCCAGGGCGGTGCTGGTCAATACCCAGCTGTCGAGCAGCATCTGGTGATAGATCCAGCCCGAAAAGTCGTCGTCGACCCCTTGCGCAGCCGCTCGCGGGAGGTAGTCTGCCGGCGCCGGGAACGCTCCCGCGTCGTCCTGCCGCCACCAGACGAAGTCGGTGAACACGACATCGACCTGGGGATTGTCGGCGAAAGCCGCCAGCTGGTTGGCCAGCTTGTTCGGCTGCCAGTAGTCGTCATGGTCGACCAGGGCGATGAACTCGCCGTGCGCTTCCCTTATGCCGTGGTTGCGGGCGGCGCAGACGCCGGCGTTGCTTTGCTCAATGACCCGAACCGGATCGCCGAAACGGCGGGCAATGGCACAGGTGTCGTCGGTCGAGCCATCGTCGATGACGATGATCTCGAGATCCGCAGCGCCCTGGCGAAGAATGCTGTTGAGGGTTTCGCTGATGTAGCGCGAGCAGTTGTAAGTGGGGATGACCACGGAGACGGACGACATGACAAAAAATCACTCCAGGCAAGGGCTGCAAGTAAACGGGCGCGCAGCAGAACCAGGGCTTGTCCGGACAACCCGCAGACCGCGAGCCAGAACGGGTGCCGCTTGGATGCGGACGAATGTTACCCGATTCACTCACATTGTTCGTGACAGGCTTTGCAACGACCGCCGCGCAAGGTACCGGCGTCGCGCCTGCCGGCACAACATTGGCCGTAATGACAACTCGGTCACACCACGGCTCCTTTTGGCCGGCCTTCTCCGCCTACAAGCCTGTTAAACCTTGCTATGATTTCCTTCGCCAAAGCAAGCTTCCTGGTCCGGGGGCCGCTGAAGATGCCCTAGCGTAGTGTTTCACGCAACAGCGAACATAAGAACGCCAGCGGCGACATGGTTTCAAGCGGCTGTCCGGCGTGCTGAAAGTCGCGCCGGAAATACAGCGTCACAACAGCCTGCACGTCATTGCGAGGAGGCGTAGCCGACGTGGCAATCCAGAGGTTCTGTTTTTCGCGCGGCTGATATGGCGCACCTGCAGTCAGAGAATGGAACTGGATTGCCGCGTCGGCTACGCCTCCTCGCAATGACGGTGGCTGGGAAATGGTGGCCCGGGTTTGGCGAGGCGGGCAGCGGTATGGACCGGGCGAACTTCCGCCACCCTGCGCTTTCACGCTGCTGTCAGGGTCGCTGAAAGTGTCATCAAGAATGCAGCACTACACTAGCGTAGCAAGTCGAAGAAGAGAGGAACCGCCGCCCGTGAGCCGAGCCGAATTTGATGAGTTTGCCAAGGATTACCGCAGCCTGCATGCGCAGAACGTGGCCATCACGGGCGAAGAGCCGGAGTATTTCGCCGAGTACAAGATGCGCGACTTCGCCCAACTGGTACGCCAGACAGGCGGGCCGGCCGACGGCCGTTACCTGGATTTCGGCAGTGGTGTCGGGGCGTCCGTCGCGCCGTTCCGCCGCCATCTGCCACAGGCACAACTGCTCTGTGCCGACGTGTCGGCAGAAAGCCTGGCTGCCTCCCGCATCGCCCACGGTGACGGCCCCGACTACCTGCTCATCAACGGTGCCAGCCTGGACCTTCCCGACGCCAGTGTGGACGGCGGATTTGCCTGCTGCGTCTTTCACCACATCCCGCCTGCTCAGCACCTGGCTGCCTTGTCCGAACTGCGGCGGGTTCTCAAGGCGGACGCGCCGTTGATGATCTACGAACACAACCCGCTGAATCCACTGACGGTGCGCGCAGTCAACACCTGCCCGCTGGACGTCAACGCGATCCTGATCCGCGCCGGCGAGATGGCGCGGCGCTGTGCGCAGGCCGGCTTCAGCTCGACGAGCGTGGACTATCGGGTGTTCTTTCCAGCAACGCTCAAGGCCTGGCGACGTTTCGAGGATCGCATGCGCTGGCTGCCTCTGGGGGCGCAGTATTTCGTCCACGCCAGACGATGATCGACGGCACGACCATTCGTTATCTGATCGTCGGGGTGGTCAATACGGTCATTGGCTACGGCCTGATCGTGCTCCTGCAGTACGGTGCCGGGCTGCCTCCCCTGGCGGCCAACGCCGGTGGCTACCTGGTGGGCTGGGCGGCCAGCTACCTGCTCAACCGGAGCTACACCTTCCGCAGCCAGCGCTCGCACCGCGAGGGACTTCCTGCCTATGCCGCCGCGGCGATGGCCTGCTACGCCCTCAATGCAGCCGTCCTGCATCTGGCGTTGAGCTGGCTGAAACTTCCTGGCGCGCTCGCCCAAGCTTGCGGCGTTGCCGCCTATACCGTGTCCTTCTATCTGGTAAACCGCTATGCCATCTTCAAGCACCGCAGCTGCTGATACCGTTGCCGCGACAGCCGTCGCGCGGCAAGCGCCCGTACTCGGCGTCGTCGTGCCCTGCTACAACGAGCAGGAGGTCTTTCCCGAGACGGCGCGGCGTCTGGCGGCGCTGCTGCAGGGCCTGATCGACGCTGGCCGCATCGATCCCGCGAGCCGTACCTGGTTCGTCGATGACGGCAGCCGCGATCAAACCTGGAGCCTCATCGAGGCCGCCGCGGAGCAGCCGGCGATGCGCGTCTGCGGCATCAAGCTGTCGCGCAATCGAGGGCACCAGGTCGCCCTCCTGGCCGGCATACTCACCGCCAAAGGCGACGTCCTGATCAGCGTGGACGCCGATCTGCAGGACGACCTGGGGGCAATTTCGCAAATGCTCGAGGCTTTTGCCGGCGGTCACGACATCGTCTATGGCGTCCGCAGCGCTCGCGGCACCGACAGCGCCTTCAAGCGGCTCACCGCCGAAGGCTATTACCGGGTGCTCGACCGGCTGGGGGTGGAGATCGTCTTCAACCACGCCGACTACCGGCTGATGAGCCGCCGCGCGGTGGAAGCCCTGCGCGAATACCCGGAGTCCAATCTCTTCCTGCGCGGCCTGATCCCGCAACTCGGCTTTCCGTCGACAACGGTCGCCTACGAGCGCGCCGAACGCTTTGCCGGCGAGTCCAAATACCCGCTGGGTAAGATGCTCGCGCTCGCCTGGCAGGGAATGACTTCGTTCTCGGCAGCGCCGCTGCGCATGATTACCGCACTCGGGATGCTGGTGTCTGTGCTCAGCCTGGGCATGGGGCTCTGGGCTTTCGGCGTGCGTTTATTCACCGACGCCGCGCTACCCGGCTGGGCGTCGATCGTCATTCCGCTGTTTCTGATCTCGGGCGTCCAGCTGCTCTCGCTGGGCGTCATCGGCGAGTACCTGGCGAAAATCTTCCTGGAGACCAAACGCCGGCCGCTCTTTTTCGTCGACCGCCTGGTTCGCTCCGACACTGACCCTGTGTCGTGAGAGCTGCCCACGCCGATCGCGCCGCCGAGCCCAGCGGCGGCATGCCGCTGCTTGCCGTCGTCGGGGTCACGCTGCTCGTGCAACTCGTCCTGCAGGCGTATTTCTTTCCGCTGTCGGCCTTGTGGGATGCCGCGCGCCTGGTGCACATCGACGCCCCTTTCCACCAGTACCAGATGGAAGTTGCCCGCCAACTGTGCGCCGAGCAGCGCCTGACCGGCTACGACATCTTCTTCGCTGCCGGCCACCTCGGCGGGGTCAGCTTCAACGCCAGCGCCAAACTACCGGCCCTGCTGGCCTGCCTGGATACGGCCTCCGCCAACATTCCCGTGATCTACAAGCAGTTCAGTTTCTGGTCCGGGGTTCTCGCCCCGGCGATGCTCGTCGCCACCTGCGTGCTGCTACGTCTGCCGGTCAGCGTTGCGGCTGTGGTCGCGCTTTTCAGCGTGCTGCTCTGGTGGACGGGCGCCATTCGCTGGTACCACGCCGCGGGCCTCGTGTCATACGTGATCGTCGCCTTCGCCAGCGTTCCTTTCGCGGTTGCCGCGCTGCGCGTTTGCCGCCGGCCGACCCTGTGGCGCCTGGCGCTGCTGACCGTGGTGGCGGCAATCGGCCTGCTCGTGCACCCCCTGTTTGTCGTCGCCGCCGCGCTGATCGGCTTGCCCTTGCTGGTGGACGAACTGCGTGCCGGCCTGCGCATCGCCAACGTCGTCGCGGTGGTGGCCGTCCTGCTCGCCGGCATGCTGCTCCTGAACGGTATCTGGCTGTGGCCGTCGCTGACCACGCCCAGCTTCGCGACGATTGTCCACCCCTATCAGCGTGCGGTCGATCCAACACTGGCGCTGCAGGAACTGCTCGGCCTGGCGCCGACGGCGGCCGGCGGGTCGCGACTGTACAACGTCCTGTGGATCGGCGCTCTGCTGTGTATCGGCTGCTGGCGCGGCAGCGCGCGACGCGCGCTGCTGGCGCTGATCGCCGCTGCCGTGCTGCTCATGATCTGGGCCTCGTTCGGAGCCGTCATCCCGGCGCTCGCATCCCTGCAACCCAACCGCTTCAGCGCACTGGCCTGGCTGTGTCTGGTCGTCCCGGCGGCAGCCGGCGTGGTCGCGGCAGCGCAGCAGATTCCTGCGGCGCACGGGTTCGGACGCTGGCTCCGGGGCGCCGCGCTGCTCATCGTTGCCGGTTTTCTGGCCTTTTTCGTCCGCGAAGCGGAGCGCGAGATCCTGGCGCCGGCCGAGACCGGCCGCTATGCCGTTGCCGCACCGGAAGTCAAGGGCGAAGGTGGACTTTCCCGGCCGCTGCTCGACTTTCTCGGCACACAGACTGACGCCTCGGCGCGGGTTTTCTTCGAGCTCTCACTGGCGCGGGTTCACGACGGGGGCCACATGGCGGGCCTTTACGCCCTGGCCAGCAATCGTGAATTCATCGGCGGCCCCTACCCCTTTACCGACTTTGCCAGCGCCTGGGACGACTTCGCCTTCGGCAAACCCTACGCCGAGCATTCGCCGGAGCAGCTGAACGCTTTCCTTGACGCCTACAACATCCGCTGGATGCTGTGCCACAGCACCGCCTGCCGGGCAGCCATGGCGGCCCTGCCCGGAGTCGACAAGCTCGCCGACCTGGGGCCGGTGACCGCCTTCGTGCGCGCAGCGAGCCCCGGTTTCGTCGTCCACGGGAGTGCGCGGGTGGTCGAGCGCTGCATCAACCGGGTCACCCTGGCCGATGCCGCCGGCTCACCGCTGATCCTCCGCTACCACTGGGTGCCCGGGCTGGTGAGCGTTCCGCCGGCGCGCATCGAAGCGGTGGACATTGTGCCCGGGGCACGCCCCTTCATCGCCATCCACGATCCGCCGCCCGACCTGACGCTGCGTGTCGGCGACGGTCCGGGCCAGGCGTGTGACGCCCGCGCCAGGCCGTCGCCCTGACTCCACTCCAAGTCAATCGCCTGCGACGACACCCCCGCAATCGCCTTGCTCAGCTGCCGCTGGTCGTCCCCGGGACATCGCTGTCCACCACCGCCGGCTCCTGCTCGGAATCCGTATCGCTACCGGCAGCGCTATCTTTGGCGGCGAGGGCGAGCTGGCGCTTCTCGTCCTTCTTGCGTTTCTTCTCTAGTTCTCTCTGGCGCTTCTCGAACTGATAATTTGGTTTTGCCAAGGCGAGTCCCCCAATAGCCGCGGCGCGGCTCGACGAAGTAAAAAGCGGGCAGTGTCGCACAAATCGGCTTGCTCGCGGCGCCCGATGTTGCCTTGGCAGAGAATGGAAGGCGATAGCCTGTCTCGGCCAAGGCGCTAGAATGGCGACTTCATAACGCTCGGCGGCATTCCCATGGAACAGGACCAGCCACCACTGACTTCCCCCGCCGACGACCAGACGCCGGCCCGGCAGCCGCTGCCGCGGCCGACACGCCTGCCGCTCTATCTGGCGCTCGCCTACCTGGTGCTGATCAGCTACGCCAGCCTCTACCCGTTCGCCAACTGGCGTGACCTCGGCCTGTCGCCATTGGCCTTTCTCGGTGCCGCCTGGCCACGTTACTGGACGGCTTTCGACCTCGCGGTCAACATCGCCGTTTACGTGCCGCTGGGTTTCCTGCTGGCGCTCACCCTGCGGCACTTGCCCGGCCGTTGGTCGGCGGCCGTCGCCGCACTGCTCGTCGGCAGCCTGCTCAGCTTCACCGTCGAGTGCCTGCAGAACTGGCTGCCGGCGCGCGTGCCCTCGAATATCGACCTGGCGTGCAACATTTCGGGAAGCGCCATCGGTGCTGTACTTGCCGTCTGGAAGGGCAAGCCGATCTTTCGCCGCGTCGCCCAGCTGCAACAGGCGCTGCTGGCACCGATACCGCACGCCGAACTGGGCCTGGTTCTGATCGCCATGTGGCTGCTCACCCAGCTGTCACCAGAAACGCTGCTCTTTGGCGTCGGCGACCTGCGCCAGGTGCTCGGGCTGACGCCGGCGGTCCCCTATGCGGCGCCGGCGTTTTTCATGCTCGAAACCGGCGTTATCGTCTGCAACACGATCGTCATCGGCCTGTTCACACGCACCCTTCTCGCCGACCGCAACGCGCCGCACCTGGTGCTGTTCAGCTTTTTCATGCTGGCGCTGGCGATCAGGACGCTCGCTGCGGCGGTACTCGTCGCCCCGCACGACGCCCTCGCCTGGCTGACCCCGGGCGCCCGGCTCGGGCTGCTCATCGGCGGCGTGCTGCTCTCGCTGCTGCTGCTGCTGCCGGCAGCACTGCGCATCGGGTTCGCCGGCGTCGCTCTGATGGCCGGAACGGCGCTGGTCAATCTGACGCCGCCCAACCCCTACTCGGAAGCGGCGCTGGCCACCTGGCGCCAGGGCCACTTCCTCAATTTCAACGGCCTCACGCGCTGGATCGCGAGTCTCTGGCCTTTCCTCGCCCTACCCTATCTGACCGCGCTCGGTCGCCGCCTCTGATCACGATCCGGCGGACTTGCGGCGCGCCTGGAGCTGTTGCTCCCAGGCGGCGAGCGGCGGCGCGCGGCGCTCGAGATCGCCGGCCAGTCGCACTTCCAGGCGCTCGAGCAAATCCAGGTCCTCGGCCGCGAGGCTTTGCGGGTGAATGCGCTGCACCTGCAACACCAGGTCGCCAGCCGCACGTCGGCCTTTTGCGGGGAAGCCCAGCCCGGGCAGACGATACTCTTCCGGAGGCTGAGGATCCGCAGAGAGGTCGAGCGTCGTCGTACCGGTCAGGCTCGGTACCTCGATCCGCCCCCCGCAGAGCAGGCGATAGACGCTCACCGGCACCCGGCAATGGATGTCGCGCCCGTGCAGGACGAAGAGCGGATGCTCCGCCAGGCGGATTTCCAGGTAGAGATCGCCGGCTTTGCCCCCTTCGCCTCCACTCCCTGCCCGGGGCGTCGCCTGGCCGACCAGGCGCAGGCGCTCGCCGGCGAGCAGGCCCGGCGGCACGGTCACCGCCAGGGTTCGTGGCTGGTGCAGCCAGCCACTGCCGCAGCAGTCGGGACAGTCGGTCTCGCGCAGAAAGCCGCGCCCGGCGCAGCCCTCGCAAACGCTGGTCCCGCCCCCGCGCCGGCTGGTCCGACCGCAACCGCTGCAACGCTTGCAGGGCACCGAGGTGCGGTGTTGAACGCGGCCACTGCTGCGACAACTGACGCAGCGAACACCCTGCACCAGGGCGATCGTTTTCCGGCAACCGAGGGCGGCCTCCTCGAGAGTCAGCGTCAAGTCCTGTGTCAGGTCCTCCCCCGTGCTGCGCTGGCCCGCAGCCTTGCTGGCGCCGTAACTGCTTTCACGGGGAGCGCTTGCACTGCCTTTGCTGTCGCGGCGCCCGCTTGCCGCCGCCTTGCTGGCCGCCTGCGCCTGCCGCCACTCGGCGAGCCGCTGCGGGTCGAGAAACAGCTCGTAGGCCGCGTGCACGCGCTTGAACTCGGCCTCGGCCGCCGCCGAGTGGTTGCGATCCGGGTGCCAGTGCATGGCCAGCCGGCGATAGGCGCGCTTGATGTCGGCCGGCGAAGCCTCGGAGCTGACGCCGAGGACGGCAAAGGGGTCTTCACAGATAGTCATCGCTTGCGCAGTACCGGTGCCTCGAGAACCTGCCGCAAGCAGGGGACAGGAGGACACCCTGGGGCCACGGCAGAAGGCGCATTTTACGCGATCAGCGATCATCGTTCCCGCTGCGGCGCCAAGCCGTCGTCCAGCGTCGCTCAGCGCTGCGCCTGCGGCCCTCTAATCGGCGTTAGAATCGGACGTCGCCATCAGCAAACTGCCGCCAGGAGCCCGTTCGCATGAGTTACTTCAAGCATCACGTCTTTTTCTGCTGCAACCAGCGCGGCGAGGGTGAGACCTGCTGCAATGACGCGGGTGCAAGCGCCGCCCAGGCCTACGCCAAGGATCGCATCGGCGAGCTGAAGATGAAGGGGGCCGGCAAGGTGCGCATCAACCGCGCCGGCTGCCTCGACCGCTGCGACAACGGACCGGTGCTGGTCGTCTATCCGGAGGGAGTCTGGTACAGCTACGTCGATAACGAGGACATCGAAGAGATCATCCAGGAGCACCTGGTGCACGGGCGCGTCGTCGAACGACTGCGCATCTGAGAGACGTTCGCGAAAGGAAGCCCAGGCCATGAAAGTACAGCCCGAACACCTGTTGTTCGACGGACCGGTCGGCAAGATCGAAGTGATCGTCGAGAATCCCGGCGCGCCGCGCGGCATCGCCATGATCGGCCACCCGCATCCCTTGTTCGGCGGCGGCAACACCAACAAGGTCGTGCAGACGCTGGCACGCACCTTCAATCATCTCGACTACGTCGCGCTGCGTCCCAACTTTCGCGGCATCGGCCAGACCGAGGGCACGCATGACGACGGCCGTGGCGAAACCGAGGATCTGCTCGCCGTGCTCGCCGAAGCGAAGTGCCGCTACGGCAATCTGCCGGTCGCGCTGGCCGGTTTCTCCTTTGGCGCCTATGTGCAGACGCGCGTCGCCGATGCCCTGCGCGAAGCCGGTCATCCGGCGCAGCGCCTGGTGCTGGTCGGCACGGCCTCGGGTTTCGTCGAAGGCTTGCGCCAGTACCGGACCAAGGCCGTTCCTGGTGACACCATCGTCATCCACGGTTCGGAAGACACCACCGTGCCGCTGGCCAACGTCATCGAATGGGCGAAGCCGCTCGAGCTGCCGGTAATCGTCGTCCCCGGTGCCGATCACTTCTTCCACCGCCGCCTGCACGTGATCCGCGAAATCGTCACACGCGCCTGGCGGCACTGAGCGCTGCCGGCGACGCTGCAGGAGCCGAGGGAGCCAGTGGAGCCCGTGGAGTAGAGGAGTGGAGGGGCAGAGGAGTACAATCCGCCCTGTGGCCACTCTGCTCGTCCTGACCAACCTCCCCGACCGACCGTCTGCCGAAGCGCTGGCCAGCGAACTCGTCGCAGCGCGTCTGGCGGCCTGCGTCAACGTGCTGGCGCCTTGCCAGTCGACCTACCGCTGGCGGGGAGCCCTCGAGACCACCAGCGAAGTACCGCTGCTGATCAAGACCCGCAGCGAACGCTACGCGGCGCTCGAAACCGCCATCCGCAAACGCCACCCCTACGAGCTTCCGGAAATCATCGCCCTGCCGGTGACCGCCGGGCTGCCCGCCTATCTCGCCTGGGTCGCCACCGAAACGCGCGACCCCGACGACCTTGAAGACGCCCCGCAATGACCTGGTTGTTCGTCCTCCCGCACTCTGTGCGGCGCTTTTTCCAGCGCTCCTCGCTGCTGCCGTTCCTGCTCCCGGTGCTCATGCTGCTCACCTGGCCAGCGCAGGGCGAAGAGTTTCTCGACCCCGCGGTCGCCTTCAAGCCGACGGCGCATGCCGTCGACGGGCAAACCATCGAAGTGCGCTTCGAGATCGCCAAGGGCTATTACCTCTACCGCGACAAGTTCCGCTTTACTGCCGAGCCGGCGAGCGTGCAGCTTGGCACGCCAATCCTGTCGCCGGGCAAGGTCAAGGAGGACCCCAATTTCGGCAAGGTCGAGGTCTATTACAAGCAGGCGCTGATCCGCATTCCGGTCGAGCGCAACAGCTCCGGGCCACTGCCGCTGACCCTGAAAATCACCTCGCAGGGTTGTGCCGACGCCGGCATCTGCTATCCGCCGCAAAGGCAAACACTCGCGCTTGAACTGCCGGACCCGGCGACGACGCCCTCTGCAGGCGCAACGACGCCAGGCAAGGACTTCGGCGACGACGAATCGGGACGCATTGCGCAGCTGTTCGGGAACGCCAGCTTCTGGTTGCTGGTCGCCAGCTTCTTCGGCTTCGGCCTGCTGCTCTCCCTGACACCGTGCTGCTTCCCGATGATCCCGATCCTCTCGAGCATCATCGTCGGCTCCGGCCGCGACGGGCATGGCGTATCGCACGCGCGCGGCTTCTCGCTGTCGCTGGCCTACGTCCTGGGCATGGCGATCACCTACGCCGCGGCGGGAGTCGCCGCCGGGCTGACCGGCACGCTGCTCACCGCCGCCTTGCAGAACGCCTGGGTCCTCGGTGCCTTCGCGCTGGTCTTCGTCGCCCTCTCCCTATCGATGTTCGGCTTCTACGAACTGCAGCTACCGACGTTCCTGCAAAGCAAGGTCTCGGAGGAGGCCAGCCACCTGCGCGGCGGCTCGCTCCCCGGTGTCGCCGCCATGGGCGTTCTCTCGGCGATCATCGTCGGCCCCTGCGTCGCCGCCCCGCTCGCCGGCGCCCTGCTCTACATCGGGCGCAGCGGCGACGCCGTTCTCGGCGGCGCGGCGCTGTTTGCCATGGGCCTCGGCATGGGCGCACCACTGCTCGCCGTCGGGCTGTCCGCTGGCACCCTGCTGCCGCGCTCCGGCCCGTGGATGGAAGCGGTCAAGAAATCCTTTGGCGTCCTCCTGCTGGCCACCGCCGTGTGGCTGCTGTCGCCGGTCGTCCCGGTGGTTGCGCAAATGATCGCCTGGGCCCTGCTGCTGATCGTCCCGGCGATCTACATGCACGCGCTCGACCCGCTGCCGCCGCACGCGCGGGGCTGGCAGCGCTTCTGGAAAGGCATCGGAATTTTCATGCTCATCGGCGGTGCAGCGATGCTCCTCGGCGCGCTGGCCGGCTCGCGCGACCCACTGCAGCCGCTGTCGGCGCTGCGCAGCAGCGCGGCAGAGGTCGAAGTCAAACAACTGCCCTTCACCCGCGTGCGCACGCTCGCCGAACTCGAACGACGCATCAAGAGTGCCGGCCAGCCGGTGATGATCGACTTCTACGCCGACTGGTGCGTGTCGTGCAAGGAGATGGAACGTTTCACCTTTGCCGATGCGCGCGTGCGCGCCAAGCTCGCCGGCTGGACACTGCTGCAGGCCGACGTGACCGCCAATTCGGACGAGGACAAGGCTCTTCTGCAGCGCTTCAATCTCTATGGCCCGCCAGGGATCATCTTCTTTGACGCCCAGGGTCGGGAGATCGACGGCGTACGCGTCGTCGGCTTCATGAGCGCCGACGAATTCCTCGGCCTGCTGGCACGCCTGGGTTAGGCTGCGCGCCCGACCGCACCTGCACCTGCCAGGACCGCACCTGTCGGGGCCACACCTGCCAGCGCCATGGCGCGTGGAGCCCGCGGACTCAGGCATCGCGTACGGTGCGGCGCCCCCACGCGTCCGTCAAGCCTCCGCGTGCACGGTTGCCTTGCGCTCCAGCTTGCCCCAGCCGACGAGGACGCCTTTCAGCGAGGTCAGGGTGCTCTTGATGGCCACGTAGTACATCAGCTGGCGATAGAAGAAGCGCTGCCAGAACAGCCAGATCAACAAGCCCCAGCTTTCCTTGCGTTCGAGGACGAAGGCGAGGATGGCGGCCAGGTAGTCCACGCTGACGAAGAGCGCGTAGTAGAAAAGGACGCGCCACAGGTTGTCGGGGGAATACGCCTCCGGGTGATGCCAGTGATTGAAGGCCGCCGACCCCAGCGAGCCGATCAGGAGCAGGTCCATGATCGGCGAGATGAGCGGGAAGAGCACCTGGAAAATGATCACGTTGGGCAGGGCGACAAAACCCAGCGCACCGTAACGCGGACGGAAGACGACATCGCGATGTTTCCAGGCGGCCTGCATGGTGCCGTACATCCAGCGGTAGCGCTGGCCGATGAAACCGCGCACGGTGTCCGGCGCTTCGGTCAGGGCAATCGCTTCTTCGTCATAGGCGATGCGCTTGCCGAGCTTGCGAATGGCCAGGGTGAGGTCGGCGTCTTCGGCCAGGGTGTCGTGCCTGAAGCCGCCGGCACGGTCGACGAGTTCGCGACGCCAGGCGCCGACGGCGCCGGGAACGACGGTGATGCAGTTGAGGACGGCGAAGGCGCGGCGATCAAGATTCTGGCTCGTGATGTACTCGAGCGCCTGCCAGCGAGTGAGCAAATTGACGCGATTGCCGACCTTGGTGTTGCCGGCAACGGCACCGACCTGCGGGTCGATGAAGTGGCGAACGAGCTTGCTGATCGTCTCCCTGGTGAACACCGTGTCGGCGTCGAGGGCGACAACGATTTCGGCGCGCGTTTGCGCGAAGCCGAAGTTGAGTGCTGCCGGCTTGCCCGCGTTCGCCTGGCTGAAAACGCGCACGCGCGGGTCGTTGGCGAAGGCTTCGCTGGCCACACGATAGGTCGCGTCACTCGAGCCATCGTCGACGACAATGATCTCGAGGGGGCCCGGCGAGTCGCAGGCGAGCAGCGAGACGATCGTCTGGACGATTACCTTCTCTTCGTTGAACGCCGGCACGACGACCGCGACCGATGGCGCGTAGGCCGGATCAAAGGCGCGATGACGCTCGCTCCAGCGCTGGTAGATGGCCAGCCCGCCAACGAACAGCAGGCGCGCGATGCCGAGCGCGATGCCGAGAACGAACAGCCAGTCGATTGCCGCGCCAGCCCAGTTGATGACCGCGAACGCGGCTCCGTCGAAGCGGCTGCGCAACTGATCTTCGGGGAGCACTGGCGGCATGATGGCGTCGCGGCTGCGGCCGAGGAGTTGCGCAATGGTGACGAATTCGAAACCGCGCCTGTGCAGCGCGTCGACAATTCCCGGAATCGCCGCCACGGTCTGCGTGCGGTCACCGCCCGAGTCGTGCAGCAGCACGACGTTGCCGTCACCGCGCTCCGCCGCCTCGACGACGCGCTTGACGATCTCGGCGGTACCGGGACGCTTCCAGTCGTCCGGGTCGATCTGCATGCCGACGTTGACGTAGCCCTGCCGCGCGGCGAGTTCGACCGGGCGCACCTGGTCGATGGTTTCCGGTTCGGCGTCGACGGCGTAGGGCGAGCGGAAGAGCAACGAGTGACGGCCGACCTCGCTGGCCAGCAGGTGTTGCGTCGCCGAGAGTTCGAGCTCCAGCTGCTTTGGCGAGATGCTTGAAATGTTGGGATGGGTGAAGGTGTGGTTGCCGATCTCGTGCCCTTCATTGACCGCGCGGCGCAGCAATTCCGGATGGTTCTGGCCGTTGGCGCCAATGATGAAGAAGGTCGCCGGTACTCCGGCGTCACGCAACGCGTCCAGGATCAGCGGCGTGAATCTCGGGTCGGGTCCGTCGTCGAAGGTGAGCACGACCTTGCGCTCGGCGCTGCCGTGGCGGGTGATGACGTACGGCGACGGGAAAGCGGTGAAGCGCTCGCCGGAAATCAGGCCGCGCTGCGCGTCGAAGCTGATGCTCCGCCGGCCGACCTGCGGCTGCGCCGTGACGTCGAGAACCTCGCCCTTGCCTTCGTAGTCGACGCCGTAGGCAAAACGAATTTCGCCAAGTTGCTCTGCGCGCGCGGCGTCGAGCGGGCCTTTCCTGCCGAAGATCTGCCACAGCGCCGGATCTTCGCTGCCCAGTCGCCACAAGGCCACGCCACGCGGGTGCAGCGAGCGCAGGGTGACCAGCTGGTTGAATGCCGTCACGGCATCGAGCAGCCAGACATGATGGCGGCGGTCGTCGTCGTCAGCGTAGGCGAAGGTCGGGTTGAGCGAGACGGGGTCGAGCTGCAGCTTGGCCTCCGACTCCTTGGCGATGAGTACCGCTTCCTCGAAAGTACGTTCCTCGGCCGGCTGCCCGGGGGGACCCCAATCGTAGGCGTAGTTGCCGATGGCGACGATCATCTTGTCGGCCGGAATGTCACGCTGCCTGGCGTGCAGGACGCGCGCGAACCACGGCAGGCTGGCGATCGGGCCGTGCCTGCCGTCAGCCCAGTGCTCGTCGTAGGCCATCACGATCAGATAGTCGGCGTTGCGCACCAGCCTGCGGTAATCGAAAGCGGCGTCGGCAGCCGGTACGTTGACCGACACCAGCAGCTTCCTCGGATGCATCACCGCATACAGCTCGGCCATGAAACGCTGGAAGTCGGGTTGCGCCCTGGCGGCGATGTTCTCGAAGTCGATGCTGATGCCGGCATAGCGATGAGCTTCGACGAAGGCAAGAATCTGCTCGATCGTCCGCTTGCGCGCAGCCGGATCGGCGAGCATGCGTCCCAGTTTTTCGCCTTCCCACTGGTGGCCGTTCCAGTTGTTGACCAGCGGCACCAGCGACAGGTCGGGTCGGCGCGCGCGAATGTATTCGGTGACGTGCGCGGTGCGCAGCGGATCGTTCTCGCGCAGCGTACCGTCTTCGCTCGCCAGGTGCAGCCACTCGGCGATCACCGTATCCAGGCTGCCGAGGTTCTCCTTCAGCGAGCTCATGCTGGCATCGTCCCAGTTGACAAAGAAGGCAATGGCCAGCGGTTGGCTGTCCAGGCCGGCGCCACTCGCCCGCGGCGGCTGCAGCAGGTGGCGCAGACTGCGCTCACGCTCGCGGGCGAGTTTGAGCTGGTCGTTGCGCAGGACCCGTTCGCGACGGGTCGCCGGCCTTTCGGGCGCCAGATCCGGGACGTCGGGAACGGCGTGCGCGCCGTGCGGCAGGAAACTGACATTCGGCAGGTGCAGCGCCGGCAGCACCGGTGCGGCCAGAATACTGAGTACGAGTCCGCCCATCAGCAGCGTAAGCGCGACGCCGATCAGCGCCATGCCCAGGCGGAGACGCGGCCAGCGCTTGTTGGCCGGATCGAAAAACACCGCTTTGGCCGTTTTCGGGCTGGCGCCTGGCGCTGGTGCAGGGTCGAGGAATGGTGGCTGGGACATGCGCGGATCACGAACCTGGATCGATGCGCCACTCGCGCGAGCGGCACTGACCGGCTGATCTTCCCGCGCCAGGAGCGCAAGCGCGGCGCGCCGCTCCGGCCGGGATGTCGGATCGAACGCGGAGGATAACGGGCATTGGGAACCTCGGGTGGCAGTGAATGCAGATCTTATCCGCAGTCCAGGTTTTGCGCACGAATCCTGTCCACGCCGGGTCGACAGCAGGGACCTCGCCCCTAAGTTTCGCCTAATCCTCGGTCGCTATCTTCACGCCTGCGCGAATTCCTGCGTGCTTTGCACGCGCGACGGCCAGAAGAAGAAGTTTCAAGCGGGAAGCAGCAGCCGCCCCTGCGGCGCCCCGCCATTGGCGCGGGCGGCGCCGGAAAGTCTGCCGGCACCGCTGGCCTGGCGATCGCCGACGCGCTGCCCGATGCTGAATACAAGGAAAACAGAAATCATGTCCTGGTCATTGAAACCCTACTGGCGCAGCGCCCTCGTCGTCATCGGCGCCGCCCTGACGCTCTACCTGAGCTACTCCGAGTGGCGCCAGTTCTACCCGGCGACGGCCGCGACCGGCTGGGAGGTGCAGGTCTATCGCGACCAGATCCCCATGGTCAGCGCGCTGGCACTCGACGGCAGGGGCGACCTCTACATCAGCCAGGAGCTGTCCAGCGGCAAGGGCAAGATTCTCAAGCTGACCGCCGACGGCAGGCTGACCGAGATTCTCGCCGGCCTCTCCAAACCGGACGGCCAGGTGATCTTCCGTGGTGGTCTGGTGACTGGCCAGGAAGGCGGCAAGCTGCCGGTGCTCTGGCTGCGCAACGGCGAGACCGAAACCCTCTTCGAAGGCAACAGCGTCGAGGGCATCGCCACCGATGGCCGGGTGCTCTACGCCATTGAGGATGCGCGGCCGGGCCGCCTGTTGCGCTTCAACCCCGACAGTGGCGAACTGACCGTCCTCCGTGAAGGGCTGGACGACGGCGAGGGCGTCAGCCTGTGCCCCGATGGCCGGCTGTTCTATACCGAGAAGCGCAAGGGCTGGGTCAAGCAATGGCAGGCCAAGGGCCCGGACATCATCGTCGCCGATGGCCTCAACGCACCCGGCTTTGTACAATGCACGAGCGATGGCCTGTGGATCACCGAGGACGCCACGCACCTGGCGCGCGTGCTGCTGCTCGACACGGGCGGCAAGCTGCAGGTCATCCTGACCCACCTGCGTTCCGCGCAAACCCTCATCCCGCTCGCTGCCGGCAGTTACCTGCTCGCCGAACAGGGCCGCAAGCGCATCCTGAAACTCGAACAGCGCCCCACCTGATTCCGACAGTCCAACATTCCGAGCAGACATGACCGCCACCCTCGCACCGCGCAACGCACCGCTTCCCCGCCGCATCGCCCAGCCGACACTGAAGAGTCACCTGGCCTTCACCCTTCTCGGCGGCGCCGCGCTGCTCGCGCTGTACACCCTGTTGCGCATCGCCTTGCTCGTCTACAACCGCGAATTGATTGGCGACACTCCAAGTGCGACGTTCATCGAGGCCTTCTACAATGGCCTGCGTTTCGATGTGCGCCTGGTGGTCTATGCGCTGACGCCGCTGCTCCTGGCACTGCTCAGCGTCCGCGCCATGGCCGCCCGCGGTCTGCTGCGCTGGTGGCTGACCGCCTTCGCCAGCTTCACCCTTCTGCTCGGCATCACCGAGCTCGATTTCTACCGCGAATTCCACCAGCGCCTGAACGGCCTGGTGTTCCAGTATTTCGAGGAAGACCTGGCCACGGTGGGGAGCATGTTGTGGAACGGCTTCCCGGTTGGCCGCTATCTGCTGGCCTGGGCGATCGCCACCTGGCTGCTGGCCACACTGTTCAAGGGCCTAGACCGGATCAGCCGACCGGTGATCCCGGCGCTGCACGAAGAATCGCCGCCACAACCGGCATACGCGGCGCCGACCTGGTACTGGCGGAGCGGCCTTTTCCTCCTCTGCGCCCTGCTTGCCGTGGTCGCCGCCCGCGGCCACTTGCGGCAGGGACCGCCACTGCGCTGGGGAGACGCCTACACCACCAATTCGATGTTCGCCAATCAGCTGGGCCTCAACGGTTCGCTGACGCTGCTCTCGGCGGCCGAGGCCAGCATGTCCTCGCAGCGCAGCAATAGCTGGCAATCGACCATGCCCGACGAACAGGCGCTGGACATCGTACGGCAGCTGCTGCTCACGCCGCACGACCGCCTGGTCGACGCCGACAATGCGGCGATCCGCCGTGACTTCACTCCGCCCGCCGACCGTACCCTGCCGATTCGCAACGTCGTGGTCATCCTGATGGAAAGCTTCGCCGGGCATTTCGTCGGCGCGCTGGGCGGCACGGGCGACATCACCCCGCACTTCGACGCACTGGCCAGGGAGGGCCTGCTCTTCGACCGCTTCTTCTCCAATGGCACGCACACCCACCAGGGCATGTTCGCGACGATGGCCTGCTTCCCGAACCTGCCCGCTTTCGAGTACCTGATGCGCACCCCCGAAGGCGCGCACAAGTTCTCCGGCCTGCCGCAGCTGCTCAGTGCGCGCGGCTACGACAACCTCTACGTGTACAACGGCAACTTCCAGTGGGACAACCAGTCGGGCTTCTTCAGCAACCAGGGAATGACCCGCTTCATCGGCCGCGAGGATTTCGTTGACCCGGTGTACATGGATCCGACCTGGGGCGTTTCCGATCAGGACATGTTCGACCGCGCCGCCGCCGAACTCGACAAGCTGCCTGCCGACAAGCCCTTCTACGCCCTGCTGCAGACGCTGTCCAACCACACCCCGTACGCGCTGCCAAAGGTCCTTCCGATCGAGCGGGTGACCGATCGCGGCATTTTCGGCGAACACCTGACCGCCATGCGCTATGCCGACTGGGCACTCGGCGAGTTCTTCGCGAAAGCGCGCAAGTCGGCGTATTACAAGCACACCCTGTTCGTCGTGGTCGGCGACCATGGCTTCGGCAGCGACCAGCAACTGACCGAAATGGACCTCTTCCGCTTCAATGTGCCGCTCTTGCTGCTTGCTCCGGGAATCCAGGACCGCTTCGGCAGCCGCAATCACCATGTTGGCACGCAGGTCGACGTCGTGCCGACCATCATGGGCCGCCTCGGCGGCACGGTACGGCACCAGTGCTGGGGACGCGACCTGCTCAATCTGCCCGAGGGCGACCTCGGAATCGGCGTGATCAAGCCCTCGGGCGGCGATCAGACCGTCGCCCTGGTCACCCCCGAACGCATTCTGATCGAGCCCAAGGGCTTCGAGCCGCGCCTTTACAGCTACCAGCTGGGGGCCGATCCGAAAGCCGAACGCATCCCGCTGGATCTGGCCCCGGAGTTGAAGGCAAAGCTGGAAGCCTTTCTGCAAATGGCCACCCGGAGCCTGCTCGACAATACCGCCGGCGTCGAAGCGGCGATGGGCCACAAGCCCTGAGCCGAACGCACTGCCCGCCATGGCGCCGACGATGTGCCGGCCGTAGAAAGCGCCCAGCCTGGCCACCCGGATTGGCAGGCGCCGGTCGGGCAAGCTGCGCTGCCTTGCCAACAGGGCAATGGGCAGCGTCTCGCGCGTTCTCAGCGGCCGTTGCTTCTGGACGCCACCGTCGGTTGCAAACAGGCGGAGGCGGACTTCGTACAGCTTCGCTCGACAGCATACTCGGCGGCCATCCGCGCATGGCCGTCGTAGAAGTCGACCAGCATCCTCGAGGAATCGACGACGATTTTCGCGAAACCATGTTGCGACCGACTGAAGAGCAGGCCCGGTTGTTCCTTTGCGACCCCATAGAGGCTCTGGCCCCCGCCTCCAGAAATGACATAGACCGGTTCGCCATCGCGCACGATGAGCTGCTGGTCGTGATCATGGCCCGCCAGGTACAGGTCGACCTGCAGTTTCTGCAGCACGGGCAACAACGCAGACACCAGCTCCGGTGCTTCGCCGTGTTTGCCGAAGTTGCGAAACGGGTGATGCCCTACGACGATCCGCCATGTCGGCTGCTGCGCCGAGGGCGAAAAGGCCTCCTCCATGAAACGCGCCTGCTTCGCCATCTTTTCCCGTGTCAGGTCGTTGGTATCGATAAAGACGACGCGCAGCAAGGGATGCCCGCTGTCCATGCCGAAATCCTTGCTGTAGGAGTGGCCCGGCATCTGCCAGCGGCCAGACCCGGCGTGCTTTCTGGAGTACTGTATTTGTGCTTCGGCGTTTCCCTCGACATCGTGATTTCCGAGAACGGCGTAGAACGGGATGTTGACCAGCTTGTTCCCGATATAGACGTTTTCAAACTTCCAGTTCCACCGCTTGTCTCGCGTTGAACGGACGCCATGACTGTAGAAATTGTCTCCCAGCAAGGCCACGAAGTCGGGGGCGCCGGCACGCTCCGCGACCCTTTCCATGCCGCGAGCGATCTCCCACTGCTTGAGCCCGCCCGAGCCCTGGTCGCCAAGCGCGAAAAAGGAAATGCGGGAGGCGTCGGCAGCGGGTTCGACGAGTTGCACCCGCGTTGGCGCAGCGAACAGCAGATAGGCAAGAGTGGCCAGCGCTCCAAGAAAAACGACGCCGACAAGCAGCGCCAGGCGAATCCGGATTTCTCTGATAATCGGCATCGGGGTTTCCTGCAGTATGGCCAGACGGAAAAATGGCAACGAAGACCTGCGCTGCGATCCAGCGCGTGCCACGAAATGCTCAGCCTATCGAGCGCGACTTAGATGGAACTTAGGGCGCGATGTAATCGACGAGCCGCAGCGGTCTCGGCGACCCGCAGGTCGGACCTTCATCCAGCGCCGCGGGGGCTCCCCACCAAGGCCACAGCCGGCGATCGAAGGCGTATAAGATTCGGGACGGTCAGTGACCGCAGACCACCACCGACGACCGGCGCAACCACCCCGCCAAACCTCCTGAGAAACCTGAGCAAGTCGAGCCTGGCCCGACAGGCCCGCCGAGACACCCCATCACCCGCAGCAGCACCTCGACCTGGGCCGTCAGCACCGGCGCCCGCGTCGCCCGAACTGAAGCGGACGAACGACGCTCGACGACGGGAAACCCTGGTCGTTGCCGCCATTGGCTTGCTGCTGTTCACCTTTGGCTTGTGGGGTCAGGAGTTCGTCGGCTTCGAAACGCGCTTCGCCGTTTTCGCCAAGGAAATGCTGCGCCTGGGCGTGTCGATCTTTCCCAGAACCTACGGCGAGCCTTATCCCGACTACCCGGCCACCTCGACACTGCTGATCTGGCTGGGCTCCTTGCCCTTCGGCGAAGTGAACAAATTCACCGCGGTCCTTCCGACGGCGATCGCCAGCGCACTGAATCTGGCGCTGACCTATCGCCTGCTGAGCCACGTCTCGCGCCAGTGGGCCTTCATCGGCGTGTGCTTTTCGCTCCTGACCGCCACCTTTCTGGCCGAAGCACGCTCGATTTCACTGGACCAGATGCTGGCGACAGTCACCCTGGCCTGCTTCGTGGTGGTCTATCGCGACGGCCATCAGGGGGGCGGGTCGGCGCGCCGCACGGCCTGGATTCTGGCCCTGCTGCTGGTCGGATTTTCGCTTCGCGGCCCGATGGGCATCGTCATTCCGGTCGGGGTCGTTTGCAGCTATTACGCGCTGACCAATCAATGGCGTGCCGTATTCAAAGTCGGCCTGCCAGCATTGGCGCTGTTGATCGCATGCTGGTTCGCACTGCTCGCTCTCGCCAGAATCGAAGGCGGCGAAAGCTTCGTCAATGATGTCATCCGAATGCAAGTGAGCGGACGCCTGAGCGGCAACGACGACGCCTTGCCGCGCTACTACTACCTGGTCAACAGCCTGGCCAACTTCGCGCTCAGCTTCCCGGTGGCGTTGCTGGTCACGGTGAGCGTGCTCACCACTTCACGCCCGTATCTGCCATTCCCCTGGCTGCGAAAAGCGTCCACTGCGGCGTGGGATCCCGCCTTGCGCATGGCCGCATTGATGGCTGCATGGCTGCTCTTGATATTGATCGGCTTGTCGATTCCGGAAACCAAGAAGGCGCGCTACCTGTTGCCGGCCGTTCCGGCAATGGCCGCACTGGCGGCTTACGTGTTCATCGATCAGGGCAACAGGCTGCTGTTGGTCACCTACCAGTTGCTGCAGAAACTGCTGCTGGTGCTGCCAACACTGCTGATCGCGCTGGTTCTTTTTGCGCAGCACTATGCGCGCAAGCACCAGCTGAGCGTAGACATCAACGCGGGCCTGCTGCTGAGTCTGCTGGCCAGCGCTCAGCTCGTGTCTTTGCTTGCCCTGCGCCAGACGCAGACGCCGGCTCGACGCGACCAGATCATCGTCGCCGTCGCCGCTCTTGCTTTCTGGCTGACCAATGTCACTCTGCGCGAACCTGCAGAACTGCAGCTCCACTCGGCGCGCCCCTTTGTCGAAGCCGTCGAGACGCTGCGGCGCGACAAACCCGCGCCGCTGGTGCTGTACGGCATCAGCAAGGACAGCCTGGCGATCGTCTATCACGTCAATGTCGCTGGCGACTTTCGACCACAATTCGTCAATCAGGGAGAGCCACTGGCCGCCCTGCACTATCCGCTTTATCTGTTGATCAGCGACAGGGGCCGCCGCGCGCTAGCCAGCCCGAGTAGCGGCGACGAACGAGCGGAATGGCCGACGCCGGCTTACCGGGGCTACTTCCGCGACGGCGATTACAGCGTCTACTATCTGGAACAGCCGCCACATTAGTAGCGTTGCACGCAGAGTGGAACATAGACATCCCGGCCAGCACGGGGGTTGCGCGCGGCGGTCGGGCTGGCTGAGAGCCTCGTCGGGAAGGCGGCAACACGCCAGCCCGCTCGTCATTGCGAGGAGGCGCAGCCGACGCGGCAATCCAGTTCCATCCTCTTGCTATCTTCCGCCGCAGCGACCGCGCGAAGAGCAAAACCTCTGGATTGCCGCGTCGGCTTCGCCTCCTCGCAATGACGGTGGGTGGGGCATGAGCGCCGCGGGTGGCGACGACGGACGCTCGGGCATGGGCCCGGCGAATTTCAGCCGCCACCGGGAAGCGAACGCGGCCAGCCCACCCACACGCGCACCACCGGGATCACGCAGCCACGGTGGCGTAGAGGGCGAGCATCGCCACGACTGCCGCAGCGAAACTGATCACCAGGACCATGCCGGCGAGCATGTCCTTCACCTTGCCGACGACCGGGTGCAATTCGGGATGGAGGTGGTCGGCGAGCGCCTCTACGGCCGAGTTCAGCAGCTCCGCGGCGAGAACGAGCGCGATGCACAGCACGATGAGCGCCCACCACAGGGCGGTGGGTTGAAGCACAGCGAAGGCGAGCAGGGTGACGAGGCCGAGCGCCAAGTGAACGCGGAAATTTCGTTCCTCGGTCCACGCGAAGCCGATGCCGGCGAAAGCATTGCGCAGTTTCTTCGTGAAGGACTGGTTTTTCATTGACTTGGCCCTTGCTGGCCACACAGCAGTGAAAGGTCGCCGCGGTCGCCCGGGTCAAGCAGCCACAGCTGCCCGCGGGTGAAGAAATGGCCGCCCATCAGGTAGCTGCCGATCATCGGCGCGAGCAACGGTCGCCGACAAGCGTCGACGGGCTGTCCCGGGCGCTTGAGCGACTCGACGAAGCCTTCAGCCGCCGCATCCACGTCAGGAGAAATCGTGTGCAACACGCCCCAGCGGGTGCCATCGTACTCGCGCACCACCCCGACGAATAGACGATCCTGGCCAACCCGATAGGGCGTCGTCCAGATGCGAACCGTCGCCACCACTTTTTTCTCGGCCTCTTGAAGCGGTCGTTCGAACGCCAGGTCGTTCATCTGGTCGTTCCAGAAAGCCGGTGCGAGCGGTGCCGTGACGTAATCCAGGCCTTGCCGGGCAAGGCGCAGCATGTTCTGCGCATCGGCCTTGTCGGCGGCCAGCCATCCCGCCCGGCGCAGGCGGGCCGCCAAGGCGTCGGCGTTCGCTTCGACGATGGCGAAGCTCAGCGCTTGCTCGGGCCGGCCAAGCAGGGTGAGCGTGCGCGAAAGCGTCGCGCTGCGCAACAGCTCATCCACAGGACGATCGAGGTCGACGCTCAACGCGGTCGGGTGCGCAGGCGCCGGCAGCCTGCGGGCAGATGCATAGGTGACGCATCCGACAGCGGCGACAACGGCCAGGCCGCGAGCCGCTGTCCTTCGCCACGGCTCGCTCGGCGCATGCCAGTTGATTCGGCCGCCGGCCGCCAGGAATTCGCTCAGGCTGATGCCGACAATCAGCCAAAGGGTTCCGATCAGGTAGCCCGCCCAGACATCGCTCAGATAATGCACGCCGAGCACGATGCGACTCAGGCCGATCAGGACGACCAGGACGCCGGTGGCAAAGAATAGCTTGACCTGCGTCTTCCATGTGGCGCTCGAACGGATCAAGAGATAGCCCAGGAAACCGTAGAACGCAACGGCTGCGGTGGCGTGCCCGCTCGGGAACGACCAGGACGATTCGAGCAACAGGGCCTCGACCGGCCGAGGCCGCCGAAAGGCCATTTTGGCCAGCGCGCTGAACGCGCTTGCGCCAAGGCTGGAGAGCAGCAAGGCCGCAATCGCGTAGTTCAGGTTCGCCAGCCAGAGCACCAGGCACGCGACCGCGAGTAGTGCTCCGACGACCGCTGGCTCGCCGAGGCTGGTAATCCACAGCGCCGGGGAAACGACTGCTGGCGTGCGAAACGCGGCGATCAGCTGGGCGGCGGCATGGTCGAGCGCAACGATCGGGTCGGAGGTGACGACATCCTCGACAACGCCCGCGAACAAGGCCAGGGCAAAGGCGAATGCCAGCATCAGAAGCGTCAGTGGCAGGCCTTTGAAATGGGCGCGATCGACACGCTCGGCGAGAAAGCGGACGCCGTCCGGATGGCGGCGCGCCAGTCGGCGCAGATAGCGATTACGACCCAGGCCAGCCTTGATCGAGCGTCCGAGCGAAACCGCCACCTGCAGCACCGCGCCCCCATGGCGCACGACGAAGCGCTGCAAGAGCCACAGCAGCATCCAGACCAGCAAGACAACGACCAGCGCCATCCCCGCACGTGACATCCACGCCTGCGCCAGATTGAGCGACTGCCCGAACAGGTAGCCGCCACCGACCCACTGCAGGCCCCAGCCGATGGCACCCAGGACATTCCAGAGCATGAACGTATGGCGCTGCATGCCGACAGTGCCGGCCACGAAGGGTGCGACTTCCTTGACGCTCGGGATGAAGCGCGCCAGAAAGACGCTCTTTGCGCCATGCCGATCGAAGAAGCTGCGTGCCTTACCGAAATGATCCGGCGTCAGGAACCACACGCCGTCACGCACCCACCTGTTGCCGTAGCGTTGGCCCAACCAGTAATTGAAATTGTCGCCAAGGACGGCGCCGGCGACCGCAAACCACAGCAGGTCGACGAAATCGAGATGGCCGCTGGCCGACAGGGCGCCAAGCATGAGCAGGAGAGTCGAACCCGGCAGGAGCAGACCCACCACGAATGCCGTTTCGAGCAAGGCGGTAAAGAAGGCCAGCCAGTAGCCGAGCAGATGGAAGTGCTCAATGGACGGCAGGATAGAAGCGAAGAGTCTCTCAATCATTGAAGCACGCTAAGCCTTGCGCATGCGCATGACTGGCTGCCAGGCCAGGCCCAGGAGTGCAAGGGCGGAGAAAATCGCGCCGGAATAGAAAGTTAATGACGCGCCGAACCGATCCCACAGCAGCCCCGCCAGCACACTGGCCAGCAGCATCGCCAGTCCGCTCACCAGACTGAAGAACCCGAACGCAGTGCCGCGCAGGTCGGCCGGGGCGGTGTCGGCCACCATCGTCGCCAGCAAGCCTTGAGTGATGCCCATGTGGATGCCCCAGAGGGCGACGCCGGCAAGCACGACACCCCAGTGGACACCGCTGGCCAGGACCAGATCGGCGGCGATCAGGACGACCAGGCCAAGTGCCAGCAGTTTCTTGTGGCTCACCCGATCGGCGAGCCTGCCAAACGGGTAGGCGGACGCCGCATAGACCACATTCATCGCCACCATGAGCAACGGCACCAGGGCCAGCGGTATGCCGCCTTGCTGCGCACGCAGAACGAGGAAGGCCTCGCTGAAACGAGCCAGGGTGAACACGGCGCCGATGCTCACGACCCACCAATACGAGGCACCCAGGCGTTTCAGGTTCTCGCGCCGGATCGGATTGCTGCGCTTCGCCGTCTGCTGGTGTTCAGGTTCGCGCAGGCCGAAGAGCAATAGTGCGACCGCCATCAACCCCGGAATCATGGCCACCCAGAACACCGCACGGAAATCGTTGGCCCAGATCAACATCAGGCCCACCGCGATCAGGGGGCCAAGAAATGCGCCCACGGTGTCGAGCGACTGACGCAGGCCGAACGCCGCGCCGCGCAAATGCGCTGGTGCGATATCTGCCACAAGGGCATCGCGCGGCGCCCCCCGGATGCCCTTGCCAGCGCGATCGAGCAGGCGGGCTGTGAGCACGAGGCCGGTCGACGAAGCGACGGCGAACAGCGGCTTGGTCAGCGCCCCAAGCGCGTAGCCGAAGACTGCCAGGCCCTTGCGTTGGCCAAGATAGTCGCTCAGTGCGCCCGAGAAAATCCTGATGATCAGCGCCGTAGCCTCGGCCAAACCTTCAATCAGGCCGACCACGAAGGCGCTCGCCCCCAGGCTTGTGACCATGAACAGCGGCAGCAGGCTGTGGATCATTTCCGAAGAAATATCCATCAACATGCTGACGAAGCCGAGCACCCATATGCCGCGCGGAATTCGCCGTGACGACGGTTCGGCGGTCATGTCTTTCCCGCCAAGGCCAGGATCGCAATGGCCGGCCACGCCGTCCGACCTCGGCCTCGCTTAACGCTGAGCAATCGTGCCGGCATTTCGCCGCGACCCGCTGAAGGTGACCGTCACGCGCAATCCACGCGACTCGGCGACGTCCGTGTAGTCCAGCGCCACCGAAGCAGCGCAGCGATCGGTGATCGCCTTGACGATGGCGAGTCCGAGTCCCGAGCCGGCTTCGTCATTTCCCAACACGCGGTGGAATGGCTCGAACACCAGCGCCCGCTCGCTCGGAGCGATTCCGGGCCCATTGTCGCTGACCTGTACGACAACCCCCTCGTCTTCGACGCCGACCGAAAGGTCTATCCGGCCACCCGCCGGCGTGTACTTGATTGCGTTGTCCACGAGATTCCGCACCACGGTCATCAGATCGGTCTCCGCGAGGAGGATGTTTGCATCCTGTTCGCTGGTGACCCCAATGTCGATCGATTTTGCCGCAGCCTGCGGATGCAGATCTTCGAGTACCTGGCGAAAGATCTGCTGGAGCGACACTGGCGAGGCCGCCATGGCCGACGGCTCCTGGACCCGGGTCAAGGTCAACAGTTGATCGAGCAACAGGCGCGCGCGGCGAATCCCCTGCCGCAGCGATGCCACGCGATCACCTGCGACGCTGGACATTTCCGTGTCGGCCAGTCGCTCGGCTTGTAGCGACAGTGCGGTGAGCGGTGAGCGCAATTCATGTGAGGCGTCGGCGACAAAGCGGCGCTGTTGACTGACTGACTGCTCGACTCGCGAGAACAAGCGGTTGATTGCTGCCACGAAAGGGCGGATTTCCGTCGGCAGACCAGTGGCGCTGAGCGTACCGAGATCCTGTTCGCGCCTTCCGTCGAGATCGGTGGCGAGGCGGTTCAGTGGTTGCAGCATTCGGCGGATGACGTCGCGCAGGACCAATAACAAGATGGGAATGAGAATGATGAACGGCATCAAACTGCGTAAAGCGCCGTCGCGGGCAATTTCGTCGCGCACCGCCGTTTGTTGCCCGACGACGAAGCGTGTGTCGGCGGCCAGTGTGGTGACAAAAAGCCGCCAGGATTCACTCCCAACGATCACGGTCTGGAGACCGTCTGGCAAATCGGCGGAGAGCAACAGTGGCGTTGCTGACGAGCGCGCCGCTTCCCCGCCCGCGTTGGGCAGCATCTGCACCACCACACGCGACTCCGGATCCGAGTCAAGGTCGGGCAAACCTGTGGCCGCGTTGCCAACCGGAAGGTGGTTGCGGTCGATGAGGGCGCCGATCTGCCGCAGCGTGTCGTCCTGCAGTTCGTTCGCTTCTTCGAACGCAGTGACGAACGAGAACAGCCCAGCGACCATCGCCACCCCCAGCAACAGCGCACTGACCGACGCCGAAAGCCTGAACTCCAGCGATTGCCTCAATGGTGCTTGGGGACCAGCCATCCCAGGCCTCGCACGTTCTTGATGGCATCGTTGCCGAGTTTCTTGCGCAGCGAGTGGATGATGAACTCGACGGCGTTGCTTTCCACCTCGCTTCCCCAGCCATACATGCGATCCTCCAATTCGCTTCGCGACAGGATCGCCCCGGGCCGGATCATCAGGGCGTGCAGAAGGGCGAATTCGCGCCCCGACAAGGGCACCGTCCTGCCGTCGACAGACACCGCTTTTGCCGCCACATCCAGTGATAGCGTGCCGTTGCACAGCAGAGGGCCGGCAACACCCCCTTTGCGACGGACCACCGCGCGCATGCGCGCCAACAACTCGGCCATTTCGAAAGGCTTCAATACGTAGTCGTCGGCACCGAGATCGAGGCCCTGAATACGGCTCTCAACAGCGTCGCGCGCCGTGATGACGAGCACCGGCACCGCATCGTTGCGAGCGCGAACGATGTGCAACACCTGCAGGCCATCCTTCTTCGGCAGCCCAAGATCGAGCAGTACGATGTCGTAGTGATGGATTTCGCAGGCGTCAATGGCCATCTGTCCGTCGCGCACCCAATCGACGGCATAGGCAGCGTCCAGCAACGCCGCTTGCACGGCTTCGCCGATCATCCGATCGTCTTCAACAAGCAGGACTCGCATCGAACCCCCTCCGTGAAATACTTCAGCGCGCGCTCGGTCGCCGGGCAATGGCCATCATGCCAGATGGCCAGCATCGCGGCGACTGTCGTGCGTGTTGATCAGATCTGCTCGGCCAGACGACGATCAGTCGCCGTCAGGTAGGCAACCAGGCCCAGGATCGTCAGCAGGAAAATGGCACTGGTGACCACGGTTCCCAGGCCGAGTCCGCCGTTGGCGACCGGTTGTGAGAGCAGGTCGCCGCAGGAGGCGCCGAACGGACGGGTCAGCACATAGGCGATCCAGAACGCCAGCACCGCGTTCAGGTTGAATAGGTAATAGGCGATGGTCACCGCGCCAATCATTGCGCCAAACATCAGACCCGAGTAGGCGTAACCCAGTTGCAGGCCTTCCGCGGCAAGATCACCGGCGGCGGTGCCCAGCGCGAAGGTGAACAGGATGGCGGCCCAATAGAACAATTCGCGCCGGGTCGTGAAAATGGTGTGGATCGAGAGCGTTCTTTCGCTCGCGTACCAGAGCCCGAAGGTGGCCAACAGGGCGATGCTGAAGATGGCGGTGGTGGTCTGCAGGGAGACGCCGAAATTATCGACCAGGTTGTCGGTGACGAGAGTACCGAAAACACTGATCAGTACGACGGCAAGCCAGTAGATCCAGGGAATGTACCGTTTTACTTTGATCTGCGCCAACAGCGCCACAAGTAACAGTCCGCCCATGACCAGTGAGGTCCCGGTGAGGCCAAAATCGAGATTCACATTGAGAAAGTCAGCGGCTGTTTCGCCGACCGTGGTGGCCATGATCTTGATGATCCAGAAGAAGAGCGTGACTTCCGGAACCTTGTTGAGCATGCGCTGTGTATCGTCACGTGACAGGGTATTCATGATGTCCTCCCGCAGGCAGTGGTAGAAAAGGTACAGCCGGAGTTTGGCCGCGCAGTCTTGGCCGTGGCATAGGGGGGGTCTTCATTCGGCCACCCAGCGACGGCGAATCAGTGGGCCGAAAAGGCGTCGGCAAGCCATCACCGTCCACGGAAGAACCGGCTTTACCAGCCAGTGCGCTTCGCGCCGGCACGGCCAGGTGCTGAACGCCGCCACCGTACCTGCAGGTGCGGGCGCGGCAGAAATCAGGGCGATCAATCCTTTTCGTCGTGATCGTCGTCGCGGCCCTCGTGGCGGTCAGCCTTGTCCTCGGCTGACGACAGGATTGTGCCCTTGTCCGCATCGACCTTGACGTCGAAGACCTTGGCTCCGGCGACGACCTCGACTTCGTAGATCGCGCCCTGTTTGGTGTGCTCGAATTCGGCCTGGCTCGCCTTGCCGTTGTGCTGTTTCTCGGCGATGCTGATTGCCTGAGCGATGGGGATTTTTGCCTGGTTGATCGCCAAGGCGTCGTTTTCACTGGATTTCGCGGCGTAAGCGGCGCCGCCAAGGGTGGCGATTGCCGTGGCGAGGACCGCAAGTTTGGTGGTCTTGTTCATGTTCGTACTCCTTTTGTATTCACGCAGAAAGTTGCGTGATGCAAAGAGTACGCAGCCAGACTTAGCGGGTACTGAGCAAACGCTGCGCGCGAGACGAGCGTATCAACGCACGACCCGGACTCGGGCGATGCCAGCGCAAACGGGTACTGCGAGAGCCCCACCTTCGCTCCTTGCTTGCAAACTGCCATCTTTTGCGTAAAGATAACCAAGCGCTTGCTTGCTTAAACATTGATCGCCCTTTTCCGGACACCCCCCATATGAACGAGAGCACCGGCACGAAGCTGCCCCCGACACAACCCGCCCCCTACCCGCATCTGCTGGCACCGCTGGATCTGGGCTTCACGACGCTCGGCAACCGCGTCCTGATGGGCTCGATGCACACCGGGCTCGAGGAAGAGAAGAACGGCTTCGAGCGCATGGCGGCCTTTTACGCCGAGCGCGCCCGCGGCGGCGTCGGGCTGATCGTCACCGGCGGCTTCTCGCCCAACCTCGCCGGGCGGGTCTACCACTTCGGTTCGCAACTCAGCTTTTCCTGGCAGGTGCGCAAGCACCGCCTGATCACCGAGGCCGTGCATGCCGCCGGTGGCAGGATCGCGCTACAGATCCTGCATACCGGGCGCTATGCCTATCACCCGCTGAACGTCGCGCCGTCGAAGCTGCGTGCGCCAATCAACCGTTTTACGCCACGCGCGCTGAGCGAGTGGGGAATCCGCAAGACGATCGGTGACTACGTGCGCTGCGCGCAACTGGCGCAGAAAGCCGGTTACGACGGCGTCGAGATCATGGGCTCCGAGGGCTACCTGATCAACCAGTTCATCGCCCGGCAGACGAACCGGCGCGACGACCAGTGGGGCGGCTCCTTCGAAAACCGCATCCGCTTCGCGGTCGAGACGGTGCGCGCGACACGCGAGAAAGTCGGCCCGAACTTCATCATCATTTTCCGCCTGTCGATGCTCGACCTGGTCGAAGGCGGCAGCAGCTGGGAGGAAGTGGTGCAGCTCGCGCAGGCCATCGAAGCCGCCGGCGCGACGCTGATCAATACCGGCATCGGCTGGCACGAGGCGCGCATCCCGACCATTGCGACGATGGTCCCGCGCGCCGCTTTCGCCTGGGTGACCAAGCGTTTGAAGGGCGCGGTGAACGTTCCCTTGATCACCACCAACCGCATCAATACGCCCGAGGTCGCCGAGGAGGTGCTGGCCTCGGGCTGCGCCGACATGGTCTCGATGGCCCGCCCCTTCCTCGCCGACGCCGACTTCGTGAACAAGGCGGCAGCCAACCGGGGCGACGAGATCAACACCTGCATCGCCTGCAACCAGGCGTGCCTGGATCATATCTTCAACGGCAAGTTGAGCAGCTGCCTGGTCAACCCGCGCGCCTGCCACGAAACCGAGCTGAGCATCGAAAAAACGGCTGCGCGCAGGAAGATTGCCGTCGTCGGCGCCGGGCCAGCCGGCATGGCCTGCGCCACCACCGCCGCCGAACGCGGCCACGCGGTGACGCTGTTCGACGCCGCCGAACAGATTGGTGGCCAGTTCAACCTCGCCAGGCGCATCCCCGGCAAAGAGGATTTCGCCGAGACGCTACGTTACTTCGGCCGGCGCATCGAAACCAGCGGCGTCACCCTGCAGTTGAACCAGCGCGTCGATGCCGAACTACTCAAGGCCGGCGGCTTCGACCACGTCGTGCTGGCCACCGGCATCACCCCGCGCCAGCCGCCAATCGCCGGGATCGACAGCGAAAAGGTGGCCAGCTACGTCGACATCGTCGAAGGCCGCAAGGTCGCCGGAAAACGCGTGGCGATCATCGGCGCCGGCGGCATCGGCTTCGACATCGGCGAGTTCCTGACCCACGCGCATGACGACAGGAGCGAGGCCGAACGCTTCAACGACGAATGGGGAATCGACCCGAGCTACGCGCACCGTGGTGGCCTCAAGCCGCCGCTCGACGAGCCCGCACCACGGCAAGTCTTTCTGCTCCAGCGCAAGTCGTCGAAAGTCGGTGACGGCCTGGCCAAGACCACCGGCTGGATTCGCCGCACCCTGCTCAAGAAGCGCGGCGTACAGATGATCGGCGGCGTGAACTACGAGCGCATCGACGACGCCGGCCTGCACATCACCGTCGACGGCCAGGCCACGACGCTGGCGGTCGACACCGTCGTCGTCTGCGCCGGCCAGGAATCGCGCCGCGAACTGCTCGCGCCGCTGCAGGCCGCCGGCATCCCGGTGACGCTGATCGGCGGCGCCGACGTGGCCACCGAACTCGACGCCAAACGCGCCATCGACCAGGGGACGCGGGTCGCGGCAGCGCTGTGACGATCACCCGCCTGCGCGCCACGCCGCGCGCGCCGTACGCCCTCGGTCCGGCTTGAGCCGATGCCGAGACGAAAGGCAGAAGCCGGGCTCGAGCCCAATCGCCGCGCCGAGTTGCTGCGCGCCGCGGCACGGCTGTTCGTCGAAAAGGGCTTCGACGCCACCACCACGCGCGACATCGCCGACGCCGTCG
>JEMY01000026.1:110250-110485 GCA_000585075.1 Candidatus Accumulibacter regalis | reverse complement strand
GACGGCGTCGGCGAACCCGAGCAGCGGCTGCGCATACTGGTCCGCACCCACCTCGGCACCCTGCTCGAAGGCGAGTGCCCGGCGCCGATGCTGCTCGGCGAAACGCGCGCCCTCGACGCCGCCGCGCACGCCGAAATCGCCGCCGCCTTCGACCGCTACCAGGTGCCGTGGCAAGCGACGCTCGACGAACTGGCGCAAGCCGGCAAGATCCCGTCCGCCGCGTCGCCGGTACGGC
>JEMY01000026.1:80349-110171 GCA_000585075.1 Candidatus Accumulibacter regalis | reverse complement strand
ATGCCGACGGCAGGCTTTCGCTCGATGAAGTCGCCGACAGCGCGGTGGCGCTGCTGCTCGGCGCATCGCCTGGCGACAGCGGCGAGCTCTGACACACCAGTAAAACAGCGCCCGACAAATCCGCGCTCCCACCCAAAGAACGCCCCCCCACCCCTGTAGGAGCCCGATTCATCGGGCGATAAAAGCCCCTCGTTCGCACACCACGCCGATAGGCGACGACGATGTCGATGTCGTGCGAAACTTCCGAACATGAAGACATCAGCCGACGCGTCATTGCGAGGAGGCGCAGCCGACGTGGCAATCCAAGGCGCAGCCGACGTGGCAATCCAGAGATTTGCCGCTGCGCATTGGCGATGCGGCGCAAAGGCCGTGAGAGAATGGCACTGGATTGCCGCGTCGGCTGCGCCTCCTCGCAATGACGGTGGGTGCGGGAGGGGCGCCGGATTACCCGCTGCCTTCAAGCTTTCTTGAAGTCTCGTCAAGAAGGCAGCACTACGCTAGCATCGGCCCCTGGGCTGACGATGATCGCCTGAAAATGCTGCTCCCGCAGGCTTGCTGTTACTGTGGAAGACGTGATTCTCCTTCGGTAGACCAGCTCATACCAACGAAACGAGGTGGTGCGAATAGCGGTGACAACCTCGTCTGGGCCTGTCGTTCATGCAACAGTTCGAAGGGCGCCCGTGACGTGACAACACCGCGCCGCGCACCTGTGGCGTCGTGGCTGGGCGAAAGCCGATGCAGAACTCGGACTTGCATATTTGTGGGCAACGAGGAGGTTCACCCGATGGACGCGACGAATGCGGAGCGAAACGTACTGGCAGGGGAATCCGGGACGCACGCGGCGTCGAACTTCGATCTCCAGCCGACGCTCAGCGGCGAAACGATTGCGCTGCGCCCGGTGCATGCCGACGATTTCGAGCCGCTTTACGCGGCCGCTTCCGACCCCCTGATCTGGGAGCAGCATCCGGAGCCCTTGCGCTATCAGCGGGCCGTCTTTGCGGGCTTTTTTGCCAGCGCCCTGGCGTCTGGCGGCGCGCTGGTGGTCATCGACAAGCCCTCGGTCACGGTGATCGGTTCGTCGCGCTACTACGACTGGAATCCTGACACCACGGAGGTCGCCATCGGCTATACCTTCCTCGCCCGCAGCCATTGGGGTGGCAGCGCGAACCGGGAAATGAAGCAACTGATGCTCGGCCACGCCTTCCTGTTCGCGAAAGTCGTCTGGTTCCACGTCGGCACGAACAACTGGCGTTCACGGCGGGCAATGGAAAAGATAGGCGGCAAGCTGTCACATGAGGCCAGCGTCGAGTCGAACGGCATCGCGCACGACTACGCCTTCTACAGGATCGACGCGCCAAGCCCGCGTCATCGGAAAGACGCGAACCGTCGCTGTCGCTGAAGCCGGGCCTGGTTCAGGCGCAGCCAAGGTCATCGCGATGCCGCTCGCCGGCACGTCATTGCGAGGAAGCGGAGCCGACGCGGCATTCCAGAGGTTTGGCTCCTTGCGTTGTCGATGCGGAGGCGGAAAGAGAATCAGAAGATGGAGCTGGATTGCCGCGTCGGCTTCGCCTCCTCGCAATGACAACCTGGCTGCCTGATGGCGTCGGGTGTGGCGATCGGAAACCCTCACTGCGCGTGCAGCCACAGCCCCGCAGCACCGCTATCTCGTAGGCTTCGCGTCGCGCGCGAGCGCTTGCTGCAGTCGCGCGATCTCGGCATGCAGCACTTGCGTGCGCTGGCCGATCTCCGTTTCGGTGAAGCGCGGCGTGATGTGCTGCGGGCAGTTCCAGTCGAAGGCCTCGACGCTGATCACCACCGCGCGCTCGCTACGCGCGCGATAGTTGCCATCCTCCAGGCGCGCGATCAGCGGCGCATCGTCAGCCGCGTCCACCAGCCGTGCGCGCCCCCATATCTTCAGACGGCGCCGCTGCGCATAGTCCATCAGAATCAGGGCGACGCGACCGTCGGCTTCGATGTTGCCCGCGCTGATGTATTGCACGTTGCCACGAAAATCGGCGTAGCCGATCGTGCGCTGGTCGAGCACGCGCAGGAAGCCGGCCGGCCCGCCGCGGAATTGTACGTAGGGCCAACCGTTCTCGCCCACACTGGCCTGGTAGAAGCCATCGCGCGCGGCGATGAACTCGGCCTCGGTCGGGCCAAGCGTGTCGCCACGGTAGTCAACATGGTCCAGACGGGCGTAGTTTTCCCGGCTGCCCATGCGGGTCTGGAAGGCGCGCACGCCGGGGGTGAAAGCGATTTCGCTGAAGGCACGAGCCATGATGAATTTCCCTTCTCGATGGGTTGGGGTTCGGGTGTCGCAGCAGGGGCGACGATTGCTATCTTGATCGCTTCGCAGGCACCGATAAATGGCGAGAACGGGATTTGATTGCTGCAGATTGCGCAGTAATATCCGACGTCATGGACATGCTCTCCGCGATGCGCGCGTTTGTGAAGATCGTCGATTCCGGCAGCCTGACCGCGGCGGCGGAGGCGCTCGCGGTCTCGCAGCCGTCGATGGTGCGCACCCTGGCAGCGCTCGAACGCGAAGTCGGGGTGAGGCTCTTGAACCGCAGCACGCGACGCATGGCCCTGACCGACGAAGGCCGCGAATACTGCGCGCGTTGCCGTGTCATCCTGGCGGCAGTCGACGAAGCGCAGGCGAGTCTGAGCGCACGCCGGATCGAGCCGCGCGGGAATCTGCGAATCACCGCGTCGGTGCCCTTCGGCCGCCAGTTCGTGGCGCCGCTGGTCATCGACTTCCTCGCCGAGCACCCGCAGATGCACGTCGAACTGTTGTTGCTCGACCGTCTGACCGATCTGCTTGAGGAAGGGATCGATCTCGCGGTGCGGCTGGCGCCACTTCCCGATTCGTCGATGGTCGGCGTGCCGATCGGGGACACCCGCCGCCTGATCGTCGGCAGCCCGGCCCTGCTCGCGCGCCGCGGCGCGCCGAGCACCCCTGGCGATCTGGCCGGCGAGCCCTGCGTCAGTTTCACGGGCCTGGTGTCACCCGCCGAGTGGGAGATCCGCGAGCGCGACAAGGCGCTGCGGGTAACCGTGAACAGCGTGCTGGCCACCAACCAGATCGATGCCGCCGTGCAGGCCTGTGTGCTGGGGCTGGGCTGGGGACAGTTCTTCGACTACCACGTGCGCGAGGAACTGCGCGCCGGCACGCTGATCGAGGTCCTGGCCAGCCACCATGCCGCGCGAACACCCGCCCACATCGTCTATCCGCAAGCCCGGCTACTCTCGCCGAACGTGCGCGCATTCATCGATTTCGCTGCACCGAAGTTGCGGCGGGGGCTTGGCGATCCAGGTTGATCCGCTGCCCCGCGAAAGCGGGACGGCGCAAGGCAGTTGCAGCGGTATGGCGTTGCGGGGGCGGATCGGTCATCGACACCTGCAAGGCCGCCAACCTCTACGCCACCTACCCGGCCGATTTGCTCGACTACGTGAATGCCCCCATCGGCAAGGGGCGGCCGATACCCGGCCCGCTCAAGCCGCATATCGCCTGTCCCACAACCTGCGGCACCGGTTCCGAGTGCACCGGCATCACGATCTTTGACCTGCTCGCCCAACACGTTAAAACGGGCATCGCGTCGAAGCGCCTCCGGCCGTCATTGGCGCTGATCGATCCCGCGACCACCTACACCCTGCCCAGGAACGTCGTCGCCGCCAGCGGCTTCGACGTGCTCTCGCACGCGCTGGAGTCCTACACGGCGAAACCCTACACTCGGCGCGCCGCGTCGCCCACACCCTCCCTGCGACCAATGAGCCAGGGCGCCAATCCCTGGAGCGACGTCGGTTGCGAAGCGGCGCTGAAACTTGCCGGTCAGTACCTGCAGCGCGCAGTGAATGACGCCAGCGATACCGAAGCACGCGACAGGATGATGTATGCCGCCACGCTTGCCGGAATCGCCTTCGGCAACTCCGGCGTGCACCTGCCGCATGGCATGGCCTATTCCGTGGCCGGGCTGATACGCGACTATCGCACCGCGGGTTATCCGCAGGACGAGCCGATGGTGCCGCACGGCATGAGCGTCATCGTCAATGCGCCCTCGGTGTTCCGATTCACGGCGAGCGCCTGCCCGCAACGCCATATCCACGGAGCGCACTGCCTCGGAGCAGAGGTAAAGGGGGCCACCGACGAAGACGCGGCCGAAATCCTCGCCGGCCAGTTGATCAAGATGATGAGGGCTACCGGCATTCCCAACGGCATCGGCGGGGTGGGTTATGGCGAAGCCGACGTCGAGGCGCTGACCCGGGGTGCCTGGGCGCAACAGCGCCTGCTGAACAACGCGCCGCGCGAAACCCTTCAGGACGACCTGCGCCATCTTTACCGCGGCGGGATGAGTTACTGGTAGATTGGGCAGCTCACCCAGCGCGCTTGCACTCGGCAACAGGCGGCGCGGTGAATCCAACTGGTGTTAACGAGGGACCCTTGGGCGTTGGCAGATGCATTCCAGCGACGACCTACGGAAGATTCAGGGAACCGCTGCTGCCGGCGATGACGAGATCGCGGCAATTCACGCATGAAAGCCGACGCTCCCGGTTTCAGCATAGAATCGAGGCTGTCATTTCAGCGTCGTAGAGCCTCTCGATTTCATTTCGCAGCGGACCCCAATCGCCGCAACAAGATCCCGTACCCACGCGAAGGGAAAGCTGCCGAGAAGTGCAGAAAAGTTTCGCTTTCGGCGGTCGAACGCTTCCCCGCGGGACCGCTTTTGGCACCATCCTCGGTGCTTCCCCAAGACTCGACACCTCAGAAAGGCGACAAATGAACAAACTGAAGCTGACCTATTTCGACTTCCCCGGCGGACGGGCAGAGCCTGCCCGGCTGGCCATGCATATCGGCGGAGTTCCGTTTGAGGACTATCGCTTTGCGCCGAGCGATTTTTCTGAAGTCCGCAAGACGACACCCCTGAATCAGGTTCCGACCCTTCACGTCAATGATGTGCAAATCACGCAAAGTGACGCGATTACGCGTTATGTCGGGAAACTTTCCGGACTGTATCCCGAAGATAATTTTCAGGCCTTGTTGTGTGACGAAGTCATGGGTGCGCTGGAAGATATTAACGTGAAACTGGGGGCAACTTTTGGAAAAACAGGCGACGACCTGAAAAGCGCTCGCGACGCCCTGGTAACCGACGCATTACCCAAGTATTTGCGGTGGCTCCAGCATCAACTTGACAGCCACGGCGGAGACTTTCTTTCGGACAATCGCCTGACCATTGCCGACCTCAAAGCCTTCGTTATCCTGCGTTGGCTCAGTTCCGGGAAACTGGATCACATTCCAATCGACTTGATCGAAACAGTGGCGCCGAAACTCAACAATTACATGAATTGTCTCGCCAAGATTCCTGCCATAGCGCAATATTATGCAAACGGCGGTTCATCGTGAGGCACTAAGCGTTCAACGGCCGCCGATTTTCTTTAAGTCCCTTTCGATACGTCGTTGCGGGCCGCTTTCGGCCAGGAAGAGACGGTCGAGAAGTCTGCCGAAAGCGCCCATTGAAGCAGCCTGGGCGTATGCTGTCGACGTAGTCTGCGAAGTGCCGCCTTCCGCGATAAAGCCGCGCCAGCCGGTTATTTCATTCCTTAGATGCAGCCATTCGAGGCCACTTTTGTTTTCAATTAACTCAACCTCATCTACGCGTGAGCTTGTGTTTAGTGCGCACAAAGATGAATCCTTTCGCGTAGAGCTAAAGGGGTTTGCAGTTTCCGCTTCAGCTGACGTTTGGGCGTATACAGACGCAAATGGGCTAAACGAGTTTTTCCAAGACCTTGGCCATCTCGAAAAGCGATGGCAAGGTCAGCGTAGTTGGACCTCAATTGAGCGTGAGTTCTCTCTTGCCGCAACCTGCACCTCCTTGGGTAAGGTCACGTTCCGCGTTACATTGCTCGGACTGCAAGGCGCGCCCGAAGAATGGCGCGTTGAAGCCCGGTTGGTCACCGATCTCGGCCAGCTAGAGAAAATTGCAAAACATGCGGGGGTGTTTTTCAATGAGTAAAGCATCTAACTCATCATTCAAGCGCGACGTGCTGAAGCGCGCCCCTTAATTCAAACGCTGGGCATCATAACATGGGCTACTCCTTATCCATACTTGCAGTTCAAACCTCCGACGCGGTCGAGGCTCTCCAGCAGCTTGGTTACGTCCGCACTGGTCAATCGTGCGAATACGCGCGTGAAGCTTTATCGAGCTATGCGCTTCGCACAAATTGGTTCCTCATCGTTGCGCGTGGGTGCGACAGCCATTTCCTGCAACCAAAGATGCTGGGGCCTTTGTCTGAGCACTTTCCCGTGGTTGCTTGCTCAATAGAGGAGCATGTGATGTTCAGCTCCGCCGAGTATTGGGCCGGTGGCGATCAGGTATGGCGTGCGGAACATGTCGGTGAAAATAGCCCCATTCACTTAAAGACTTCTGGCATCCCGCCACGCGGGTTTGAAGTCATGGCTGCGGAACACAAGGAAGCACAGGAAGCGGACGGTGGCGAAAAGGCTGGCGTTGACCACTACTTCGACATCCCACTAAACGCGGCCAAGGAGGTTATCGACTTCAAGCACGATGAAGACATTCCTGGCGTCGACTACTAAGGCTTCGAAGTCCTCCGCAAGACGTCTTTATCTGCCGATTCGAAGCCTTGGTGGCGCTTCTGGAAATGACGCCCAACCCGGCGCTCAAACCCCGTTCGCTTCGCTCGCTGGACGCTGCGCGATAAAGCCGCGCAGCACCGGTTGTATAGATTGCGTTCTCGTGAACGCCGGCTACGCGCCTCAACGACTAACCGCAATGGGTCGGTTGCCGCCCTTGGGGGATATCCAGCGACGGTCATTGATGCTAGAGTCATGCCCAACGACAGCACCCGGCCAATAGGGGAAATTCTACAGAGGCAAAAAGGAGCCGCCTGAACGGCTGCACCACTCGGAAAGCAGCAGGATGGCCTGCCGGCCTGAATTGCCATTCGCATTGACCTGATAGCGGCCGTTCGTCATTAAGCACTTCGACCGGGATCGAATGTGCACTTGATACTCAGACTTGGTAGTCAGTCGCGCTCGATGCCTCAGTCCCCAAAGACCAGCCGCGTTGCGACCAGGCTCGTCTGTGAAACCCACTAAGATCCTGCATTTTTACGGCTTCTAAATCCTAGACCCGCCAAGCCGAGGCCTATAAGCACGATGGTGGTGGGCTCAGGAACCGAACCGCCGCCTGGAGGGAACGTCCCCACTTCCTTCGTGAACGCAGAGTAGACAACGTTAGCCTGAGAGAAATTGTAGAAGGCTATCCGACCGTCGGCGAATGAGCCGGTGATGTCGATTTCCTTGACACCGTTTACGAAAACTTCGAGATCATTGGGGCCGAAGTCAAAAGTGAATTCGTACTCCGTGTTGACCACCCAACCGACATTGCCGCGGGTAGTGCCCCGGGCGAGTTCAGTAAGACCGTTCGCGGCACTCGTACCCGCCAAATTGGCATGCTGCCAGAATTCATCGGCATCAGGGATGCCTGTCACCAGAGATACAGCCAATCCCCCGTTTGCGGTGCCACCGGGCGATGACGAAGGAGTCCCAAAATCGAAACCCTGAGTACCCTGCTTCCAGTCGATCAAAAGGTAGTTCGCCGTGCTGTTCGTCGAATCGCCAGGGCGGAATCCCAGCGCAAAACCGACGTAATCGTCATCGCCGCTTCCGGGCTTGATCTTTCCTGTGATCTTGGTGCCAATGGCATTGAAGTCACTGTAGAAGAACGTCGGCTGCCCATTGACGGATTGAGTGACACTGCCGCCACCCGATGCCACGGTCCAGACCCCGGCGCCGAAACCAGACACAGCAGGGTAAGACTCGGCAGTCCACGTACTAAGATCGACTGGGGCAGCACTGGCAACATCTGGCGCTAAGCTGATGGCGGAAGCAACGGCCAAGGCAATAAGTTGGGTTTTCATTGTTCGCTCCATTTAGTCGTGACGTGGCGATGTTGCAGATACTAGCGGTAGATGTCAAGACAGTTGTCGCCTGAGTTCATGCTGCCAATGGCATACTCTTGCTAGCAGCCTGTCTGGCGCCTTTTCCCGTCGAATCAACATTCAGCACAGGCTGGTTCTACGAGGTCTTCGCCAAGGAAGAAACGGTACGCGTGCTGCGCATGTGGACCCACTACGAGTGAGCGCACGGGCTAACCGCAACCCAGCCGTAGCCTGCGGTGGCGGTGGCGGTGGCGGCGCGGGAGAGAGTGATGACTGAACCTTGGCTTTGGCCCGCGGTTTTCCCGATCACTGGATGGGAAATATCGCCGAAACTTAAAAGGGGCACGCGCTGCTCGGCATAAATAGTTAATCCGCTAAATGACTAGCTACAGAGCCCTCCTTCGGTAGGTGGTGAAGTATGCGCCATTCGCTTTTTTCGCAGTGTTTTCTGTAGATTGTCTGATATTTATCATAATCCGCCCCAGGTTTCGTTGAGATATCGACAACCTCTATGAAATAGATTACTTTAATATTTTTTCCTCCTATATTAACCAGAAAAACAACTTGGTCATCACCGATGAAGCCATCTTCTGGCGCGTATTTAATCTGAGATACATCTCTGCGTACGATCGTGCCATGCCGTGGTTGTTGAATTATTATAACCTCGGCGGCCTCAATGTCTGCTTGCAGGTTTCCGTCGAATCTGGCGTCTGGAAATATTTGTCCGGCACTGTCTCCTGGGTGAATGTCCATGCCATCCGAAAAAGGTGACTCGCTACCCTTTGCCATCCCTTCAAGAGTGGGTGATACGACACAAACGCCCATGGTTCCATATAGCAACCTTGGTCTCCCGGTAGCGGTGTTGTCCGCGATTTCAATGACGGACTGAGGTGCCATGTCAATACCATCGCCAACCATGCTCGGCATGTCTGAAATTAACATTCTTGGTTCTCCCGGAAAGCTATAGATGTTGGTCTTCGCGCCTCTCGGAAACTCGTTCGAATCCGTTCTTGAGGCGGTCGCAAATACCGACTTACGCCCAGTCTGCAAGGTCCGGGCGCCCGGATCAATTACTTGCTGAGTTCCTGTATTTCGAAACAAGCCAAAATTCGTATTGTAAGTCTCAGCTCTTTCAGTCGTCATGCCCATGGCCTTGCGGTCACGGGGTCACGGGGTCACGGGGTCACGGGGTCACGGGGTCACGGGGTCACGGGGTCACGGGGTCACGGGTAGAGTAGAGGGCAGGCACGGCCGACACGACGCGCGAGCTCATTGCAGCGATTTACACAGCTTTACAGTAACGCCAGCCATTCTGGACCCCAAACCCCGATCTATCGCCTAGACTACACATCCTCGACCTGCACTGCTGCTGACTCGCTTAGGGGCGAATGGCCCGCGACTTTTCCAGCAGCAAGGAACGAGCGACCTCCACGAGAGGGCGGAGAGCACGCAGAGGGCTGACGAAGACGTGGCAAGAATCTCAGGCACGACTCTCCCTGCCGGCGCCGTCTGGTGACTTCATGGAAAGAAAGGAACACCTCATGAGCAGTAGCATTGGCGGAATCGGCGGCAGCAGCGCGATACACCTGCGCGAGATGCGAGCCATGAAACGCCCGGACCCGGCACAAATGGCCGACGCCTTGTTCTCCAAGCTGGACTCGGCAAAGCAGGGTTACATCGAGAAGTCAGACCTGCAGGGGGCTATCGCAAAAGTCGTTTCGTCGTCCTCCGCACGCTCATCGGCGGCCGCCGCAACGTCGGACAGCGCGTCGCTGGCCAACGAGTTGTTTTCCAAACTGGACTCGAACAGCGACGGCAAGGTCACGAAGCAGGAATTTTCCGACACCCTGAAGAAAATCGGCGAGCAGCTCGACAGCCAGCTGATGCACGCGCGCACGACGGGAGCGATGGCGCAGGGTGGGGCCAACGGGACCCAAGCCATGAACGGCCCCCCTCCTCCCCGCCCACCCGAAGGGGCCGGCTTGACCAAGGAACAACTGAGCAGCGTGGCAAGCAAAATGGAGACCTCGAATAGCGACCTCTCCAGCAAGCTGACGGCACTGGTCACGAATTTTGATCAGGCCGACACCAATGGCGACGGCAAGATCAGCTTCCAGGAGGCACAGGCCTACCAGGAAGCAAACGCTGCCGTCAGGTCTTCCGCGTCGGCATCGTCGGCGGCGAGCAGCGCCGGGAACAACGCCGACACCCGCTCCGACGCCCTTCTGGCGTCACAAATCGCGCGCCTGATGGATGCCTACGGCAGCGGCAATGGCGGCCGCGGCGGTGCATCTGCCGAGTTGGCCAGCGTCTGAGCCTTGTTCGCCCGGCGTGACGGGGCAAGGCCATCCGCCGCCAGGTGCTCGGGTCACGCGGATCACGGGTAGAGCCGAGAGCAGGCTTTTTCACCTGCCCGCCCTCATAAAAGCGAGCATGTGCGAACGGTCAGGTTTTTCTTCTTGCCTTCGTGAGAAAGACCTATGGTATGGACGCGGGAAAAAGTAAAGACCTGAACCCGCGCGCCGGCCCCGCTCGCGCCGTATGTTCCATACGGCGTGCAACACTACACGAACGGCATTCGTCCACGGCCCGCTCGAATGACAACACGCAGCGTCTTCAGAATCTCGCCAGCCTCTCGAAGAACCAGAAGGATGCCATGATCCCGATAGCATAGGGCGTGGCCGGGCGGGCGTAGCGCTCCAGTGCGGCGGCGAGCTTGATTCGCCTGGCCAGGGCGAGACACCCCAGCACGACGACAATGAAGGCCAGCTGTCCGAGTTCTACGCCGATGTTGAAAGCGACCAGTGCGAGCGGAATGTCGCCGCGCGGCAGGCCGATGCTGGCCAGCGCGCTGGCGAATCCGAGTCCGTGCAGGAGTCCGAAACAGAAGGCGACCAGCCATGGCCACCGCGACGTCAGGCTCGCTTCACCGCGCTGGAATCGAACGGCCTCGCTGGCGAGCAGCAGTATCGACATGGCGATGGTGGCTTCAACCGGCGGACCCGCCAGGTGCACCAGTCCAAGCGTGGCGAGGGCCAGGGTGATCGAGTGCGCGACGGTGAACGCGGTGATCGTCCACAGCAACATCCGTGTCTGACGCACGATAAGGATCAGCGCCAGAACGAAGAGCAGATGGTCGTAGCCGAACAGAATATGGTCGACGCCATGCTGCAGGTAAGCGCCGCTGACCGACAGCCAGCCGGGCTGCGCAGCGATTTCCAGCCACGGCTGCGATGGATGAACGAGCGTGGTCGAATGCGCGCCGTCGCGCATCTGCACACGCACCAGGACGTCGGTGATCGTCGCTTGCAGGCCGACGATATCGATCCGCGTGCCGGCAAGACCGCCGGGCGCGTCGATCACGCGGCGCTCGAGCAGCGAATCGGAAAGTTCGCGCCGGGCGGGTTCGGTGACATTGTGCGTACCCTCGGCGAACTTCAGGACAATCGGCAGCGGCCTTCCCGACAGCACCGGCGTTCGCCACAGCACGTCGTAGCGGCCCGGCGCGGTCTCGTTGATTTCAAGGTACGCGGGGCGCGTCTCGTGCGCCCGGGCACCCGGTGGTACGACACAAAGCGCTGCAATGGCGATCAGCCATAGCCGGTGCAACAGCGTCAACACCCGCTTGCCGCCATTCATCGGGCCGCGTTCATCGGCTTTTCAGCGTCGATGCCGCTCCGCTGAGCGGAGCGTCCTGGTCATCCGGCGGCGGCAGAACGACCTCGTAGCGCGCCCGCATCGCGGCAAATACCTTGCGCTTTGCCTCGGCACGTTGCGCGTTGAACCATTCGGCTTTCACCTCCGGCTCGATCTCGTCAAACAGCGGCACCCGCCCCGGGGTGATCGAATCGACGAACACCAGATGCCAGCCCAACCCCGATTCGACGGGCCCCAGCCAGCCCCCCGGCGCGAGCCCGGACAGCGACTGCGCGAATGCCGCTCCGAAGACACTGGCCACCTGCTCCGGCACGCGGTCAGCATAGTAATCCTGGAACATGAAACGATCGCCAATGCCGGCGACCACGGGTGAATCGGCGGGCTTGCCGACGAGCTTTCGCAGTGCCTCGACGGCAGCATCCCTGGCGCCCGGGCCGCGCTGGTCGGGTGAAAAGTAAACATGGCGGAACGACATGCGGCCCGGCAAGGCAAAGCGCGCACGGTTCTCTTCGAACCACGCCTTCAGTTCCTCGGCAGCCGGGTCGCGAATCGCGGACGTGTCCTCGGCCAGGAATTCCATCTTCTGCGCCAGGCGGCGCCGGACGATGGTGTCGTTCTGGTCGAGGCCGAGGGCGAGCGACTCGCGGTAAAGGATTTCGTCGCGAACCTTGTTTTCGATCAGGCTGTGCATCTCCTCCGGCGTCGGCGGGCGCTGCCAGCTCGCCGCCCACACCATGGCCATCTGGCGCAGATCGTCGCGCGTCAGGCGGATCTGATTGGCCTGGGATGAAACGGCCGGCGTCGGGTTGAGAGCGCCATAAACGGCGAACAGCGCACCACCGATGACCAGGAAATGCAGCAGCGGCTCACTCAGCCAGCGCCGCACGCGTGATGGTTGCGCTGCGCCGGGTGATGCAGGACTCATGCTCATTCCTTCAGGGGCTCGACCTCGTAATTCGCGTAACCGAACTCGTTGCTGCGCGCCGCCAGATACCTGTCACCGAGCTTGTAGACGGCGACGTCGAATTCGCTGCCGTTGAGGTCCGTGCGCAGACGCCCGTCGCGAATCTCGTAGTCAAGGTCGCCGCCGTGCATCATCTCGCCGGCCGCACGCAAATCCGTGGCCTTGCCGTCGATTGCCGTAATCAGGCGCCGGCCGGTGGTTCCGTGAAGAATCTCGAAGTGCTGCCCGGTGACCGTGTTGCGCACCTTGACCGTCTTGCCCACGAGCAAGTCCTTGAGCTGTTGATCGCTGAGCAGCGCTGCTCCCTGCCTGCCCAGATCGGCGATGGTCACGCCAGCTTTGACGGCCTTGCGCGCCTGCGCGCCGGGCGTGTACCAGATCGGCGAACTCCACGCACGCTCCTGGATAATCGCGGAGAATCCGCTGCCGCTCGGAGGAACCCTGCCCAGCTTCACGGCCTGCATGGTGCTCCAGCGTGGCGTCGGGATCTCCAGCGCGCGGACGTAATAGAAAGCGTCAAGTCCGGGGTCGAAGTCGGGGTCCGTCCACACCGTTTTCAACTCGACCGCGCCGATGCTGTTGCTGTAAGTGCCTTTGCCGATGTCAACCGTCGAGCCGATCGCCGGCACCTTGCCGGTCACCCGATCGGGCTTGCGCGCGCCCGCCCAGGCAACGTCGTAAACCTTCTCGAACGATTGGCCGCTAACGCTCCAGCCCTTGACGATCTGGAGACGGTCGAGATTGGCGCTGTCGGGGTCCTTGGTCGCCCAGACGACGAACGAAGGCGCCTTGCTTGCCGGTTTCGGCAGATCGGCTCCCATCGGAACGCCCGTGGCGTAGGCTGCCTTCACCCACTCCTTCTGCTTGAGCATTCCGGCATCCATCCCCCAGCCGCCGAAGAAACGCAGGGGAATGCGCACACCGCTGGTCGAGTACGTCTCCTTGCGCTTCATCGCGTCGAAGAGCGCGTCGCGCGTGTTCTCCTCGGCCCACACCGCGCTCAGCCCGGCAGGCGTGACCCAGAGGCTGTTCAGTCCCAGCACCGTGGCCCCGTCGATGCGCTTCTCGATCGTATCGTCAACGGTTCCGTGCACGCCGAAGAAGTTCTTCTGGCGGTAGGGCACGACGCTGACGTGCGAGTCGGAGCCGCCGACCACGCCGAATTTGTACGGATTGAAGCCGCGTGCCTGCTCCATCGTGATGCCGTCCTTGTAAGCCTGCCGCACGTAGCTCCCGTACTCGCTTGGCGGCGGGCCCTTCTTGCCGAGAAGATGCCAGACGAAGACCTCGTAGTTGGCGAACTCGTCATTCGGCGAAAGTCCCGGCGTCGTCTCCGACTGCCCCTTGACCTGTTTCATCTCGGTCAGCGGCTCGTTGCGCAGCCGCGCTTCCGCCCACGCGCGGTCGATCGGCCGGCCGGTGTGATCGACTTCGGTCGGGAACATCATCCCGTTACTGAGATTTGCGTTGTGCGAGATGGCCAGCAATTCGTTGCCGGCCGCGCGCTGCTTGTCCATCCAGCTCCAGAGGTCACGTGGATCGGGCGAGTCGAGGGGCGTAAACGGCACTTGCGGCACCTTCTTCGAATCGCGGAAGAAGATGTTGCGATGCAGGTTCTTGGAATCCGGGGTGGACGTCCACTCGTAGGCGGCGAAGGTCGTAAACTTGCCGGGCTTGTTGTACCTGTCGGCGATATCGACGATTCGCTTCCACACCGGCGCGACGACGGCAGGATCGCTGAATTCCTTGATTGGCAGTCCCTTGGCAATGGCCAGCGACAGCACCTTGAAGGCCAGCAGGCCGTCGGCCCTGACGCCTTCCTCATAGACCCGGGCCAGTAGCGGCGAACTCTTGCGCAGCGGTGATTCGGGATCCATGGCCTCCTGGACCATGCCCATGTACTCCGCATGCTCGGTGACCGCGCCCCAGTCGAGGGGCTTGGTGATCGTCACCTGGTAGCCCCCCGGGTGCAGGGTGGGCTTGCCCGTCGCGTACTGGTAGAACGACTCGGGCCCGGTCCGCGTGTCGCCAAATGCGTAGGCGTCGAACGACCAGCTGGTGTGCAAATGCGTTTCGCCGTAATAGACATTGCGTTCGGGGTTCTTCTGCTGCGCAAATGCTGCCGCCGACGTCAGGCTCAGAAGCCCGACGCCAAGCACGGCAACGGCGATGGTTCTCGGTCTGCTGCGCATGGGTGTTTTTCTCCTGACCAGAAAGCGCTTCGAATTCAAGTGGCGCGAGCGCATTGAAGCTTGTCGCGCGATGAGCGGCGTTGCGCGCCTTCGCGCACGCCGACTCCGCCGACGAGTGCCTAGAACTTCCAGCTGCCGTAGACGCTCATCACCAGCGTTCCGGTGTTGTCGTACGAGCCGATGAGGTTCCCGCGACCGCCAACGGCGACCGGCGCCGTAGTCTGCAGATCGGTCTTCAGCGTCCCGCCGTAGATGTATTCGGCCGCCAGGCCCCATACGGAGGTCTTGCTCAGCTGTTGCTGGCCACCGACGCCGAAACGCCAGGCGGTGTTCAGCGGCATCAGCGGCGAGACCGTCGAACCGTTCGGCTGGAAGCCCGAGTCGTAGGCGACTCCGAAATTGAGCAGCCACGGTTCGCTGAGCCGGTACTGCGCGCCCGTGGCGACGTGCCAGGTGTCCTTGAACGGGATGTCGGTCGTCAGGCTGACCGGATGCGATGTGTCTTCGATACCGATGTTGATCGCTCCGAACTTTGACCATTGCTGCCAGCCGACGCTGCCGAGCAGCGCCCATTGCGGGTCAAGCTGCGTGAACACGCTGGCCATCACCTGTTGCGGAACCTTGACGCCGACCTTGATCGTCGAGTTCAGCAGGCCGGCGGTGTTCAACGCCGTGGCGACAGTCGGCGAGAGGTTCGAGAAATGCGCCGGCCCCTTGAAGTCGAGATTGACCTGCGAGTTCCAGGTCAGTCCGACTCGGGTCCCCTCGTCGACCTCGTAGAGAAGGCCAAGATTGACCCCCCAGCCCCATGTCCTGTCGTCCAGCTTCAGCCTGCCGTCGCCGAAGATCGGCGCCACGTTGTTGATGGCCACCTGGTTGGTATACATCCCGTACATGGCGTTCAGGCCGGCGCCGAGCGAAAGCCTGTCGTTGACCTTGAAGGCGATGCTGGGGAGCAGGGAGACGCCAAGCATGGTCGTGCTCTGAACGTAATAGCGGCCGGCCCAGTTGTTGTCGTACGTCAAGGGCGCACCAAAATTGCCGGCCAGCGCGAAGCCGAGCTTCAGGTCAGGCGACACGCTGTAGCTGAAGAAAGCACCGCCGCCGGGGAACCAGCCGCCCGATCCGACCGCATAACCGCCGTCGTCGTTGCCGAGCAGGGGCGACGTTCCCGAACCGATCGAGTATTTGGTGTTGGCCCAAAGCAACTGCCCCGAGGCCAGGGCCTGGGTACCTTCCAGCCGTGTCATGCCGGCGGGATTGGTAAATACGGTCGAGGCGTCCTGGGCGCGAGCGCTGTAGCCAGCGGAGGCGAGACCGACGTCGGCGGTGCCGATTTCGTAGGCCAGCATGCCGCCGGCGAACACCTGACCGCTGGCCAGTGTGGCCGCAGCGAGTGCCACGAGTGACCAGCCGCGCGCAGAGACCTCGAAGCGTCGAGCAGCCTGCGCTGATGTGTATCGATGTTGAACTAACATGGTGACCCCCCAGGGAAGTGAAGGAGATTTCCTTGTGCGGCTCGCCCCAGGCTCGCCGCGTACGCAAGTGAAAAACAAAGAGCAAGGCTGGCCGGATCGACGTGCGTCGCGGCAACGTCTTCCACCCACCCCCTCGACCGGCCGCCGCGGCCAGGTCAGCAGCTTAGCACCTGACGCTCAGCGGATGAATCGCGATGTTCGCAGGCATTGGCGTGTCGAGAATGGTCTGCACGACATCACCCGCTGATCAAGGCAGGGATCGTCGAGCAGAATTTCCTCGACGCCATACCCTGCGCCACCGAAGCACGCCTGTCAGACCGCCCCCGCCTCCCGCAGCCGATCGATCGCCGCCTGATCCCAACCGAGTTCGCTCAGGATGGCGTCGGTGTGCTCCCCGAGCGCCGGCACGGCGTCCATGCGCGGGGTAAAGGAATCGACCTGGCCGGGTGGCCGCAGGGCGGGAATCGGGCCGGACGGCGTATCGACCTCGGTCCACCGCCCGCGCGCCTTGAGCTGCGGATGCTCCCAGACCTCGTGCATGTCGTTCATGCGCGCGTTGGCGATCTGCGCCGCGTCGAGCCTGGCGATCAGTTGCTCGGAGCTGAGCTGCGCGAAGCGCTCTTCGATCAGCGTGCGCAGTTCGTCGCGCGCCTGCGTGCGCCGCGAGTTGGAAGAGAAGCGCGCATCGCAGGCCAGATCCGGGCGTTCGAGCACCTGTGCGCAGAAGACCTGCCACTCGCGCTCGTTCTGCAGACCGAGCATCACCGTCTTGCCGTCGCCGGCGGTAAACGGGCCGTAGGGAAAGATCGTCGCGTGCGCGGCGCCGGCACGCGGCGGCGGCGTGGCGCCAGCGAAGGCGTAGTACAGCGGGTAGCTCATCCACTCGACCATGCTTTCGAGCATCGACACCTCGACATGGCAGCCACGCCCGCTCTTGCCGCGCTGCAGCAGCGCGGCGAGGATGTTGCTCTGCGCGTACATGCCGGCCGAGATGTCGGCGATCGAGCAGCCGGCCTTGGCCGGCGCGTCGGGCAGGCCGGTCACCGAGAGAAAGCCCGACTCGCTCTGAATGAGCAGGTCGTAGGCCTTCTTGTCGCGATACGGCCCGTCGCTGCCGTAGCCCGAGATGTCGCAGACGATCAGCCGCGGGTGCTTCCCGCGCAGCGCCTCGTACGCCAGGCCCAGGCGCGCCGCAGCGCCGGGCGCCAGATTCTGGACCAGCACGTCGGCGTGTTCGAGCAGTCGCGCCAGGATGACCTGCGCCTCGGCGTGCTTGACGTCGAGCGTCAGGCTCTCCTTCGAGCGGTTGGTCCACACGAAGTGCGACGCCAGTCCGCGCACGCGCTCGTCGTAGGCGCGTGCAAAGTCGCCGGTAAGCGGGCGTTCGACCTTGATCACGCGCGCACCGAGGTCGGCCAGCTGGCGGGTGCAGAACGGTGCGGCGATGGCGTGTTCGAGGGTGACCACGGTAATGCCGTCGAGCGGGCGCATGGCAGGCTTTCTAGAAAGAGCGCGGCAGCCCGAGCAGGTGCTCGGCGACGTAGGAAAAGATCAGGTTGGTCGAGATCGGGGCGACCTGATAGAGGCGCGTCTCGCGGAACTTGCGCTCGACGTCGTACTCGCTGGCGAAGCCGAAGCCGCCGTGCGTCTGCAGGCAGACGTTGGCTGCTTCCCACGACGCCTTGGCCGCCAGGTACTTGGCCATGTTCGCCTCGGCGCCGCAGGGCAACTGCGCGTCGAACAGCGCGCAGGCCTTGAAGCGCATCAGGTTGGCCGCCTCGACCTCGATGAAGGCGTCGGCAATCGGAAACTGCACGCCCTGGTTCTGGCCGATCGGCCGGTCGAAGACGACGCGGTCCTTCGCGTAGCGGCTGGCGCGATCGACAAACCAGTAGCCGTCGCCGATGCACTCGGCGGCGATCAGCGCGCGCTCGGCGTTGAGGCCTTCGAGGATGTACTTGAAGCCCTTGCCCTCCTCGCCGATCAGGTTCTCTTCCGGAATCTCCAGATTGTCGAAGAAGAGTTCGTTGGTCTCGTGATTGACCATGTTGGCAATCGGCTGCACGCGGAGGCCCTTGCCTATCGCCTGCCGCAGATCGACGATGAAGATCGACATCCCTTCGGATTTCTTCTGCACCTCGGCGAGCGGCGTCGTGCGCGCGAGCAGGACCATCAGGTCCGAGTGCTGGACGCGCGAGATCCACACCTTCTGGCCGTTGACCACGTAGCGGCCGTCCTTCCTCACCGCGCTGGTCTTGATGCGCGTGGTGTCGGTGCCGGCGCCCGGCTCGGTGACCGCCATCGACTGGATGCGCAGCTTGCCGGCGGCGATGTCGGGCAGGTACTTCGCCTTCTGTGCCGGGCTGCCGCTGCGCAGCAGCGTTCCCATGTTGTACATCTGGCCATGCACGGCGGCAGCGTTGCCACCGCTGCGATTGATTTCCTCCATGATCACGCTCGCCGCGGTCAGCCCCAGCCCCGATCCGCCGTACTCCTCGGGAATCATCGCCGCCAGCCAGCCGGCGCCGATCAGCGCAGCGACGAAAGCCTCGGGATAGCCGCGCTGCTCGTCGATCTTGCGGAAATAGGCGTCCGGGAATTGCCGGCACAGGTCGCGCACGGCGTCGCGGATGTCCTGGTGTTCGTCGCGGGTGTCGGGCATGGCGACCTCGTGGTTGCTTGGGCTAATGGCCGCCTGCAAGCGGCGGCCAGATTGTGCTTCAGACGCTGCCGCGGGGCAAGGCCGCCACCAGGCGACCACCAGGCAGCGCGCGCGAAAGCCCTGGGCCACCTGCGGCCCGCCCTCCCCCGACCCCTCTCTTCACGCGGCCAGTTTCGTTTGCCGGAAGCGCATCAGCCAGCCGATTGCCGGCAGCTTGGCACAGAGCTGCCCGGATTCCGACCGATGGCCGACCTGCGCTGGCGTGCGGGCCAGCCGCCAACGAAAAACCCCGCCGAGGCGGGGTCTTGCGGGGGATTGGCTGACCAGCGCTAGCCTTGCTTGCGCTTGCCCGCGGCGATGACGCCCAGCAGGCCGAGGCCGAGAAGGGCCAGCGATCCGGGCTCGGGTACGCCGTTGGGAGGGAAAACCTCTGCGGCCGTGCCCTGTACGCCCACGGTAAAACCGTTCCAGTACTCGTCCGAACTGCTTCTCCAGCTTACCGTGTCGAATGCGCCAAGGAAGCGCAGTGTGCCGTGCGGCTCACTTCCCCCGACGTTGTTGCTGTTGAGCTGGTACTCGAAGTTTCCCCCGCCGAGGTCGACGACGACCTTGCTGGCACCACCGCAACCCCAGTAGCCGCAGGCGTTGCCACCAATGCCGCCAAGACTGAGAAGCTCGAAATCCTGGTCGAAGGCATAACCATTGCCATTCAGGCTGACGAAAGCGAAAACCGGGTTGGCGACGGTCTGCGAGAAGCTCAGGGTCTGCGTGCCTGCCCGACTCAACGCGATGAGGTCGGAACCGGTCGGACGATTATCGACCGCTGTGCTGGTGTACGGCGAGGGGCCTGCTCCGTTGAATTGGTTGATCCAATAATCGCCACCCCCTCCCGTCTCATAGAACCCGATTCCTTGCGGATTGGTATAGGTCACCCCAATCGTTGCCGTGCCGGTGGTGATCGTCCCGGTACCCTGGAATCCCGACGTCACGGGGTTGGAGCCGATCCAGTCGGTCCAGTAGATCTGAGCGGCGCTGGCGCCGGCGCTGGCCAGGCCGAGCGTGATGGCCGCGGCCGCCACGACGGCTTTATTGATTCGCTTACCCTTCATTTCACCCTCCATATACAGATTGTCCATTGTGTCGCAAAAGCGCGGCCATCCCGAAACTGCACTCACTCCAAGCACAAAACGTGCCTAACAATCTTATTCCTTTTTAAACATTGCCTTGACGGAAGATAGTCGATCCAAAAAGCCCGCTACTGTAAAAAGCTCCGACACTTCGCAATGTCTGCCGATCTCGTCAAGGGGGGTGGGGGGGGAATCGACGAACCAGCAAGCGTCGCCGAAGCACTCGGCGACGATCCGCAAGCGAATGCCCTGGGCTCCTGCGGCCCGCCCCCCCCGCTCCACCCCCTCAGGCGGCCAGTTTCCTTTGCAGGAAGCGCATCAGCCAGCCGATTGCCGGCAGCTTCGCGTAGAGCTCCTCGGCGGCGTCCCAGTAATCGCGATGCCAGACGACCTTGCCTTCGCCGTCAAACCTGAGGTGCGAGGCGCCATGGATCACCTGTGCCTGGCCCCGCGCTGGCATGCCGTTCAGCCGGAAGTGCATTTCCCAGACCAGCATCGCGCCGTTGTCGGCGACCACCCGCTCGCGCACGACGAAGCGCACTTCGCCGACCTGCCGGAACAGGTGCGCGAAGATGCGCTGGATCGCCGCCACGCCACGCACCTCGTTGAACGGATCCTTGAAGGCCGCGTCTTCGGCGTAGAACTCCGGAAAGCGTGCAATGCTCTCGGCGCTCAGGCCTTCGTAGAATGCGCTCAGCGCGTCGACGGCCGCCGTAGGGCTCATGCTCGCCTCCTCATCGGTCAACGAAGCGGCGGAGGAGCGGGAAATAGATCCGGTACGGCAGGTGGGCGAGCAACTTGACCACGCGCGTGAAGCGTTTCGGAAAGTGGATTTCGAAAGCACTGCCGGCGAAACCGTCGATCGTCTCCTGCGCTGCCTGCTCGGGCGTCAACAGCGCCGGCATCGCAAAATCGTTCTTCGCGGTGAGCGGGGTGGCGACGAAACCCGGGTTGATCACCCGTACGCCAATCCCTTTCGCTTGCAGATCGAGGTAGAGCGCTTCGGCGAAATTGATCAGCGCCGCCTTGGTCGGGCCGTAGATCAGGGACTTCGGCAGTCCTCGATAACCGGCGACGCTGGCGACGAAGCCGATCTGGCCACCCCCCTGGCGCAGCAGTTGCGGCACCACGCAGGCAGCGAACGATACCGCCCCGGCGAAGTTGATGTCGATCATCTGCCGCGCCCGTTCCACATCGAGGTCCCAGGCGCGCATCGGCAGGTAATCGCCGGCGACGTAGAGCGCCACGTCGACGCCTCCCCACGCCAGCAGCAGCTTCTCCCAGGCGGCCTGCAGGCTGGCGTGGTCGGCGGCGTCGCAGGGCAGGACCAGCGCCCGCTCGCCATCGCCAGCCACTTCGGCGAGGCGGGCCGCATTGCGTGCCGAGAAGGCGACGCGGGCGCCACGCGCCAGCAACAGCCTGCCGAGCGCCGCGCCGATGCCGCTCGAGGCGCCGAGCAGCCAGACGCGCTTGCCGGACCAGTCTTCGATGGGTGGATTCATCGCTTCACCGCTTGCTGAAACCGAGCGTCACTTCGCCGAGCCGGAAGCCGAACTTGCGCATTTCTGAACGGTTGAGCATCACCTTGTCGTCGATCAGGAACATCCAGTCGTCGAAGTCCACGTTCCACACCCGGCCGTCGACCGGCAGCGCCAGCACGTAACGCCAGCGCAGCGCGTTGCCCGCGGCTTCGCCCTGCGCCTCGCCGACGACGTCGTCCGCGCGGCCAACGTAGTGCGACGCGTCGACCCGGGTGATGGTCCACACGCGACGGGAGGTCGTGCCGTCGGACCAGGAGAAGTGCTCATCGAGGGTACCGACGTCGACGCCGTCACGTTTTTCCCAACTGGCGTCGATGAGCACATGAAAACGCTTGATCACAGCGCCCGAACGATCCTGGAACATTCCCCAGCCGTCGATCGTTCCGTTGAAGTACCGGGCCAGATCGAGCACCGGCTGTTCGCCCCGGTAGCGCTCGACGGGAACGCCGGAGCAGCCGCCAAGACCAAGAACGCCGCAGGCAAGACACGCCAGCCACAGGGTTTTCATCAGCAGACCTCCAAAGTGTTTCGCCAGCGCCACGCCAGCAGTGCTGCGACCGTCTTGAAGAGCAAGGGAAGCAGGCAATAGACTGCGGCGAGACCGGTCGCCGTCGCGGCGACTCCCGGCCGGTAGCCGACCGACTCGAGCAGCGGCAAGGCCAGGCCGGCGGCGAGCGCCAGGTTGAGCTTGGCGACCAGATTCCACCAGCCGAAGTAGGCGCCGGCCTGCGCTGGCCTGGCGTCGGTGACCGCAACGACCTCCCCACCTCCCGCCCTGTCTTTCGCATCGCCAGCCCGCGCACGGTACTCCGCGATGTCGGCGAGCAAGGCAGCAGGCAGGGTCAGGTCGGCGCCAAGCGCCGCACCCGAAAGCAGGCAGACGACGGCGAAAGGCCCGACGTCACCAACGCCCAGACCCCAGGCCCAGGCGAAGGAGCCAATCGCCACCAGCATCGACGCGATCCAGCTGCGCACGCGGCCGTAGCGCCGGGCGAGCGTCACCCACAGGGGCAGGAACGCGACTCCGCTGACGAAGTACAGGGCCAGGAAAGCGCCACTCCAGGCTTCCGCCTGCAGCACATCGGCGACATAGAACAGGACCAGGGTCGCCGGCAAGGCGGCAGCGATGCCGTTGACCACGAATACCGCCAGCAGGCGGCGAAAGCGCTGCTCTGCCAGGACGCCGCGCAGGTCGCCGAGCAGACTGCCGCTGGCCGGCGTTCGGGCCAGCGCCTGCGGTGAACCCGACAACGTCCACACCGCCAGCACCAGGAGCAGCAGCGGGAAAATCTGCGCCAGGCCGGACAGGCCCTGCGCCAGGTCATTGGAGAGAAGACCGGGGAGTGCAGCGGCGAGGACGACGCCGAGCAGGCCGAAACCTTCACGACTGGCGGTCAGTCGCGTGCGCTCGCCGGCGTCGCGGCCGAGTTCCGCTCCCCACGCCTGATAGGCGACGCTGGCCAGCGAAAACCCGAAATAGGTGACCAGCATCGAGCCGAACAGCCACAGTGGAGCGGCGCTGGCGGGCGGGTGGAGCAAGGCCAGCATACCCAGTGCGAGACACGGCAGGGCGAGCAGGATCAGCCGCTGACGATTGGCCGTCCGGTCGCTCCAGCCGCCGAGCAGCGGATCGATGACCGCATCGACCAGCCGCGCCGCCAGCAGCAGCCCGCCGAGCAGGCCCAGACTCATGCCGGCGGCGTCGGCGTAGAGGCGGGGCACATGCACATAGACCGGCAGTGCAGCCATCGCCAGGGGCAGACCCAGCGCGCCGTAGGCGAGGAGCTGCCGGCGCGGCAAGGACAGCGCTTGCGCTGCGTTCATGCCCAGGCTCACAGTGCGGGACGCTCGAGGAGCGCAGCGCGCAACCCCGGCTGGCTGCTGCGCGGGTCGAGCCAGATGGCGAAGAACAGGCGCGCGAAATCGGCGTCGGCTATTTCGCCGTTCGGGCGACCACGGTGAAAGAAAGACGCTCCCCGCCCGGGGTAATGAACGCCGACGATGCTCTCGCCGTCCTTGACGTCGGGAAAGACGCGCCGCAAGTCGCCCTCCCAGCGCTGCAACTGCGTGTCGCTGGCGCCAAGCCGACGCATCTCGTCGAGGCTGGCCTGCACCAGGCGGTCACGCGCGATGTCGCGTCGGTAGTCGAGCTGCAGGGCCGTCGGCACGTTCGCCGGAAGATCGACGCCCGGCCGTGCCGCCGCGACCCACAGGGTGGCACGGTAGAGGGTGAAGCCGAACCAGCTCATCTCGCCGCTGCCCCAGCGCGTCCACTCGGCCCCGCTCTGGCGCAGGACGTCGGGAACGGCGTGGGCGAAAGCGCTGGCGGCGAAGAGAACGGCTGCCATCAGCAGTCGCTTCATCGCGCGTGTGCCAGCTCGAACTGCATGACGTCGGTCGCGCCGCTGTTGAAACCGGCCTGGCAGTAGGCCAGATAAAAACGCCACAGGCGGCGGAAGCGTTCGTCGAAACCCTGCGCCTCGATCGCCGGCCAGTTCTGCTCGAAGTTCGCCGACCATTCGGCGAGCGTGCGCGAATAATCGCGCCCGAAAGCGAAAGCGTCGGCAACTGCCAGGCCGGCACGCGCTGCCCGCTGGCCGAACACCGAAGGGCTGGGGAGCATGCCGCCGGGAAACACGTGCTGCTGAATGAAATCGGTGCCGCGACGATAACGCGCGAACAACTCGTCGGCGATGGTGATGCTCTGCACCACCGCCCGCCCGCCCGGCGCCAGCAGCTGCTGCAGGGCCTTGAAGTAGGTCGGCCACCAGCGTTCGCCGACCGCTTCGAACATCTCGATCGAGACGATATGGTCGAACGGCCGGTCGCACTGCCCGCCAAGCAGATCGCGATAGTCGCGCAACTCGATCTGCACCTGCTGCCCGACGCCGGCGAGCAGCATCCGCCGGCGAGCGAACTCGCACTGGGCCGGCGACAGCGTCAGTCCGACGACCTGCAGACCCGCCTCGCGTGCCGCGGTTTCTGCGAAAGCGCCCCAGCCACAACCGATCTCCAGCACCCGCTGCCCGGGGCGGGCGTCGAGCCGATGCAGGATTCGCCGGTACTTGGCGCGCTGCGCAGCGGCCATCGACCGCGGTGCGTCGGTCGAGTAGAGCGCGCTCGAGTAGCTCATCGTCGGGTCCAGCCACTGGCCATAGAAATCATTGCCCAGGTCGTAGTGCGCCATGATGTTGCGGCGCGCGCCGCTGCGCGTGTTGGCGTTCAGCAGGTGGCGCAGGCGAGCGCTGAGCAAGCCCCACCAATGGCCATAGACGGCGCGCGAAAGCGCCTGGCGATTTTCCGCCAGCAGGGTCAGCAGCGCGGTGAGATCGGGGCTTTGCCAGTCACCGTCGATCCACGCCTCGGCGAAGCCGACGTCGCCGCGTTCGAGCACCTGGTCGAAGACCGACCACTCGGCGACCTCGAGAACGGCGGCGCGCTGGCCGGCGGCGGCCTGACCAAAACACGGACTGCTGCCGTCGGGCAGGCGAACTTCCAGGCGCCCGTGCTCTATCCCTTCGAGCAGGGCCAGCACAGCCCTGGCGCTGCGCGGCAGTGTCTTGCGGCCAGACGCCGCGGGGAGGCTGAGGGTATTTTCCATCGTGTTCATCGGCTGGTCTCCTCGAGTGGAGGTTCGGGTTTGCTGAAAAAGGGAACACGCTTGACCCACAGCTTCAGCGCCTGCCAGTGAATGCGCAGTACGACGGCAAGGGTCATCAGCGGAAAGCGGACAAAGGCTTTCAGCAGCGGGCCGCTGGCCAGTGCTTCGGCCTGGCCGGAAATCGACGTGTGCAGCAGATCACCGGCTGCGTCACCATGATCGATGCGCGCCAGGCGCCACGCCGGGCGACCGTCTTGCCCGCCGCGCCAGTGAAAGCGGAAGCGGTAGTAGCCGGCGACGTCCATGAATGGCGAGACGTGGAACACCTTGCGTCGCTCGAGCGTCTCGCCGTCGCGGATCGGTCGACCGTCGGCGTGCGCGAGCAGGTAGTTGTGGCGCTCACCGAAGGTGTTATTGACTTCGGCAAGCACGGCCAGCAGATCGCCGGCACGGTCGTGACAGAACCACAGGCTGATCGGATTGAAAACGAAACCGAGGACACGCGGAAAACACTGCAGCCAGACCTCGCCGTCGGCCCCGATTCCTTCGCGCTGCAGCAGCTGGCGCACCCAGGGCAGCGGATGCGAGCCGTCGCGTGCACCGTGGTCGGCAAAATGGAAGCTGAAGAGGTTCCAGCGATTGACCGCGAACAGGGCGCTCGCCGATTGCTCGATGCGCGACAGCGGCAGCAGGCAGAAATAGACCGGATAGACGAAGCGGTTGGCCGCCGGCCGTACCCGGCGGTGCATCACCTGCCCGACGAAGAGGCGCGCCGGTGCCGCGTTCATGCCGCCAGTTCCTCGATCCGCGCGGCCGCCGGGCGACCCCGGAGAGCCGCGTCGACACCCTGCCACGGCGCGTGGCAGCCGAGGGCGTTGGCCACCTGCAACGCCGACTTGAGGCCGTCCTCGTGGAAGCCGTAGCCGTTCCAGGCGCCGCAGAACCACACCCCGTGCGCACCGGAAACCGCCGGCAACTCGCGCTGCGCGGCGATCGCCGCGCGGTCGAAAATCGGATGCTCGTAGTCGAACTCGGCGATCACGCGCTCGCGCGCCGGCTGCCGCTGCGGGTTCAGCGTCACCACGACTGGCGTGGCGAAGGGCAGCGGCTGCAGGCGATTGATCAGGTAGGAAACGCTGACCGGGTGCCGGTCGAGTTCCTGCCCGCCCGCGAGATAGTTCCACGCCGACCAGAGGGCCGGCGAGCGCGGCAGGAGCGCGGCGTCGCTGTGCAGCACGGCGCGATTCGGCGCATAGCGAATGGCGCCCAGCAAGCGGCGCTCGGCCAGCGTCGCCGCCTTGCCCAGAACGGCCAGCGCCTGATCGCTATGGCAGGCGAGAACCACCTGATCGTAGCGCTCGACAGCCGCGTCGGTGCGCACGATCAGACCCTGCGCAGGGCGACCCAGGGTTCGCTCGATGGCGCGCACCGGCGTTGCCAGGCGAACATCGTCGAGACACGCGGCAAGCTTGTTCACGTATTGCCGCCCGCCGCCACGCACCGTTCGCCACAAGGGCCGGTCGAAGACCTGCAGCAGACCGTGGTTGCGGCAGAAGCGCACGAAGCTGGCGAGCGGATAATCGAGCATCTGCCCGGCCGGGCACGACCAGATCGCGGCGGCCATGGGCAGCAGGTACCACTCGGCGAAGGGACGCGAGTAGCCTCCTGCGGCGAGGAAGTCGCGCAGGCTCAGGCTGTCTTCGCCGTGCCTGTCGAGCCAGGCGACGCTCTCGCGGTTGAAGCGCACGATGTCGGAGAGCATTCGCCAGAAGTCGGGCCGCAGCAGATTCCGCTTCTGCCCGAAAACCGTCGCCAGGCTGCTTCCCGCCCACTCCAGACGGGGCTCGTCGAGGCTGACCGCAAACGACATTTCGCTTTCGACGCTGGCCACACCGAGATGGGCGAACATCGCGGTCAGGTTCGGATAGGTGCGCGTGTTGTAGACCAGGAAACCGGTATCGACCGGATGGCACACACCGTCCAGCGTCACATCGACGGTGTTGGTGTGCCCGCCGAGCGCGTCGCCCGCCTCGTAGAGCGTCACCTGATGCTTCTGCGCCAGAAGCCAGGCACTGGCCAGGCCCGAAATCCCCGAACCGACGACCGCGATACGCTGTGTACTAGGCATATGATCTCCTTGCCGGTCAGGCGTGTTGAGGATTTTCGCCACAGATCTCGGCATAGGCCGAGTGGTTGTGGATCGATTCGAAGTTCTCCGACTTCACCGTCCATTGCGCGATCCGTGGCTCTTTCATCAGACGCAGCGCGATGTCGCGGACCAGGTCCTCGACGAACTTCGGATTGTCGTAGGCGCGCTCGGTCACCCATTTCTCGTCCGCTCGCTTGAGCAGTCCGAACACTTCGCACGAGGCTTCCTCCTCGGCCAGCCGCACCAGTTCCTCGGGCGACATGCCCGAACGCAGGCGAGCGCTGATCGTGATGTGCGAGCGCTGGTTGTGCGCGCCGTAGGCACTGATCTCCCGGGAACACGGGCAGAGGCTGGTCACCGGCGCAACGATCGCGAGGGTCAGCTCGCTGCGCTGCCCTGCGCGTTTCTCGGCGATCATGCGCACGTCGTAGTCGAGCAGGCTCTTGGCGGCCGACACCGGCGCCGCCTTGCTGATGAAGTAGGGGAAGGCCAGTTCGATCTCGCCGCTCTGCGCATCCAGGCGGAGGAGCATTTCGTCGAGCATGCGCAGCAGGCGGTTCACGTTCAGCGGCGCGCGCTTCTCCTCGAGCAGCTCGACGAAGCGCGACATGTGCGTTCCCTTGACCTCGGGCGGCAGACCGACCGACATCGACAGCCGGGCGACGGTGTTCTGCACCCTGCCGGCCGCGTCGAGCAGCGCCAGCGGGTAACGCAGGCCCCTGACGCCGACCTTGTGAATCGCCAGTTGCCGCTGATCGGCACTGGCCTGGATGTCGGGGAGAAAGAAGTATTCAGGTGCGTTCATGGCGTACTCTCCAGTGGCGAAAAAGCGAGTGCTCGATGGTCGCCGGCCGCAAGACCGCGCATCGAACGGATAGGCCTTCGTGTCCAGGACATATAAACCAGGGGCCGATAACGTCGGCAATCGCTCCCGGCCGCTGGCTTGTTGCCGTCGGGAGCAGCCCATCGGCGGCTCTCAGTCGCTCAGCGACGGCGTGCGCCGAATTTTCCGGTCGCGGTCGGCGCTTAAACGGACACCGCGAGAAGACTTTTTGTCCAGGACATAAATACATGTCTTGCACTATATTGGCGCATCGTCGCCGTGTCAAGGCCTTTTCGTCATTTTGTCCAGGACATACAGCGAACCGCCTCAGGAATGATGGTTCGCGAACCGACCTTGGCGCAGACCAGCCGAAGGTCCCCGACCAGGCTCGACCGGCCATGGACTTTGCCTGCGCCTTTACCACTCCGGGAACAGCAGAAGCCTCAGCACTGCGAACCGGAAAAATGTCCTGGACAATTTCAGACATCTAGGCTAACTTGCACGGCAGGCGGTTACGCCATGAGCGCCCTTCCTGCAACCACTTCCCGGCACGATATGAACAAGCTTCCAGTCATGAACATCGGCGCTGTCGAGCGCGACACCGGTCTCGGCAAGGACACCCTGCGCGTCTGGGAGCGCCGCTATGGCTTCCCGCAGCCGACTCGCGACGAGCACGGCGAACGCGCCTATCCTGCCGAGCAGGTCGATCGGCTACGCGTGATGAAGCGCCTGATCGACCAGGGCCTGCGCCCCGGCCGCCTGTGCGCCGCCAGCGAGGAAGAGTTTGCCGAGCTGAGCAAGGCCTGCGCAGCGCCGCCGCGCAACGACCCCGGGCAGCACGCAGCGGTGATCGGCCAGACGATCGCTCTGGTCAAGGCGAACGACGTTGCGGCGCTCCGCCAACTGCTCAACCAGGCGATGATGCGGCTCGGCCTGCAGCGTTTCGTCATCGACGTCGTCGCGCCGCTCAATGACGCCGTCGGCGAAGCCTGGATGAGCGGCGAGTTCGAGGTTTTCGAGGAGCACCTGTACAGCGAGCAGATCAGGTCGCTGTTGCGGCAGGCGATCGGCAACCTGCCGGCCGCTGGCGGCGCGCCGCGCATCCTGCTGACCACACCGCCCGACGAACAACACGTGCTCGGCTTGCTGATGGTCGAGGCCCTGCTCGCACTCGAGGGCGCGACCTGCATTTCGCTGGGCACGCAAACGCCACTGGTCGACATCGAAATGGCCGCCCGCGCCCACCAGGCCGACATCGTCGCCATCTCGATTTCCGCTGCTTTCCCCGGACGACAGGTCGCTGCGCTGGTCGGCCAGTTGCGCCAGATGCTGCCCGCGGCAATCGACCTGTGGGTTGGCGGCACGGGTGCTCAACGCGCGACGCCGGAGACCGGCATCGTGCTGCTGCCGACCCTGCAGGCCGTGCTCGACGCGCTCGAAGCGTGGCGAAACGAGCCCGCTGGAACGCGCCATTCGTGATCGGACCTTCGGCCACCATCCGCTTCACCATCCGCCACCCACCCGTCGTCATTGCGAGGAGGCGTAGCCGACGCGGCAATCCAGAGGTTTGGCTTTTCGCGTGATCAATAGGTCAATGCGGCGGGAACGAGAGAGAGGATGGAACTGGATTGCCGCGTCGGCTGCGCCTCCTCGCAATGACGGGGGT
>JEMY01000026.1:0-80334 GCA_000585075.1 Candidatus Accumulibacter regalis | reverse complement strand
GGGGGGGGGGGGGTGGGGCGGCGGGTGTAGTGCTGCATTCCTGACGAGACTTTCGCCAACTCCGAAAGCCGCGCAAAAGATGACAGGCCGGCGGGAAGTCTCGAATTTCAACCGGCGTGCAGCACTACACCACGAGCAGGGCTTACTTGCCGGCGGCGCCTGCAGACGCCGGGGCTGGCGCTGCCGCCGGGGTGGCTGCCGGCGCTGCGGCCGGCGCTGACGCTTCGACAATCGCGATCTTGGCCTTGGCCTTGAGATCGTCGAGCAGTTTCGTCAGTTGTTGCTGCTGCAGGTGTTGCGCCAGATCGGCTTTGACCTGGTCAAAGGGAGGTGCTTGTACCGGCCGGGTGTCTTCCAGGAGGATGACGTGATAGCCAAACTGGGTGTGCACCGGCTCCTGCGTGAAGCTGCCCTTTTCCAGCTTGCTGGCTGCGCTGCCGAACTCCGGCACCATCGAGCCCGTGTCAAACCAGCCCAGCTCGCCGCCATTGGCCTTGGAGCCGGGATCCTTGCTTTTTTCCCGGGCCAGCTTTTCGAACGCCGCCGGATCTTTCTTCAGCCTGGCGATGATGTCCCTGGCTTCGGCCTCGGTCTCGACCAGGATATGGCGCGCCTTGTACTCGCTGCCGGCGGCCATTTCCTTCATGCGCTCGTATTCGGCTTTCAGCATTTCTTCGCTGACCGGATGGGTCTTGATGAAGTCCTGGACATAGGCGTTGGCCAGGATCGACTGCCTGAGCATATCGAATTGCTCGCTGATCTCGGGCATCTTGTCCAGCCCCTTCTTCACCGCCTCCTCGGCGATCAGCATTTGCGCGGTCAGATGCTCGATGATCCCCCGGCGCATTTCGGGAGTGTCCGGTTGGCCGGTGCTGGCGCCCTGCTTGACGATCATGTCGACACGCGCCTTGGTGATGGCGGTGCCGTTCACGGTCGCCACGGCGTCTTCCTGCACCACCGGCGCGGCGGCTTCCTTCGCTGCCGGTGCAGCGGCTTTTTGCTCGGAGTTGCAGGCGCCGAGGGCGAGCAGCGAAGCGGCGCCGGCGAGCAGGACGCGGGACTTGATGAATCTCATGGATGTTTCCTTGCGGTGAAAGTGGCGTCCGCGGGCGCCTGCGCCCGAACTGCGGCGCAGATTGCCAGCGAAACGAAGGGTTGAGGAACGAAACGGCGGTGCAGCGAGAAGGACTCAGTTGAGGTCGGGGTCCTTGAAGAATTTTGTCCCCGACACCGTGAGCGTGGCCGAAAGCCCGCTCTCGGTCAGTTGGTACAGGTAAACGCCGGGTGCCACCGACGCGGCGCCGGCAAACATGCTGCCCTGACCGCGGTCCATCGCCGCGAAGCTGGCCTGGCCGCCGAAGTCCCAGCCCTGGTCGATGAAGTTGCGCAGGGCCTGCTCGCTGGCGAAGACGAAGATCAGGCGGTTCTTGTTGACCCCGAAGCCCAGCCCGCCCTGCACCTGCGCCATCTGCATGAAGGTCTGGCGACCGGTCATTTGATTGACGACCATGCCCTTGCCGGTGGTGCCGCCGGCAAAGAAGAGCTTGATGCCGAAGGTGCTGAAAACGGCATAGCCCGCCGAGCGCTCGATCGCCCGATGCGCGCCCGGCGCAATCTCGTAGAGCGAGCTCAGCGCATCCTGTGCCATCTCGCGAACCTGCTGCCGGCCCTGAATGATCTTTCCTTCGTTCGGTACGCCCGCGGGCAGGACGTTCTCAACGTCCTTCACGGGGTCCCAGGACCATTGCTCGGCGGCGAGCGGTGGCGAAGCGAGACAGATGGCTGCGGCGCAGACCAGCAGGCGGGTTTTCATGGTGTGTTCTCCTGAAGCATGGGTGTCGCGATACGAAGGAATAATGGCCTGTTCATCTGCCGTCTGCGGGGCGCCATTGCCGGCGAGTGGCGACGGCGCGCCGACTGACCGCCGACTGCCGTACGCTCAGCCGACCGCCGGGGCGGCGCTGAGGGCCGCCTGCAGCTTCGCTTCGTCCTGGTGCGACAGCGTCGTCTCGATGACCTTGCCGCCGGTGCCCTGCAGTGCTTCCAGCACCTTGTCGGGATTTGCCTGACGGACCAGGACGAAGAGTACCGAACTGCCGTTCTTGAACGTCGCCGCAAGATCCTTCAGGAAGTCCTCGTCGACGCCGGCGCCGGCCAGCGCGCCCCTGATCGCGCCGCCGCGCGCGTCGCTCGCCATGGCGAGCACCGGGTCCATGACGATGGCCCCGACCAGCGTATTCCAGAAACCCTTGCGTCCTTCGACCACGGCGGCCGGCTTGTACATCTGCAGCAGGGTGACCTCGCCCTGGTCGTCCTTGACGGCAACAAGCGCCTCCGCGAGATCGACGAGGTGGTCCTGCTGCAGCTTGCGCAGCTTGGTGCGGACTTCTTCTGCCCGGAATTGATCATCGTAGGCAATTACCACGAGCTTGCTCATGAAACGTTCTCCTAGCTTGGTTGAGTGACAGTGATCGGGTGCGTGTTCCGACGGGTTCGCGACGGCGTGGCAATCGCCTGCATTACGACAGCGGCAAAGCGCCCTCTTCGGCCCGAAGGATATCATCCGCAGAGCCAATCGGCAGCAGGCTGGCCGTGGTCGCTGCGCCAGTTTCCGTCGCGGGCGCGCACGGCAAGCCCGATATCGGCGCTGCTGCCTCCGACAGGCACGGTGGTCCGGCGGTCGCCATCGGCTACCGTCAGCTCCGCCGTGACGGTGGCCTTGCCGTAGAGAAACCATTTGTGGATGGTTTGACGGAGGGCGGGCCGCAACCGGGTGATCGCGGCCCGCGTGCCTCACCGGCGAATCAGCCGGGTCACTTCACCAGTTCCACCTCGCTCGGCCGCCACTTCTGCGTGAAGAACGGTTCGAGGGGGCTGTACAGGCGCAGCATGGCGATAAATCCCTTGTTGGGCGTGGTCTGGATCCAGTTGCCGCGCTTGACCCCGCCGGGTTGCTTCGGGCCGAAGAACACGACGGTCGAACCATCGGCGCCCGCTTCGGCGGCCGGCGACGGATAGCTCTGGCTGCCGGCGCGCGGATAGCGTTGCGGCGTATCGAGCATCGAGCGCGTCATGGTGTCGTAGAGCGTGAACGACCAGAACTTGCCGGCCGGGATGCCCTTGGGCAAGGTCACCTTGTAAGTCTTGCCACCATCGAGATAGTTCTTGTCCGCGTCGACCATGGTCCAGACGTATTGCGAGCCAATGCCGGGCAGGCGCATGGCCATCGCCGGCGTGATGCCGGTGACGCCGTAGAAGAAGGCGCTGCGCGCGTCCAGCTGGCGGTAGCCGGTGGGCGGGAACGGCTTCACACCTTCCCGCGTGATTTCCGGAATCGGCGTCTCGAACTCGTAGCCGCTCTCGAACAGCATGTTCACCCAGCCCGAGTCGGGATAGTGATACCAACTCGGATCGCGGGGATTCATGAACAAGCTGCGCGCCGTGGCGTTGGCGAGTGCGACCGCCTCGGTCATGATCTTCTTCATCCGCGCATCCGGGGCAAACGACTTGCCCTTGACGATGCCGATGGCGGCGATCGGCCCCATCAACTCGGGATCGAGGGAGGTCGCCGGCTCCTGCTGCACGACCTCGTTGAGGGATTCGAAGTAGCTGAAGTCGTTCGGCGGAAGAGTGTTCATCACCTTGCCGCTCCCGTCGTGGAACACGGTCGGCGGGGGCGGCGTGACCGGCCCCAGCTTCGCCTTGCCAGCCAGGAACTCGGCGATCGGAGTGCCCACACCGCCGGCCTGGTAGGGATAAATCCGGGTGTATTTCCTGATCGCATCGGCGGCGGGCTTCGGATCGTTGTCCTCGAGAAACATGCGCCCGAACCACAAGACCCGCGCCGTCCGAGCGCGGGCGATGGCGAAGCCGCCGTCCGGCAGGGGACCGTCGTAAGCGGGAGGCAGCACCAGGTACTTGCCGCCTTCGCCCCGATCGCTGCCGGGCAGTCCAAGGTCGATGACCCAACGGAACCAGTAGTCGTCGATGGTGCCGAGAAACTTGGGCGGCACTTCGAGCACCATCGGGCCCTTGGTCAGATCGAGGACGCCGATGGCGTAAACCGTGTCGGCGTTAGCCGTCAGGAAGAGCGACTTGGCATCCATCAACTGCGAGAAGACGATGACTTCGTTGTCCTTGACGCCAACGCTCAGCAGGCCTTTTCGAGCCGAGTGGATGCTGACGCCCGAGAGGGTGTTGAGAAATGCGCTGGTGGCGTGGATGAAGTCCAGGTTGTCGTAGACCTTGTCCAGCGTTTCCCTGCTCGGCGCGCCGTCCTTGAAGTCGAGCGTGCCGATGCGCGTCTCGACCTTGTCCGGCGTGACGAGGGACGGCGGGATGGCGGGCGACTGGGCCAGCGCCGTACCGACGGCGAAAGCGGTGCCGGCCAGTGTAGCCAGCAGACGGCAAGCTGCCTGCGTTTGTTTGCGTGGTGTCATCAAGTCTCTCTCTTTGTGGGTTAAGTCGAACGGCGCGATCACTTTACCAGCTCGATCTCGCTCGGCCGCCAGGTCTTGGCGAAGAAGGGCTCGAGCGGGCTGTACAGGCGCAGCGCCGGCATGAAGCCCTTGCCGGGCAATCGCATGCTCATCGCCGCCGTGATACCGGTAACACCATAGAAGAAGGCGCTGCGCGCGTCCAGCGTGCGGTAGCCGGTGGGCGGGAAGGGCTTGCCCATGACGACGCCGATCGCGGCGATCGAGCCCATCAGTTCGGGGTCGCGCGTGCTTGCCGGCGCGTTCTGAACGGTCTCGTTGAGGAGTTCGCAAGAGCTGTAGTCGCCTGGCGGAATGGTGTTCGTCACCTTGCCGGCGCCTTCGTGGAAGACCATCGCCGGCGGCGCCGTGACCCGGCCGAGCCTGGCCTCGCCCGAGAGAAACGGGGCAATGCTGGTGCCGGCACCACCGACTATCGGTCACCCACCGCCACCGCACGTCGTCGCTCACGCCCAGCGCAGCGGAGGGCGCTTCGCAGACCATCGGCCCTTGCGGCAGGTCAATGCAGCCGAAGAAATAGACCGTGTCCGCATTGGCCGTCAGGAACAGCGACTTGGCGTCCATCAGCTCGGACCAGATCATCATCTCGTTGTCCTTGACGCCAGCGGCGAGCAGGCCCCTACCCCCTGGTAGGTGTTGACGAAGGCGTTGAAAGCGTGCGCGTATAGCCGGTTGTCGTAGACCTTGTCCAACGTCGCGGCGCTCGGCGCGCCGCCCTTGAAGTCGAGCGTGCCGATATTCCAGACCACACGCCTGGGCCTGCAGCGGCACTGGCCAGATCCGGGCGCCAACGTGGATCATCGTAGGCCGTGATGAAAACCACCGGTGTTCCCGGCGTCAGGGCATTAAGCTGCTCCTGCAGATCGAGCCCCGACATCCCGGGCAGCTGCACATCCAGCACCAGGCAGTCGAATTGCGGACGCATGTTGGCGTCGCTTCAGAAAACGGATCGCAGAGTGCGTTAAGCCGGTGGCATCATAATGGCGAAAATGGCCAGCCTGCCGACATGCGTAGCTGTGCCACGCAGCGGCGATTGCTGATCGCCAACCGTCACCGACTGGCCGTCGCCTGGCGACCCATTGCAGCCTGATGACGTCGGCAAGGGCTATGGCAGCTTTGTGATCAACAAGCTAACGACCAAAACTGTGGGTTGGCGGCCTCATCCTCGGCCGCTGCGGCCATTGGAGAGATGCGCCGTGAACGTCAGCTGTATTCCATTATTTCCGTCGAACCGGAAGCGCCGAAAAAAGTCTGGGCCGGCGACGCGGGGTAACCGTCAACTGAAGAACACCACTCACCGTTTACGACCCTTATGAGACGTTGGCATTTTGAGAAACGGACGGTCGCCCAGCTTGTCAATTGCAGGCGCCTGCCAGGCTATCGCCTTATAGCCGGGACGGTCGTTACTCTTTCATAGGCACGCAGACTTGCTTCAACGCAGTAGAAAAGCAGCAGGCTAATACTGCGTTCCCTTTTCTCTCGGCGGTGTACTGCAGACCACTTAGATACTCTGGACCTACCTCGATAATCGGCTCCCAGTCCTCGCTGGGCAGCCAGTCAACAAGGCTAGCCAACATCTGCGATTCTAAAGCCGCCCCAAGTAAAGCGCGGTCTCTCAATACCCATGCCGCACGGCGACGTTTCTCCGCCAGAGAAAGTTTGGAGGCGGACACCGCCGACAATGCTTCCGTTACCCAATGAGGGAAAACACCCTCCGCCTGCATGGCGCGCAAGACCTCTGGTTTGAAGTCGAGGAATGCGTTGACGAAAGCCTTGCGCTCGACATTCCAGTGCATGTCGGCAAAATGTCCCATTGCGCGGCCTCCCCGTGGGTAGACACGCTGATTAACGGAATCTTCCAGTGGCGGGGGGGCGCCAAGGCACGCCATCGGGTCCTTGCCTTTGCACTGACTAAGCAACGCCTGCATCACCGGATGGGTTTGCTGCAAAGCACGTAGCGCGGCCCCTTTTCCGTTGTCTTCCTCAAAGCGAAACAGCGCCGGTGGCGTTTGCCCGCAGCCACCCAACGATTCGCTTCCGCCCAGCCAATAGTGCTCGCCATCGCTGGTATCGCGAATCAGCGTCATTCCTCCGAGGAAAGGCAGGCCTTCCTGCAGAACTGAATTGATCAGCTCTCCAGATGGCAGCCAAATCGACGTCGTGTAGATACCGTCGGCACATGGCGTAAATCGCTGAGTGCCTTCAAAGCTGTCGTCGTCAATGTACAACCTTCCCCCCGCGCTGCCTCCCCAGGTGAGCAGAGCACAATTCTGCTCACCTGGAATTTCGACCGCCATCACCCCGTCGATAGAGACGGACTCGCCTTCCTTAATCGTCAGCGAGTGCAAACCAGCCAGTTTTCGCCGCCACGCGGCAGTCGGCAGAAAGGCGCATTGTCGTTCTTCCAGTACGAATCGCCCCGCAGCCACAGCCAATGGTGGTTTTACCCAATGGCGGCTCAATAGGGTTTGTCGGATCTCATCTGGTATTTCGAACCAACACGAAGCTTCCATAGCGTATGGCCGCTCCGGCATTGTCGCGGCAGCAGTCAAGGGAAGCGCTTTTTCGATGGTCCAACGATCAACGCAGTAGTAGTCCGAGCCATCTACTACAGGTCGGAACACCAGCTCATGGCTTCTCTGGCCCAATTCGGGGAGGATGGACAACATCGCCGGCCAAAATGCATCGATAAGTTCCGCACTGTTTCTGTCGATCCACCAGCGCAGCTCCTCGCTGCTCGGTCGATAACCGAGCCGGAGCAACGTCAGCCGATGGGCCTGTGGCACGAACATCCACATCTTTCCCTGCACGCCATTCGGAAAAGGGGGACGCAAGAGCGCCAGCAGTTCTCCCCATGCGGCGACGACGTTTGGGTCGTCTTCCTGCTGATTAAACCAAGATGCTTCCAGAAGCACCCCCGTCAGCAGAGCCTCTGGCTCGCGAACCGGAAGATCACCCCAACGAGCCATCGCTACCACGCGCTCTCTCGCTGGCAAACGAGACAACCATCGCCACCACATGGAGAGTACCCCCTTGTTCTTGAATGCTTCCTGCAATGCAAATGCCGGTATGCGCTCGAAAAGGGTGTAGGTGTCCGATCTATTCGCCGAGTTGTATAGGCTTTTCCTCAATACATTCCCAACCACACCGGTAGCGAAGTCAGCATCGTTCCACGGGCGACGTATACGCAGCCGGAATAGGCGATCCACCTCCTCGACCGAAACGACCTGACCGATCAAGGAGAGGAAAATGGGGTTTGGCAAGCGTTGATCGGCGATCTCGAAGTCCTCGTCTATGGAACGGACCCTGGCCCTGAGCAGAGGGTCCGGGTCCTTTGCGGTCAACGCGCGAATCACGCGTCCATTGCCAGCGGCGAGCGCATCATCCAAGAGAAGTTCGCGATTTTTTCCTGCCGGTACTGGTACGTGTGCGGTGATGAGTTTCTTAAGGCCCTCGTCCGAGTTGTTGGCCACGACACTTTTCCAAGCTCGGTATACGCCCGACCGATGTGCATCGCGAACGCCAGGCCTCCTGACCAGGAAGTCGAAAACCGTGTCCTGCCGGTAGATAAGCGCCAGTTCAAGCGCGTCATGCTCCCCCTCTTTCAGGGGATCGGCACCGTTCGCGAGTAGCCAAGAGGCCGTATTGACCATCCCTGCGCGGATGGCGTGATGCAACATGGTGCCGCGATGGCGCATGGCGTTCATATCGGCACCCAGCTTCTTCTGTTTTTTTAGCCAAGCAAGCAGCACCTCGTCCTCGTCCTCCTCGTCCTCGACAACAAACCCCGGAGGTGCGCGGTGCTCCCAGCCACCTTCCGGTGGCTGTGTTTGAGGAAGGGATAGCAGAGCCTCAACCGCGGCAATGGTGGCTTGATTTTCCGCAGCACACGCCAGCCGTGCCAATAGCAGGGTCATGCTGGCCACCAATAGCGCCAGCCCAAACAAGGCCGCGCGTTTGCGACCATCCGAATAGGTGAGAGCCATATTGCACGAATCATACCTTGCAAAGCACTTGCCGATTGCGACGCAGCAAATCTGCGGCGAAACGCAGCTTGCGATCAAAGTTGCGGGGGGTCGAAAAGCATTTTCCAGATGTCTTTGCACAGCCGTCATGCAGAAGGCGCTTGCGTTTTCTTTCCGGGCAGAACCTTGAACGACCCGGTCGATGTCAAGACAGTTGTCGCCTGAGTTCATGCTGCCATTGGCATACTCCTGCTAGTAGTGGTGACCGCTGCCACGACACCATCCCGTTCCGGATCAGTTAGCCTACGTTCGCGCCGGGCGAGTTTTCACCGCCGCAACGTCTCTTGATGGCCTGATGCTGAAGCCCAAGAATTAAGCGCATCGCCATGCACGCCGCGGACGTTTGCGCGCTGCAATAGCACGGGATAGCACCTAGCAATTAGCCCCCTAAGCCTGCGCCGAGGCTGGAATCCATCGGTATAGAGTTGGGACGGAGACGCCAAGGTTTTTGGCGACATCGCGGCGCGGTACGCCCGTGGCGAGCAGCTTCTTCGCCGACTCGATTTTGCTGTCGGTCATTTCGTGGATTTGTTCCCGTTTGCTGGACGCCAAGAAGGGCACCGGGCAGAAAGTTATCCACGGGCGCGCGCGTGCGGCGCCTCTCTCGCACGCCAAGCGCGCGGCGGTGGATAACTTGCGGTGCCGCCCGGTCGTGTTTGCTGTTGGTGCATTGTCCACCTCCGTTCGAATCGGACAGGACTGTTCGACTCCATCGGGGGGTTGTCGTAGCAGTTCGCGCGCTGGCTCATCGACACCGTGACGCCCCCATCTTCCAGCGCATCACGATGGTCGTGCGCGCAGTATTGGCTGCCACGATCGGAGTGGCGCAACAGCCCAGCGGGCGGGTCGCGCAAGCCGAGCGCAAGCCCGAGCGCCTCTGTCGTAAGGCGGGTGTCAATGCGATCACCCATCGCCCAGCCGACCAGGCGGCCGCTGAATAAATCCATCACCAGCGCCACGTACAACCACCCCTCGGCGGTGTCCACCTAGCTGCCCACCGTACCCAGTTGCCCAGTGTCTTCGGCGAAATATCCAGGCTGCACGACACATCGGTCGCCGTTCGCCCAACTTCGATCACCTGCCGAACCGCCGCTTCCCGAAACTGCGTCGTATAGGTCCGCTTCGGTATCCTCGTTTTCATCTCACGTTCCTCCATGAAGCCTTGGAACAGCACTTCATGGCGTCCGTTTTATGGGGGCACGCTCAGGTGCAGAGTCTTGTTTCGCCATGGCCGTGCAGCGTAGCGCTTTGACGGCGCGTCGCCTACTGCCCGATGGGGAAGCGCGGGAGAACGCGTGGCTGCCGTCGGCGACGGCAGAGGTGCTCCGGGTCATGCTGACGGGCTCGTGGCCGCCGGGCAGGCTGGCGGCGTGCCGTCGCCCTCGGCGACCGCCGCCTCGTCCCTGGCGGGCGGGTCATCGTACTCGGCGACGAGCGCGTGGATGGAGCCGTAGATCGCGTGCTGGCCCAGGATCGCGGTGATTCCGTGGCGCTCGAATTGCGCGCACACGTCCGGGGCGAGGTTGGCGAATACCAGCCGGATGCCCTGCTCCGCGAGCAGCTTGCAGGTGTCGCGCAGCATCGCCGCCGCCGAGAAATCCACGTCCCCGATCGCCGCCGCTTCGACGCAGAGACATCGAAGGGGCGACGGCCCCGGGGTCTTGGCCAGTTCGAGAACCTCGTCGGCGAACTGGCCGGCGTTGGCATAGTAGAGACTGTGGCTGAACCGATAGACGATCAGACCGGGCGCGATCTGCTGCGGAGCGCTCAGCGCCACCATCTGCCAGCCCTTCTTCCTCTTGTCCGCGGCGATCACGGAATTGGTGCCGCGGTAGCTTCGCCGCACGTGATCGAGCAGCGACAGGATCATCGCCAGGACGATGCCCTGCTCGACGCCAACGACGACGACCGTTGCCGCCGTCACCAGGGCGACCCAGAACTCGGTGCGCGCTTCGACGAAGATTCGCGTCATGCCCTTGATGTCGATCATTTTCACCGCCACCAGGAAAACGATCGCCGCAAGGACGGCGTCGGGCAAATGCGCCAGCGGGCCGGTGAGGAAGAGCAGGACCAGCAACACGATGGCGCTGGTGGTGATCTGTGAAATCTGGCTGCGGCCACCGCCACCGGCGACCATCGCCGTGTTGGTCGGGCTGCCATTGACGATGAAGGTCCCGGACAGCCCGGCACCCAGGTTGGCCATGCCCAGACCGACCATGTCGACGTTCTCGTCGAAGCGATCGTTGTACTTGGCGGCGTAGGCACGCGAGGTCGCGGCGCTTTGCGAGAGGATGACCACGAAGCAGGCCAGCGCGATCGGCGCCAGCTTCCAGAGCAGCGGCCAGCTCCAGTCGACCTGTGGCAGACCGAGCGTCGGCAGACCGCTGGGTACCGCACCCAGCGTTGCCAGATGGGCGTCGAGACCCAGCGCCCAACTGACGGCGATGGCGCCAATGACGGCGACCAGGCCACCGGGAATCTTCTCCGACACCTTCTTGCTGCCGAGGATCACCGCCAGCACGGCCAGCGCCATCGCCAGCGCGTAGGGATTGGTCTGGCCAATCGATTGCGCGTCGTGCACGATCTGCGCGAGCGGATGGTTGCTGATCCGCGGCAGGCCCAGCAAGCCGGAGACCTCGAGCAGCGAGACCTGCACGCCGACGCCGGTGAGAAAGCCGGTGAGCACCGTGCGCGAGAGAAAGTCGGCGAGGAAGCCCAGCCGCAGGACGCGTGCGGCGAACATGAATACCGCCGCCATCAGTGCCAGCAGGCTGCACAGCGCCAGCCATTCGCTGGATCCCCGCACGGCCATGCCGGCGAGCCCGGCGGCGACCACGGCCGCCGTTGCCGAATCGGCATTGACCGACAGATGGCGCGACGAGCCGAAGATGGCGAACAGGCACATCGGGATGAGGATGGTGTACAGGCCGGTGATCACCGGCGTGCCGATGATCTTGGTGTAGCCCATCGTCCCCGGAATCGACAACGCGGCGAGGGTGAAGCCGGCGATGATGTCGCGACCGACGCCGGCCCGGTCGATTGGCAGGATGCCCTGCAGGATCGGCCAGCGGTAGCCTCTTTCCTCGCGCGCCTGTGTCATTGTGACTCTCCCTCTCTCACCGCAGGGCACGCTGGCGTAGCGTGCGTTCTTGACCAGACCTTGCGCAAGCTTGAAGGCCGCGGGCAACCCGGCTGGGCGCCGCATGAGCGCCGAGACTTCCGGCAAGCCGGACAGCCGCTTGCAACGATGTCGTCGCCGGCATCTCTAGCTTCCATACGGCCTGCAACACTATGCTAGTGCAGTGTTGCGTTCTTGATGCGACTTTTTGGGTCTGCCGAAAGCAGGGCGAAAACCCGGTGTTGGCTGAAATTCGCAGCGCCCATGCCGGGGCGGCCGTCGTCGCCATCCACGGCGCTCATGCCCCACACCGTCATTGCGAGGAGGCGAAGCCGACGCGGCAAGCCAGAGGTCTTGCTCTTCGCGCGGTCGCTGCGGCGGAAGATGGCAAGAGGAGGGAACTGGATTGCCGCGTCGGCTGCGCCTCCTCGCAATGACCAGCGGGCTGGCGTGTTGCCGCCTTCCCGACGCGGCTTTCAGCCAGCCCGACAGCCGCGCGCAAGCCCCGCGGTGGCGGGGATGTCCATGTTCCACTCTGCGCGCAACACTACGCTAGCCCTTGCCGTTCCGCTTTTCCTGCGCCGCGGCCGCCGCGTGGTACTTGCGGCGCACGTCTTCGAGGTCCACCCGCGTCGGCGGCAGCTTGAGCTTCATCTCCTCCATCGTCTCGGCGATGATCTGCGAAGTCGCCAGGTTACGGAACCACTTGTGGTTCGCCGGGATGACGTACCACGGCGCATGCGCGGTGCTGGTCTTGACCAGAGCCTCTTCATACGCTTCGACGTACTGCGGCCACAGCTCGCGCTCCGAGTAGTCCGACTCGCTGATTTTCCAGTTGCGGGCGGGATCGTCGAGCCGCTGCTTGAAACGCTCGAGCTGTTCCTCGGGGCTGATGTGCAGGAAGAACTTGAGAATGCGCGTGCCGTTCTCGGTAAGCAGCTTCTCGAAGTCGTTGATCAGCGCGTAGCGTTTCGACCACACCGATTCGGGGACCAGCCCGTGCACGCGCACGACCAGGACATCCTCGTAGTGGGAACGGTTGAAAACGACCACTTCGCCCTTGCCCGGCGTTCGCTGGTGCGCGCGCCACAGGAAATCGTGCGCCGCTTCGGCGGCGCTCGGCTGCTTGAAGCCGAACACCGACGTCCCCTGCGGATTCATGCCGCTGAACAGGTGACGCACGACGCCGTCCTTGCCGGCAGCGTCGAGCGCCTGCAGCACGACCAGCAGCGACTGGTCGGCGTTGGCGTAGAGCAGCGCCTGCAACTCGGCCATGCGAGTAACGTATTTGGTGATCTCCGGCTGCGCCGCCTCGTTCGAGGCGTGCCCGCCGCTCTGCACCGGGTCGATCCTGGCCAGCTTGAGCTTCTTCCTGGGGTTGACGACGAATTCCTTGCGATAGTCCATGCCTTGGAGCTCCTTTCCCGGGTTGCAGGCGTTGGCTGCTGGTGCCCTCGCCGGTGCCAGCTGGCTTGAATTTCGCGGCTGGCGGCAGAACACCGTCTTCGGCCGGAAGAATATCACCTGCGCCGCCACTCGCCGCGCCGGCTGCCGTTTTCCGCGTCGCCAACGTTCGCCGCAAAAAATGCCAGACGCCGCTCAGCGGCGGGTGCAATTGCCGCGCTTCTCGACCGGCAGAGAGCGACCGGGCGACGCAACGACGGTCAGTGGCAACGTGCTATATTGCCTGTCGCCAGACCGGCACGACCCGCAGCACAACTGGATGATCGACATGAAGACCGTTCATTACCTTCTCCTGGGAGTTTTCGCCGCAGCGGCCGCCGCGGCGCAGCCAATCTACGAAACGCCCGGCAAGGACGGTCCCGTCTTCTCGGACCTGCCAAGCCAGGGGCGGGACCTGCCAAGCCCGGGGGCGACCGAGGTGACCCTGCCGCCGATCAACCTCAGCGACTCGCCGCCAGCGGCGCCGAAACAGCCCGCCCAGACCCCGGCCGTCGCTGCCCACTACCAGTCGCTGGCGATCACCGAGCCGGCAAGCGGCGGAACGATCCACTCGAACACCGGCCAGATCCCGGTTCAGCTCGCCATCCAGCCGGCGCTGCGAGCCGATCAGGGTGACGCCATCGTCGTCACTCTCGATGGTGGCGCGCTGCCCGGCACCTACACCACGGCGCAGTTCGAAATCAGTGCTTCGCAATGGCAGGCAGCCGCCACGGACAGCGTCGAGCATCAACTCCAGGTGTCGATAATGGACCGCTCGGGAGAGCTGCTGATCACCTCCGCGCCGCAGAGTTTCTACGTCCACCGCGCAACCGTGGGCGGCCGGGCGCGGTAGGGCGGCCTGTCGCCGCAACGGACGCACACGGGCAATCCCGGCGTCGGTCGATGGCACGGCGCTGTACCTCGTTGCGAGTCCGGCTCCCGCCACCGGAGCGTTCTCCGGGCGGGTTTCGGCGCAGCGGCCAACAGCTGTCAATATCTGTCAATTCGTGCTCTCGACAGGCCTTCGGACTTGCCGCGAAGGGGTATACTCGCGCACTTCGCGGCGCGCCGATCAGCGAACTCGGCCATCGTGAGCAGGCCGCTTCCGTGAGCTTTTTCCGGAAACCCCGATCGACAACGCGCAGAGCCCCATGGAATCCTTTGCCTCCCTGCTGAGCACCGGCAACCTGGTCGAGCTGTCGGCGACGACGGCGACCAGCTTCGTCTTGATCGCCGCCGCCGAAATCGGCGACAAGAGCCAGCTGGTGTGCATGACCCTGGCCTCCCGGCACCGGCCGGCACCGGTGATGCTCGGCGCACTGTCCGCCTTCGCCCTGCTCAATACGCTGGCGGTCGTCTTCGGGGTGGCCATCGCCAACTGGTTGCCGCCCTACGTCGTCGGCGCGATCGTCGCCATCCTGTTCGCCCTCTTTGGCGTCCACGCCTTGCGCGCCAAAGACGACGCAGACGACGAACAAGTCGAGGAGAAAAGCGGCCAGGGCATTTTCTTCACCACCTTCGTCCTGCTGACGGTGGCCGAGTTTGGCGACAAGACGCAGCTCGCGGTGGTGGCCCTGAGCAGCACGCAGGTTCCGGCCGCGGTCTGGCTCGGCGCCACCGCGGCACTGGCCGCCACGTCGGCGCTGGGAATCGTCGCCGGTCGCACCCTCCTGCAAAGGATCCCGATCGCGCTGCTGCACCGGATCAGCGGTGCCTTTTTCCTGATCCTGGCGTTGGTCGCCGCCTGGCAGGCCTACGCGGCTTACCGCGGGACGTAGCAGCGGCGATTGCCCAAGCGCAGCGCCTGCCATCCGCGCGGCACCTGACCGGGCGGCCGCAACGGATGCGCGCCCGGCCCGGTCAACCGTAGCCGCCGTGCACCTTGCCGCGAAACACCCAGTACACGCCGACGGTGTAGACGGCGATCACCGGCAGGACCACCACGCCGCCATAGAACAGGAAGCGCAGCGAGGCGTCCGGCGCGGCGGCGTTGCCGACCGTGATGGCGTAGGGAACCATGTACGGCCAGAACATCACCCCCAGGGTCAGGAACGCCGCCACGAAAAACAGCGCGCTGAAAGCGAAGGGCCAGGCATCGCGCCTGACACGCGCACCCCATGCTGCCGCCAACAAGGCAAGCACGCCAAGCAACGGCAAGGCCCAGCCCCAGGAGCGGTCGGCCAGATGGCCCTGTGCCACGGCACCGGCATCGACCCCCAGAACGGTGGCAAAGGCGGTGGCGATGATCACGAAGACGATGGCCACCAGCCAGCCGATGCGCGCGTAGGCCCAGTCGCGCAGCGCGCCGTCACTCTTGAAGACGATCCAGCCGGCGCCGAGCAGGGCGTAACCGAACACCAGGCCGACGCCGGTGAGTACGGCGAACGGATGCAGCCAGTCAAACGAGCCGCCGGCGTACTGGCCGTCGACGACGCGGATGCCGCGCATCATCGCGCCCACCGCCGCACCCTGCACGAAGGCGACGACGATCGAACCGATGGAGAAACCCCAGTCCCACAGCCAGCGCAGGCGTTGGCTGCGGTAGCGGAACTCGAAGGCGACGCCGCGAAAAATCAGGCCGAACAGCAGGAGCAGCACCGGGATGTAGAAGGCGCTCAGGAACACCGCATAGACCGTCGGAAAAGTGGCGAAAAGCCCGGCGCCGACGACCACCAGCCAGGTCTCGTTGCCGTCCCAGAACGGGGCGATGGTGTTCATCATCGACGCGCGCCTGGCCTCGTCGGCAGTGGTACCGAAGAGAATGCCCACCCCCAGGTCGAAGCCGTCGAGGATGACATAGGCCATGATCGCCAGGGCGATCACCCCGGCCCAGAACAGCGCCAGGTTGCTTGGCGGAAGCTCGCTCATGGCGCTTGCCTCCCGCCGCGGCCGGTGGCGGTGTCGGGATGGCCGGCAAAGGCCAGCGGCCGGCGGCCGGTGGCTCCGCTGGCCGGCTTCGCCTCCGGCCCCGGGCCGTCGCGCAGCAGGCAGTAGATGTAGTGCAGCCCGAAGCTGAACACGACCGCATAGACCAGCACGTAGCCGGCCAGAGAGAAGGCCACGTCGCCGGTGCTCAGCGAGGGAGTGACCGCGTCGCTGGTGCGCAGCAAGCCATAGACCACCCAGGGCTGGCGGCCCACCTCGGCGGTGTACCAGCCGGTGAGCACGGCGATGAAACCGGTCGGAAACGACAGGTAGGTGCACCACAGGTACCAGCGCGTCGTCTCCAGCCGGCCGCGCCAGCGCAGGAAGTTGCCGAACCACGAGACGGCGAGCATCACCAGCCCCATGCCGACCATGATGCGAAAGGCGAAGAACGGGATCACCACTGGCGGGCGGTCTTCCTTGACGAACGATTCCAGCCCGACCTCGGCCGATGTCCAGTTGCCCGAGGCGATCATGCTGCCGAGCCGGGGTATGGTGATCGCGAACAGGTTGCGCTCGTTGGCCTCGTCGGGCCAGGCGATGAGCACCTCGCTGGCCGGCTGCTCGTTCTTCCAGCGCGCTTCGATGGCCGCAAACTTGGCCGGCTGGTGCTTGAGCACGTACAGCCCCGTCAGGTGACCGAAGAAGATCTGCACCGGGATCAGCAGCGCCACCAGGGCCAGCCCCCAATGCAGCATCACCCGGCCTTCGTCGCGGTGCACCTTGCGCAACAGGTACCAGGCGCCGGTGGCGGCGACGCACATCGCGCTGGTCAGGAAGGCGGCGAGCAGCATGTGCGGCCAGCGCACCATCTGCACCGGGCCGAGGACGATCTGCATCCAGTCGGCGGGGACGATCCTGCCGTCGATGATTTCATGGCCCAGCGGCACCTGCATCCAGCTGTTGTTGGCGAGAATCCAGAACGACGAGAACATGGTTCCCAGCGAGACCATGCAGCAGGCGAAGAAATAGAAACGCGGCGACACCCGCTCGCGCCCGAGCAGCATGACGCCGAAGAAAGTGGCTTCGAGCATGAAGGCGGTGAACGCCTCGTAGCCGAGCAGCGGGCCCTGGATCGAGCCGGTCTTCGCCGCCAGCACGCTCCAGTTGGTGCCGAACTGGAAGGCCATGACGATGCCGGTGACCACGCCCATGCCGAACGACACCGCGAAGACCTTGAGCCAGAAGTCGAAGACCCGCCGGTACAGCGCGTTGCCGGTGAACAGGCGTGCGCCTTCGATGGTCGCCAACCACGCTGCCAGCCCGATGGTGAAGGCCGGGAAGATGATATGGAAGCTGATGACGAACGCGAACTGGATTCGCGACAGGACAACCGGATCGAGTTCCATGGCGGTTCCCCTGCTAAAGGCCGGGACTTCCCTGCATGATGCCGCCGTCGGCGAAAATGGTCGTCGCCGTGACATAACTGGCGCCGTCGCCAGCGAGGAAGGCGACGACGCTGCCGATCTCGGACGGCTGCGCCATGCGGCCCAGGGGAATGGCGGCGTCGAGTTTCTTGAGCAGCGCGGGATCGTTCATCGTGGCGGTATTGATCGGCGTGGCGATGGCGCCCGGACCGACGCCGACGACGAGGATCCCATGCGGCGCGAGTTCGACACCCGCCGTGCGCGTGAGCATGCGCATGCCGCCCTTGGACAGGCAATAGGGCGTATTGCCGGGCATCGGCCAGTCTTCATGCACCGAGGTGATGTTGATGATGCGGCCACCCCCGCCCTGCTTGATCATCTGGCGCGCGGCCAGCTGGGTGCCGAAGAAGGCGCTCTTCAGGTTGATGGCCATGACTTTTTCGTATTGCTCCTCGCTGGTATCGAGAATCGACGTGCGCGTTTCCACGCCGGCGTTGTTGACCATGATGTCCACGCGACCAAAGGCATCGACGGCGGCGGCAATCAGCTTTTCCAGCTCAGCCACCTGGCTGACGTCGGCGTGCACGCCGATGGCCTGGTCGCCAAGGGCGCGAACCTCCCGTTCCAGCGCTTCGGCGGTCTCCGGATGGACGACGTAGTCGATGACGATGTTGGCGCCCTGGCGGGCCAGTTCGAGGACGATGGCCAGGCCGATGCCGCTGTTGCCGCCGGTGACAATGGCGACTTTTCCTTTCAGGTTCATGCTCGTTTTCCTTTTCCGATGGGAATCATGGTCTGCACAAAGGGTGGTCGGTTTTCGCGCTCGTCGCCGGGCGCGACGTTTCACGGCCCGCTCGGCCTGCGTTGCGGGCTGCGGACGACGAGAACGGCCAGCGCCGCCAGGCCCAGCGCGACCGCCGTCGTCGCGCCATAGATGACGTTCAAGTCGAGTCCGAGCCGGCCTTGCAGCGGTCCGACGCCGAAAGCCGCGATACCGTAACCCATCTGGTAGAAGGCGATCAGCCCGCCGGCCACCGAACTGGCCATGCCCGGCAGTTGCTGCTGGCCGAAGCTGATCGCCAGCGGCAGCAGCGCCGAGCAACCGAGACCGGCCAGCGCGAAAGTGGCAATGCCGAAGAGAGGGTCGCTCCTGGGCAGCAAAGCGGCGCCGATCAGCGCGCCCGCGACGACCCAGGGCAGCAGTTGGCAGCTTCGCCGTGGCGGGAGGAATCTCTCGATGGCCGCGAAGAGCATGCGTCCGCCGGTCACCGATCCCCAGAAGGCGGTCAGCGCGAGCGAGGCCATGGTCGCGCTCGCGCCAAGCTCACGGCTCATGTACAGCGACGCCCAGTTGGCGTTGATCGTTTCGCAGACCCCGTAGAGCAGCGCGAAGGCGGCGAAGAGCCAGAAGCGCGCCGGCAGGCCGCTGCTCATCGGTGCATCGTTCCCGCCGCCGATCGCCGGCGCGCCGGCACAGAATGTCAGGCGCCGACTGAAAAGCAGCAGCCCGACGAGGGCGACCGCGACGAGTAGCGGCAGGCCCCACCAGATTCCCAGCCCGACGAACAGGGCCACGAAGAGCGGCGCCAGCGCAGTGCCCAGCCCGAGCAGGGCGTTCAGTCCGAGCACCGCCCGGTCCACCCGTTGCGGGAAAAAGGCCGCGGCAAGCGTGTTCAGCGTCGGCACGGTGAACCCGAAGCCGACCCCCAGCGACGCCGTGGCGAGCAGTAGCAGCCCGTAGGCCAGGGTGTGCTGACGCATGACCAGGCTGCTGACGATGAGCAGCGCCATGGCCAGCAGGTTGGCGAGCAGGCCGAGCAGGTAGATGCGCTTCGCGCCGAGCCGGCGCGCCAGGCCGGCGCCGAGCAGCGAGGCGCCGATGGCGGTGATCGCCTGCGGCACGAACATGCCGCCGTACTCGGTACTCGACAGCCCGTAGCCGGCGGCGGCGGTGAACACCGCGCTGGCCGCCGGGAAGGTCACCAGGGCGACGCCCTGGGCGACGCCGGCCAGATAGACGGCAGCGATTTCGCTGCGCTGTGCCATCGCCACCCCTCTCAGCGCAGACGTTCGAGCAGGTGGTCGCCGACGCGCAGGGCATTGGCGATCGCCGTCAGCGAGGGGTTGACCGCGCCGATACTGGGGAAGAAGCTGGTGTCGACGACGTAGAGGTTGTCGACTTCGTGCGTCCTGCAGTTCACGTCGAGCACCGAACTGGCCGGGTCGCTGCCGAACCTGCAGGTACCCGCCTGATGCGCGACACCGGCGATCGGGATGTGTTTGCCGAAATAGAGATGGTTCGGGATCAGATGCGGGTGCATGTCCATGTCTTCGAGCATCGACTGCAGTTTCCGGCGCAGGCGAGCGAGGGGCTCGAGGTTGGTGAACTCGTAGTGCAGCTTGATCTCGCCGCGGGGATTCAGCGTCACACGGTTCTCTGGCAGCGCCAGGTCTTCGCTGGTCAGCCAGAAGTCCACCGCGTGCCTGGCCATCTGACCGAGCGTGAACCCCGGCGCCAACCTGGGCGCATCGTCCCTGAACATCGGCCCCTTGGATTTGCCGAGCATCTGGATGTTGCCGAGCGGGAACTCGTAGTCGGCTGCGCCGCGGTAGAAATCGTTGATGGTCAGCGTTTTCTGGAACTCGGTGCTGTTCTCGCGCCGGGACAGCGCAACCAGCGCAATGGCGTTGTGAAACATGTAATGGCGGCCGACCATGTCCGAGCCGTTGCCCAGACCACGCGGATGTTTCGTGTCCGCCGACATCAGCAGCAGCCGCGCCGAGTTGGCCGCGCCACAGGAAACGACGACCACCCGGGCGGTGAACTCTTCGCGCCCGCCGTTGCGGTCGACGATCACCCTGCTCACCTCGCGGCCGCTGGCACTGGTCTCCAGTCGCTGCACATGCGCGCCCGTGAGCAGCGTCACGTTCGGATATTGCAGGGCGGGACGAACGGCGATGACTTCGGCGTCGGCCTTGGCGTGCACCAGGCAGGGGTAGCCATCACAGGAATCACAACGGATGCAGCGGCTGTTCGCCCGGTCGGCCTCGTCGAGCAGGATCGCACTCGGCGCATACGACGGGTGATAACCGGCGCGGCGCAGACCCTCGGCGATTTCGGCGATGCGCGGCTCGTGGCTGACCGGCGGATGGGGATAGGGCGCGCTGGCCGGCGGATCGGTTGGATCGTCGCCGCGCTGGCCATGCACCTGATACAGCTGCTCGGCCTGCGTGTAATACGGTTCGAAGTCGCGGTAAGCGATCGGCCAATCGGCAGTCAGGCCGTCGGCCGTGCGGTGCGCGGTGAAATCGTGCTCACGCAGGCGGAAGAGCGCCGCGCCATACATCTTGGTCGCGCCACCGACGAAATAGTGAACGCCCGGCTGGAACGGCTTGTCGTCCCGGTCATGCCAGGTGTCGCGGGAAACGTAGCGATTCCTGACGAAGACCTCGTTGGCGTCCCAGTTCTGCTTTTCGCGCGGCAGATAGTCGCCACGTTCGAGGATCAGGATCCGTTTGCCCGACGGGGCGAGCTTGAGCGCCAGCGTGCCGCCGCCGGCGCCACTGCCGATGATGATGACGTCGTAGTCGTTGCTCATTGTCTTTCCTCGCTCGCTGGCGCCGGCCTTGCTGGCGCCCGGGCAAGCGGCAGTTCCTCGAACTGGCTGCTGCCGGGCTGCAGAAGTTTCGCGACCAGGCCGGTCCAGCCGGTCTGATGGGCGGCGCCCAGGCCACGACCATCGTCACCGTGAAAATACTCGTGAAACAGGATGCAGTCGCGAAAATGCGGGTCGGTCGCCAGCTTGGGATGCGTCTTGAGCACCGGCCGCTGGCCGTCTTCGCCCTTGAGGAACAGGCCCGTCAGGCGCTGGCTCAGTTCGTCGGCCACCTCCTTGAGGGTGAGGAACTTCCCCGATCCGGTCGGGCACTCGACCTTGAAATCGTCACCGTAGTAGTGGTGAAACTGCTGCAGCGACTCGATGATCAGGTAGTTGATCGGCATCCAGACCGGTCCACGCCAGTTCGAATTGCCGCCGAACAGACCGCTGCGCGACTCACCCGGCCAGTAGTCGACTTCGTAGCTCGCACCGCCGACATCGACGCGGAAGGGTTCGTTGTGGTGAATTTTCGAGAGCGCGCGCACCCCGTAGGGAGACAGGAAGCCGCTCTCGTCGAGCATCCGGCGCAGCAGGGCCTTGGTGCGGTGGCCGCGCAGCAGCGACAGCAGAACGCGATTGGCACAGCCCGGGACGTGCCAGTTCGAGATCAGCGCGGCCAGTTCGGGACGATGCTCGAGGTACCACTCCATGCGCGCCGAGAATTCGGGCAATTGCTCGACCAGTTCGAGGTCCGCCGGCTGCACGGCAAGCAGCGGAATCAGGCCGACGATGGAATGTACGCGCAAGGGGATGTTGCGTCCGTCGGGAAGGCTCAGGTGGTCGTAGTAGAACTGGTCGGCCTCGTCCCAGAGGCCGGGTGATTCGTCGCCAACGCCGTTGATCGCGCCGGCGATGGCCAGGAAGTGCTCGAAGAACTTGCTGGCGATGTCCTCATAGACGTGGTTGTGGACCGCCAGCTCGACCGCAATGCGCAGCAGGTTGAGGCAGAACATGGCCATCCAGCTGGTGCCGTCTGCCTGGTTGATGAAGCCGCCGGTCGGCAAGGGCTTGCTGCGGTCGAAGCAGCCGATGTTGTCGAGCCCGAGGAAGCCTCCCTGGAAAATGTTGCGTCCCTGTTCGTCCTTGCGGTTCACCCACCAGGTGAAGTTGAGCAGCAGCTTCTGGAAGACGCGTTCGAGAAAGACCAGGTCGCCGGGGTCGGACGGGTCGCCCTGCTCAGCCTCGCGGCGCTGGCGGCGGTCGATCTGGAAAACGCGAAAGGCCGCCCAGGCGTGCACCGGCGGATTGACGTCGCTGAACTCCCACTCGTACGCGGGTAGCTGACCGTTGGGATGCATGTACCACTCGCGGGTCAACAGGACCAACTGCGCCTTGGCGAACTCGGCGTCGATCACCGCCAGCGGCAGGCAGTGGAATGCGAGGTCCCAGGCGGCGAACCACGGATACTCCCACTTGTCCGGCATCGACAAGACCTCGGCGCTGGCGAAATGCTTCCAGTCGCAATTGCGGCCGTGTTTGCGCGCCGGCGGAGGCGTTGGCTGGCCGGGGTCGCCGGCAAGCCACTTCTCGACGTCGTAGTGGAAGAACTGCTTGCTCCAGACCATCCCGGCGAAGGCCTGGCGCTGGACCAGGCGCGCGTCGGGATCGCCGATCTCGCGCTGCAGGTCGGCATAGAAGCGATCGGCTTCGCCGCGCCGGAGCGCGAAGATGGCATCGAAGTCGGCGAAGGGCGGCGCGCGTTTCCCGCCTGTTGCGCTCGCCGTCAAGCGCAGCCGCACACGCACGCTGCCGCCCGCCGGCACGCTCAATGAGTAATGCGCGCCGGCCTTGGTTCCGGTCTGCGCGGGATTGACCGCCGCGGCCTTGCCCTCGACGACGTACTCGTGAAAGGCATCCTTGAAGAAACCCGTCGCTTCCGGCTGGTCAAAGTGGCGCCTGGCGTTGGTTTCGTTGTCGCAAAAAAGCAGTGTGGGTGCGCAATCGCCGTCGGCATCGCAGTCGAGGCGGAAGCTGCCCAGCTCCGGGTGTTCGATGCTGACGCCGCCGGCCGCTGCCGAAAGGGTGGGTTTCACGGTTCCCGCGCGCCACGACCAGGTGTTGCGGCAGCACAGTTGCGGCAGCAACGACAGCTTCGCCGCCTCGGCGCCGCGATTGTGCGCGGTCACCTGCATCAGGATGTCGTCGGTTGCGGCCTTTGCGTACTCGACGAACACGTCGAAGTAGGCGTCGGCGTCGAACAGGCCGGTGTCGAGCAACTCGAACTCCGCCTGCTCCGCGCTGCGCTGCCGGTTCTCGTGCAGCAGCCGGCGGTAAGGGAATTCTCCCTGCGGATATTTGTACAGCATTTTCAGGAAGGAATGCGTCGGCGTCGCATCGAGGTAGTAGTAGAGCTCCTTGACGTCCTCGCCGTGGTTTCCCTCGCTGTTGGTCAGCCCGAACAGCCTTTCCTTGAGCAGCGGGTCGCGGCCGTTCCACAGGGCCAGCGAGAGGCAGAGGTGTTGCCGGTCGTCGCTGAAACCGGCAATGCCGTCCTCGCCCCAGCGATAGGCACGGCTGCGCGCGTGCTCGTGCGGCAGGTAGCTCCAGGCGTTGCCGTCGGGACTGTAGTCCTCACGGACGGTGCCCCATTGCCGCTCGGAGACGTAGGGACCCCAGCGACGCCAGTCGGCGCGACCGGCCTTGTCGTCGGCCAGGCGCTGTTTTTCAGCGGCCATCGTGTCCACGCCTTGCTGCCGGCGAGGCGGGATGATGACCATTGCCGTGAACAGCATCTTTACGGCAGCGCAGGGCGTCCGGGTAAAGGCGCCGGCGCAGGGTTGGCACGCCGTGGCAGGCGGCATCCGGCAGATCCCTCCCGCCCGGGAAGTCCTTTTTGACCCGTACCACTGCTGCTCCTTTCGCTTCCATTGGGGGCGGCCGCCACAGCCGTCTGACAGCCGTGTTGGAGAAGAAGGTGACGAGCCGTGTCTGCAGGGGGCTTCCTTGCAGGCCTCGGGTGCTGACTCATGCCACGTCAGAGCCCGCCACTCCCGTGCCACCGGCTGCTAGCGCCGGACTGATTCTAGTCGATGCGCGCGACGGTGGCTGAAGTTTGGACGCCCCCGCTTGCGGCGGGTCGATCACAGCGCTACCGCCCTTCCCTGCTACCGCGTCAGCGCCATGAACAGCTCCGGCAGCCGTTCCGGCAGGCGCTCGATGTTGTCGATCACCGTATAGCGCCGACCGAAGATGTCACCGACGTAGTCGTCGGCCTGGCGGTCGAGGTTGATGCAGTAGCTGAAGATGCCCTGCTGATCGAGTTCCTCGACCGACTTGCGGGCGTCTTCGATGAGCAGGCGCTCGTCATGGACGTCGACGTCGGCGGGCTGGCCGTCGGTGAGCACGAGCAGCAGTTTCTTGTCCGCCTTCTGCGCCGCCAGGTAGTGCGCGGCGTGGCGCATGGCGGCGCCCATGCGCGTCGAGTAGCCGGCCTGCATCGCCGCCAGGCGGCCCTTGACGACGTCGCCCCAGCGCTCGCTGTAACCCTTGAGGTGCAGGTAACGGACGTCGTGGCGGCTGTCGGAGTGAAAACCGGCGATGGCGAAGGGGTCGCCGAGTTGCTCGATCGACCAGGCGAGCAGGGACACCGCTTCCTGGCTCAGTTCGAGAATGCTCTGCTCGCCGCCGCCGGCGCCGACCTTGACCTTGTCGGCGAGCGACTGCGAAAGGTCGAGCAGGACCAGAACGGCCAGGTTGCGGCCGTTCGTGCGGTGACTCATGTTGATGCGCGGATCCGGGCTGGCGCCGCCCTTGAAGTCGATCAGCGAGCGCAGGGCGACGTCGAGGTCGAGTTCGCTGCCGTCTTCCTGGTAGCGAATGCGCACCTTGTCCTGCGGTTTGAGGATGTCGAGCAGACGCTTCAGACGCCCGGCCAGCACGGCGTGTTTTTCGAGCAGACGGTCGATCTCGGCGGCGTCGCCCGCCGGGTGCAGCGATTCGTAGAGGCTGACCCAGTCCGGCCGGTAGCTCTGGCTCTGGTAGTCCCACTCCGGGTAGTGGCGTGGCGGCAGGCGGTCGACGTCGGCAGCGACCGGCGTCGGACGCTGCTCGTCGAACATTTCCTCGTCGTCGCTGAGTTCGTGAAATCGCCACAGGTGGCGGTTGTCGTCGCGATAGCTGACTTCGGTATCGGCGAAATGGACGTCGGCCAACTGGTCGCTCTGGCGGCGGGTACGGGCGATGTAGGCCAGCGCCAGGTCGGCGATTTCCTCGCTGCTGGAATCGCCCCGCGCCATCGTCTCGTGAAAGTGACGCACGAACTTGAGCAGCTCGGCGTCCTGGTAAGGATGTGCGGAATCGAGCAAGGCGCGCGAGAGCATGCTCAGGCGATGGCGTAGACAGGAGGTGGTTTCCGGGTCGCAGGCGCCGGCGCGCGGCGCCGGGTGCAGGGCCAGAAAAGTCCGCCGCAGGCCGGGGTAGGCGCGCATGACCAGCGTCTCGATGCGGCTGTCTTCGAAGACCTCGATCGCCATGCGCTGCATCGGGCTGCAGTTGTCGGCGAACAGCGGCGTGCTCCAGCGGCGATGGCCGGCGATGTGCGCCAGCGTTGCACGGTAGCGGTCGATGCCGGAAACGCCGTGCGCGTCGTCAAGCACGTCGGGCAGGCGAATGCCGGAAGCGTCGTAATAGGGCAGCGATTTCTGCGCCTGGTCGAGGTGGCCCGGATACGGCACCAGTTGCGTGCTGTCGCCCCAAAGCCCGCGCAGGTAGAGGTCGAGCAGGCGTTCGTTGTCGACCAGCAGCGTGCCGTGCCGCTCGCGCTGCAGGACGGCGCGGCTGTCCGCCGACTTGAGGCTGAAGTAGTCGCGTTGCCGCTCGGGATGGTTGGGGTAGTTGCGGATACCGTAATCGACCCAGTTGCGCAGCCCGGCGATCGACAGCTGGTCGAGCAGCGTCGGTGCCTGGGCAAGGAAATCGGGCAGGCCGGGGCTGGCGTAAGTCTGGTGAATGCCGTGGATCGAACCGGTCGTGCGCTCGGAGAACTCCTGCGTCAGGTCCAGGTAGCGCTGCAGCTGCTGGCGCGAAGGCAAACGGCGGGCGACCGCGGCCAGCGACTGCAGGAAGGGCGTGATCGCCTTGGCATTCGGCGACTTGCACAGGGCATGCAGGCTGGCTGTGATCGCCGGCAGGGCCGCTTCGCCGACCAGCGTGGCGATCGGCGGCCACTCTTCGAGGAAAACCAGTACCGGCTCGACGCCGCGGCCCATGCCGCCGAGGAAACGCGCCGTATCGAGATAGGCGTCGACGCCCTCGGCCGAGAGTACGGCCAGCGCTTCGCGCATGCACTCCGCGAAGACGTCGGCGACCTGCGGGAAGCCACAGGCGAGCTGTTCGCGGTAGCCGTGCAACCGCCGTTCCCAGGCCGGGCCGGCAGTATCTCCGGGAGGGGCCATGGCCTGGCCCTGTGCCGGGCGACCGCGCTCAGGCGAAGGTGGCGTCGATGGCATGATCGAGGGTATCGCGAATGTCGCGGTCGTCGGTGATCGGGCGCACCAGCGCCATCCGGCAGGCATCCACCGGGGCGACCCCCCCCTTGATCAGCGTTGCGGCATAAACCAGCAGACGCGTCGAAATTCCCTCGTCGAGGCCATGCCCCTTGAGGCGCCGGGCGGCGGCGCCGACGCTCACCAGTTGCCTGGCGGTGGCTTCGTCGATGCCGCTTTCGCTGACCAGGATGGAGATTTCCAGCGCCGCGTCCGGGTAGTCGAACTCGAAAGCGGTGAAGCGCTGCTTGGTCGACTGCTTGAGGTCCTTCATCAGGCTCTGGTAGCCGGGGTTGTACGAGATCACCAGCTGAAAATCGGCGTGCGCCTGGATCAGCTCGCCCTTCTTGTCGAGCGGCAGCGTGCGTCGGTGGTCGGTCAGCGGATGGATGACGACGGTGGTGTCCTGGCGCGCTTCGACGACCTCGTCGAGGTAGCAGATGGCGCCGATGCGCGCCGCGGTGGTCAGCGGCCCGTCGAGCCAGCGGGTGCCGTTGGCTTCGAGCAGGTAGCGCCCGACCAGATCGGACGCGGTCATGTCTTCGTTGCAGGCAACGGTGATCAACGGGCGCGCGAGCTTCCAGGCCATGTATTCGATGAAGCGCGACTTGCCGCAGCCGGTCGGCCCCTTGACCATCACCGGCAGACGCGCCGCGTACGCCGCCTCGTAGAGCGCGACTTCGTTGCCCTGCGCCTGATAGAAAGGCTCTTCGCGAACCTTGAACTGCTCCTTGTCGGTCATTGCCTGGTCCTGTTCCCGTTGCTGTCTCGATCGCTGTTCGGAAGTCGTTCGTGCGGCGGCCAGCCCGCCGCTCAGCGATGCGCGCCGAGCTTGTCGCGCCAGCCTGGATAGAGCGTGTCGGCGTCGCCCGGGAAGGACTCGAAGGCACGCGCAAACTCCGGGTGCTCGCGGGCCCATTCGATCGGGTCGGCACCGGCCTGCCAGCACTCGTAGGCCTGGCGCAGTGAAATGGCGCCGGCGGCGGGGCTGTCGATGTGGCCGTACGAACCGCCACCCGAGGTGTTGATGACATTGCCGTGGCCGAGGTTGGCGAAGAAGCCGGGCAGGCGCAGGGCGTTCATGCCGCCGGAAATGATCGGCGTCGTCGGCTTCATGCCGTACCACTTCTGGAAATAGGCCGGGCCCTGGTACTCGTCACGCTCGATGATGTAGGCGATCGCCCGGTCGTCGGCGGTGCCTTCCATCTTGCCGTAGCCCATGGTGCCGACGTGAATTCCCGAGGCCCCCTGCAGGCGCGCCATCTTGGCCAGAACGTAGGCGTCGTAACCGCGCTTCGAACTCGGCGAGGTGACCGCGCCGTGACCGGCGCGGTGGTAGTGCAGGTACTGGTTGGGGTACTGCCGACGCGCGGTGGTGACCATGCCCGGACCGCCGACGTAGCCGTCGACCAGGAAAGCGACCTTGTCGGCGTCGGGCCCGAAGGTCTCGAGGATGTAGTCGGCACGGGCACACATTTCGTAGTGGTCGTCGGCGGTGATGTTGGCCGAGAAGAGCTTCGCCTGCCCGGTCTCGTCCTGCGCACGTTTCATCGCGTCGACCACCAGCGGCATGACCTTCTTCATCGGCGCAAAGACCTGGTTTCCCTGCGGCTCGTCGTTCTTGATGAAGTCGCCGCCGAGCCAGAACTGGTACGCGGCCTTGGCGAACGGTTCGGGGCGCAGGCCCAGCTTGGGCTTGATGATCGTCCCGGCAATGTAGCCGCCGTCCTTGACCGGACGGCCGAGAATGCGCCACATGTCGGAAATGTCCTTGGCCGGTCCGTCGAACAACTGCAGCGCACGCTCGGGCACGTAGAAGTCATAGATCTTGGCGTGCTCGATGTCGCCCATGCCCTGATTGTTGCCGATCACCAGGGTCAGGAAGGAAACGATCATCATCCGACCGTCGGTGACGTTACGGTCGAAGAGGTCGAGCGGATAGGCAATGCGCATCTCTTCGCTGGCTTCGTCGATCAGATAGACCAGGGCATCGACGCCGCGGGTGAAATCGTCGGTGGTACACACCTCGACGTTGGTCCCGGTGGACGACTCGGCGGCGAAATGCGCGGCGGCCTGCAGATAGTCGTAACCGGCCTTGGGTTTCATCTTGTAGGCCACCAGAATGTGCTTGCCGCCACTGATCAGCTCGTCTTCCCTGAGGCTGAGGTCGGCGTAACGATTCGATTGGTCCATGCTTGTCTCCGTGTCTAGTATGGTCAAGAAAGTGTTCGTGGGTGTTTTTACCCGTAGGCCGGCTGCCCGTCAGTGGTTCATGTCGACCACCGCTGTGCGCTGCCAAAGGCGCAGCTGGGCAAGATCGACGCATTCCCCGGCCAGCGGCGCCCCCCCCAGGCGGCGCGCGGGCGCGCCAGGCTCGCCGAGATCGGAAAGCACGCTCAGCGCGCCGGCGAAGTCGTCGTCTGCGCTATAGGCGTTGACGGTGATTACGGTCGGGATGCCGGCGGCCGTCGCCGCCCGCAGCCCGGGCAGCGAATCCTCGACCGCCAGGCAGGCTTGCGGGGGCAGGTTCATTTGCCGCAAGACCCAGTGATAGATATCCGGAGCGGGCTTCTTGTCGGCCACCACATCACCGGCGCCGATGACTTCGAAGAGCGACCCGGCCTGGTCGCCAAAGCGGGTGAGCAGCAGGCTGTGCAGGCTCGACGGCGTCGTTGTCGTGGCGATCGCCAGGCGCACACCCGCGCGGCGCAACTCGCCCAGCAGGCGCGCCACGCCAGGCCGCAAGGCGATGCGACCGGCGCCCACCAGCTGCGCGTAGATCTCGCTCTTCAAGCGATGCAACCCGGTCAGCCAGGCGTCACTCGCTGGCCGCTGCAGCCACTGCGGTGCGTGCTGTGCCGCGAAGTGACGGATGCGCTCCTTGCCACCGGTCACCGCGAGCAATTCGCCGTAGGTGGCGACCGACCACTCCCAGTCCAGGCCGGACTGTGCAAAAGCCCGGTTGAAGGCCACGCGGTGGCCGTCGCGCTCGCTATCGGCGAGCGTCCCGTCAACGTCGAAGATGACCGCCTGCAGGACGACCGATTGCCCAAGCGTCGCGCTGCAAGGGCGCGAGATCATTGTGCGTTCGGCCGGCTGGTCTGCGTGCATTCGGGTCACATGGCGTCGTTCGATAGCGACCAGTGTAGGCGGCACAATAGATAATTAAAAGTTAAACTTTTTTCCATTTATAGTTAGCTTTTGCTATTTAATAAACCACTACGCATGAGCCATCGCTGTCTGTAGTCACAAGCAGCCACCTCCTCGTGCGGCGTCACAAGGGAAGGTGGCAATGCCTGCTGTTTTGGCGGATAATTTGCCCATGCGACCCAACAACCCGCTTCTGATCGGCAAATTATCGTGCCTATTGCGTTTACCGCCCTGACCAACGTCATCCGCGCCCTTGCCATGGACGCGGTGCAACAAGCCAACTCCGGCCACCCAGGCATGCCAATGGGAATGGCTGAAATCGCCGAAGTGCTCTGGCGTCGCCATCTGCGCCACAACCCGGGTAATCCACACTGGCCGGACCGCGACCGTTTCGTCCTTTCGAACGGCCACGGCTCGATGCTGCTGTACACGCTGCTGCATCTCACCGGCTACGACGTCTCGATCGACGACCTGAAGAACTTCCGCCAGTTTCGCTCGAAGACACCCGGGCACCCGGAAGTGGGACATACCCCGGGCGTCGAGACGACGACCGGTCCGCTCGGCCAGGGTCTGGCCAACGCGGTCGGCATGGCCATCGCCGAGAAGGTCCTGGCCGCCGACTTCAATCGTCCCGGGCACGAGATCGTCAATCACTCGACCTACGTATTCCTCGGCGACGGCTGCCTGATGGAGGGCATTTCACACGAGGTCTGCTCGCTGGCGGGAACGCTCGGACTGGGCAAGCTGATCGCCCTCTACGACGACAACGGCATTTCCATCGACGGCCATGTCGAAGGCTGGTTCACCGATGACACGCCGCAACGCTTCGCCGCCTACGGCTGGCAGGTCATCGCCGCCGTCGACGGCCATGATGGCGAAGCGGTCGACCAGGCGCTGCGCGCGGCGCGTGCCGACAGCGACCGCCCGACGCTGATCTGCTGCAAGACACGCATCGGCGAGGGTTCGCCGAACAAGGTGGGCAGTCACGACGTCCATGGCGCGCCTCTGGGAAGCGACGAAGTTGCCGCGACCCGCGCGCATCTCGGCTGGCCGCACGCGCCCTTCGAAATTCCTGACGCCGTCTATTCGAGCTGGGACGGCCGCATGCGCGGTAACGTCTTCGAAAACAACTGGCAAGCGCGCTTCGCGACCTATCAGGCCGCGTTCCCGGAGTTGGCTGCCGAGTTCAGCCGCCGCACGAATGGCGAGCTGCCCGCCGACTGGAACGCGACTGCCGCGCAGGCGCTGGCCGAGGTCGCGGGCAAGGCGGAAAACATCGCCACCCGCAAGGCTTCGCAGAACGCCATCGGCGCCTTCGCGCCGCAGTTACCAGAACTCATTGGCGGCTCGGCGGATCTGGCCGGATCGAACCTGACGCTGTGGAAGGGCTCGCAGGGCATCAGCCGCACCCAGGGCGGCAACTATGTCTATTACGGGGTGCGTGAGTTCGGCATGACGGCGATCGCCAATGGCCTCGCCCTGCACGGCGGCCTGATTCCGTACACCGCGACCTTCCTGGTCTTCTCGGACTACGCGCGCAACGCGATCCGCATGGCAGCACTGATGAAAGTGCGCCAGATCATGGTGTATACGCACGATTCGATTGGCCTGGGCGAAGACGGCCCGACGCACCAACCGGTCGAACACGTCGCCAGCCTGCGCCTGATTCCCAACGTTGACGTCTGGCGCCCGGCGGACGCCAGCGAAACGGCCGTGTCCTGGATCGCCGGCATCGAGCGTAACGACGGGCCGACGATTCTGGCGCTCTCGCGACAGAATCTGCCGCCGGTGAGCAGTGGCGTCGCGCCCGAAGTGATTCGCCGCGGGGCCTACGTGCTGGCCGACTGCGCCGACCCACAGGCGCTGCTGATCGCCACCGGCTCGGAAGTCAAGCTGGCACTCGACGCACGTCAGGCGCTGGCCGACGAAGGGATCGCCGTGCGCGTCGTCTCGATGCCCTGCGCCGAGGTCTTCGATCGCCAGGAGGCGTCGTACCGGGAAGCAGTTTTGCCCCGCGCGCTACCGCGAGTGGCGATCGAAGCAGGCGTCAGCAGTTTCTGGCGCAAGTACGTCGGACTCGACGGCGCCGTTATCGGCATCGATCGTTTTGGAGAGTCGGCACCGGCAGACCAGGTGTTCGACTATTTCGGTTTCACGGTGACCAATGTGGTCACGACCGTGAAGACAGTGTTGTAATTTCTCAAGGAGACCGTTTCATGACAATCAAAGTAGGGATCAATGGCTTTGGCCGTATCGGACGGATGGTGTTTCGCGCTGCTGTGCAAGATTTCTCGGACGACATTGAAATCGTCGGCATCAACGACCTGCTCGAACCCGATTACCTGGCGTACATGCTCAAGTATGATTCCGTGCATCGTCGTTTCCAGGGCACAATCGCGGTCGAAGGCAACTCGCTCGTCGTCAATGGCAAGAAAGTCCGCCTGACCGCAGTCAAGGATCCGGCCGAGCTGAAGTGGAACGAAATCGGTGCCGATATCGTTGTGGACGCGACCGGCCTCTTCCTGACCACCGAGTCCTGCCAGAAGCACATCGCCGCGGGCGCCAAGAAAGTCATCCAGAGCGCACCGAGCAAGGACGACACGCCGATGTTCGTGTTTGGCGTCAATGACAGCACCTATGCCGGTCAGACGATCATTTCGAACGCTTCCTGCACCACCAACTGTCTCGCCCCGGTGGCCAAGGTACTGAATGACAACTGGGGCATCAAGCGCGGCCTGATGACCACCGTTCATGCAGCCACCGCCACGCAGAAAACCGTTGATGGCCCGTCCAACAAGGACTGGCGCGGTGGTCGCGGCATCCTCGAGAACATCATTCCGTCCTCGACCGGTGCAGCCAAGGCCGTCGGCAAGGTCATTCCCGAGCTCAACAAGAAACTGACCGGCATGGCTTTCCGCGTGCCGACGTCGGACGTCTCGGTCGTCGACCTGACCGTCGAGTTGAACAAGGAAACCACCTACGAACAGATCTGCGCGGCGATGAAGGCTGCGTCGGAAGGCCCGATGAAGGGTGTTCTCGGCTACACCGACGAAAAAGTGGTGGCCACTGACTTCCGTGGCGAGAGCTGCACGTCGGTGTTCGACTCGGACGCCGGCATGGCGCTTGACGGCACCTTCGTCAAGGTCGTCTCCTGGTACGACAACGAGTGGGGTTACTCCTGCAAGGTGCTGGAGATGATCAAGGTAATGGCGCGCTAAACAGCCATTCAGGGGCGCTTTCGGGCGCCCCTTTTCCTGACCCTCTCCCCCCGCCCTCCTCGGCTTCCTGAGGCAAAGCCCTTGACGACCTCTTGTTGGTCGCTCGACCGGCACCTGTTGCCGCCGGACCGGGGCCGACAGCGCCCGAACTGAGCCCATCGCCACTCGCCATGCCGCCCCTCGACAAGCGCTGCAACCCGTCGCCACGAAAACGATCGCCAGGCGAACGCCAGGCAAGCACTCGCCCCCCTTTGCTGCGTTGCGCGTACAGTGCACGGCAATCACGCAGCTGCGGATCTGACGGCTGCACTCAACCCAAGTCGTGTAGCCGCGACTCCGATCTAATTCTCACCCACCCGAGAATCGGCACGCGCGGCAGGGACAACGCTCCCGGTTGAACGTGGCACGGCCAGGCACTGTCAGAGAAAACGGCTGACAAATCGGCTCGTGCGTGCCCCGCCAACACGCCAAGAAAACCGCCCCAGATGGAAGCCTCGTCTGTACAACAAGAATAGGAACCCCATGCCCCGCGATACCAAGATCGTTGCCACCCTCGGGCCCGCGTCGTCGGACGCCGATGTGCTCGAACGCATGATCCGCGCCGGCGTCGACGTCGTGCGCCTCAATTTTTCCCATGGCAAACCGCAGGACCACATTGCCCGCGCGCAGCTGGTACGCGAGGCGGCCGCCCGTGTCGGGCGCCCGGTAGGTATCCTCGCTGACCTGCAGGGTCCGAAAATCCGTGTCGGCAAGTTTGCCGACGGCAAGATCTGGCTCGATAAAGGCGCCCCCTTCATCCTCGACGCCAAGTGCGAACTGGGTAACGCCGACCGCGCCGGCCTGGACTACAAGGATCTGACGCGCGACGTCTCGGCGGGCAGCGTCCTCCTGCTCGACGACGGCCGCATCGTGCTCGACGTTCAGCGCGTGCTTGGCTCGGAAATCTTCACCATCGTTCGTCACGGCGGCGAACTGTCCGACAACAAGGGCATCAACCGCCAGGGAGGTGGCCTCTCCGCCGCCGCGCTGACCGCCAAGGACATGGACGACATTCGTACCGCGGCCAGCATCGACGTTGATTTTGTCGCCATCTCGTTCCCCAAGAGCGCGGCCGACATGTACATGGCCAGGCAATTGATGCATGCCGCCGGCGGACACGCGCTGACCATCGCCAAGATCGAACGCGTCGAGGCGGTTGCCGCCCTCGAAGAGATCATCAGCGCCTCGGACGGGATCATGGTCGCCCGCGGCGACCTCGCCGTCGAGGTCGGCGACGCCGCCGTACCGGCGCTGCAGAAGCGCATGATTCGCATGGCGCGCGAGAGAAACAAGCTGGTGATTACGGCAACCCAGATGATGGAGTCGATGATCGTCTCGCCAGCGCCGACCCGTGCCGAAGTTTCCGACGTCGCCAACGCGGTTCTTGACGGCACCGACGCGGTGATGCTCTCGGCGGAAACGGCGGCCGGCCGCTTTCCGGTCGAAACCATCGAAGCGATGGCGCGGATCTGCCTGGAAGCAGAGAAGTCCGCCGAAGTGACTCTCGAACGCGAGTTCCTCAACCAGGTCTTCACGCGCATCGATCAGACCATTTCACTGGCCGCCATCTGGGCAGCGCATCACCTGAAAGTAAAGGCGATCGCCGCGCTCACCGAGTCCGGTTCGACGGCGCTCTGGATGAGCCGTCTGAACTGCGGCGTACCGGTCTACGCGCTGACCCCACGCAGCGCAGCGTTGACCAAGATGAGCCTCTATCGGGCCGTCTTCCCGGTGCTGATGGACCAGCAGCCGAGTAGCCGCGATGAGCTGCTGTACGAGGCCGAACAGTTGCTGATGAAGGAGAATCTGGTCGAAAAAGGCGATTTCATCGTGCTCACCGCCGGCGAGCCGATGGGCAACAGCGGCGGTACCAATACGCTGAAAATCGTTCGCGTGGGCGATCAGCAACCCGCTGCGAGCTGACGCCAACTAGTGCACTGTTGCACGCAGTAGGGAACATGAGAATGCTGGCGGCGACATGGTTTCAGGCGGGCTGTCCGGCGCGCTGAAAGTCGCGTCGGAAATGCAGCGCCACAGCAGCGTGCACGTCATTGCGAGGAGGCGTAGCCGGGATTTGGCGACGCGGGCAGCGCTATGGGCCGGGCGACGCAGAAAGCAGCGAGCGCCGACGACGCGCTCTTGGCAAGCGTGATGTGTCCTATAATCCCAACGCTCGACTGCCGCCGCTGCGATTTCCCCGCTCACATCACTCCCCTCCGGATCAGCCACGTGACCGATGCCCTCTTCGAATCGACGATCAAGAGCCTGCCGCTGCTCGGCCGCGGCAAGGTGCGCGACATCTATGCCGTCGGCGACGACAAGCTGCTGATCGTCACCAGCGATCGCCTCTCGGCCTTCGACGTCGTCCTCCCGGACCCGATTCCGGGCAAGGGCCAGCTGCTCACCCAGCTGGCCTGCTTCTGGTTCGAAAAACTCGCGGCCGTCGTCCCCAACCAGATGACCGGGATCGATCCTGAAACGGTAGTCGCCGCCGACGAGCGCGCGCAGGTGCATGGCCGCGCGCTGGTCGTCAAGCGCTTGCGGCCGTTGCCCATCGAAGCGGTGGTGCGCGGCTATCTGATCGGTTCGGGGTGGAAAGATTACCAGGCCAGCGGCGGCGTCTGCGGCATCCCGCTGCCACCGGGTTTGCGCCTCGCCAGCCGCCTGCCCGAGCCGATCTTCACGCCGGCGACAAAGGCTGCCCTTGGCGATCACGACGAGAACGTTTCGTTCGAGCGCGCGCAAGCCGACTGCGCACGCACGCTCGCCGACATCCTTCCCGCCAGCGGCAGGAGCGGCGCCGATATTGCCACGCAGGCACGCGACGTGGCCATCGCTCTGTACACCGCCGCCGCCGCGCACGCCGCTGCACGCGGCATCATCATCGCCGACACCAAGTTCGAGTTCGGCCTCGATGCCACCGGCACGCTGCACCTGATCGACGAAGTACTGACCCCCGACTCGTCACGTTTCTGGCCAGCCGACGCCTACCGTGAGGGAAGCAACCCCCCGTCCTACGACAAGCAGTACATCCGCGATTATCTGGAAACGCTGCCCTGGAACAAGCAGGCGCCTGGCCCGGCGCTGCCGCTGGCGGTGATCGCCGGAACACATGCCCGCTATGTCGAGGCCCTGCAGCGCCTCACCGGAGACAAACCTGTCGAGTGACCGCCGCGTGCGCGCGGCGCATGACAACCGGCCTACGCCCTTCAGCAAGGAGACCGCATGGGTCTAGAAGCCACGTCATCTGAGCGGCGCCGAGCGCCGTTGAACGTTCGCAGTGTCGCCATCGGCCAGCCCCTGATCTGGTTGGCCGCAGCCTGGCGCGACATGCGCGCCAATCCCGTCGCCAGCCTTTCGTATGGACTGCTGTTTGCCATCTTTGGCGACCTGATCACCATTTTTGCCTGGCGGCAGGGCCACCTGTTCATCGCCGCCACTTCCGGCTTCCTGCTGATTGCGCCGCTGCTCTGCGGCGGGCTGTACGAGATCAGCCGCCGCCGCCAGGCCGGTCAGTCTTCGACTTTTCTGATATCGCTGGCCGGCGGTCGCCGCAATGCGCGCGAGCTGGTCAAACTGGGACTGCTGCTGGCCATCGTCGGACTGTGCTGGGAACGCATTTCGACGCTGCTCTTCCTGCTCCTGGCACCCCATATCCCGCCCGATCTGCTGATCTTGCTCGCCGAGATGCCCAAGTTGCCGGAAAATCGCGATCTGATGATCATCTGGCTGCTGAGCGGTGGCAGTCTGGCTTTGCTGGTTTTCGCCATCACCGTCGTCTCGGTGCCGCTGCTGCTCGATCGCCAGGTGGGCTTCATCACTGCGATGCGCACCAGCCTGCATGCGGTCGACGCCAACATACGCCTGATGGTCCTCTGGGCGGCCATTGTTGCAACGCTGACCGTCCTCGGTATTGCCACCCTGTTCTTTGGCTTGGTCGTTCTCATGCCCTTGATCGGGCACGCGTCGTGGCACGCTTATCGCGACCTTGTAGAATAGCGAGGTGCTGGCGAGCACCCTCCTCTGCAACCACGGAACCCCTGATGACTGCCTCCCCCCTGTGCGACAACCCTCTGCTTGACCTGTCCGGCCTGCCGCGCTTCGACGCCATTGTGCCGAGCGACGTGCAGCCGGCTATCGGCAAGCTTCTCGACGACTGCCGCGCGCTGATCGTGCGGCTGACCACGGAAGGCGCCACAACGACCTGGGACAGCTTCGCGGCAGCGTTGAGTGACGGCCTCGAACCGCTGTCGCGCGCCTGGGGAGTTGTCGGCCATCTGCACGCCGTCAATGACGTCCCCGAATGGCGCGAGGCGTATAACCGCATGCTCCCCGAAGTCTCGCGCTTCTATGCCGAACTCGGTCAGAACCTCAAGCTCTTCGCCGCTTACCAGGCAATCGCCGGGAGCGCCGAATACGCCAGGCTTTCGCCAACCCGGCAGCGCATCATCGACAACGAGATTCGCGATTTCCGGCTCGCCGGCGCGGAGCTGCGCGACGATCAGAAGCCGCGCTTCCAGGCGATTGCGGAGGAACTTTCGCAGCTTTCGGCCAAATTCTCGGAAAACCTGCTCGACGCCACCAACGCCTTTGCCGAACTGGTGAGCGACGAGGCCGAACTGGCCGGCCTGCCCGACGACGCCCGCCAGGCCGCGGCCGAGGCAGCCGAGAAGGATGGCCACGACGGCTGGAAATTCACGCTGCACATGCCTTCCTACCTGCCGGTGATGCAATACGCCGACAGTCGCCGTCTGCGGGCGGTGATGTACCGTGCCTACGCCACTCGCGCCGCCGAATTCGGGGCTGCCGAGTTGGACAATACGCCGCTGATCGGCCAGATTCTCCGGCTGCGCCGTGAAGAGGCGCAGATGCTCGGCTACGCCAGTTTCGCCGAAGTGTCGCTGGTGCCAAAAATGGCCGAGTCGGTGCCCCAGGTACTGGCCTTTCTGCGCGACATGGCGACCAAGGCCAGGCCCTTCGCCGAACGGGACATTGCCGACCTGCGCGCCTTCGCGCGTAGCGAGCTGCAACTCCAGGACATCGAGCCCTGGGACGTCGGCTACGTTTCCGAAAAGCTCCTGCAAGAGCGGTACGCCTTCTCCGAGCAGGAAGTAAAGCAGTATTTCACCGAGGACAAGGTTCTCAGTGGCCTCTTCGAAGTCGTCGAAACGCTGTTCGGCGTCTGTCTCAAACGCGACAACGCGCCAGTCTGGCACGAGGACGTGCGCTTCTTCCGCATCGAAACGCCCGCCGGCGAACTGCTTGGCCAGTTCTACCTCGACCTTTACGCCCGTGAAACGAAGCGTGGCGGCGCCTGGATGGACGAAGCGATCACCCGTCGCCGACGGTCTTCCGCTGCCGCGGCGACCGACCCCATCCAGAAACCGGTGGCCTATCTCAACTGCAACTTCTCGCGCCCGATCGGTAACACGAATGGTCAGGCAAGGCCGGCGACCTTCACGCACGACGAAGTAATCACCCTCTTTCACGAGACCGGCCACGGCCTGCACCACCTGCTGACACGCGTCGACGAGCTGGCCGTCGCCGGCATCCACGGTGTCGAGTGGGACGCCGTCGAACTGCCATCGCAGTTCATGGAGAACTACTGCTGGGAGTGGAGCGTCGTGCAGGGGATGAGCAGCCATGTCGACACCGGCCACGCGCTGCCGCGCGCACTTTTCGACAAGATGCTGGCGGCCAGGAACTTCCAGAGCGGCATGCAGACGCTTCGCCAGATCGAGTTTTCGCTCTTCGACCTGCTCCTGCACAGCGACTTCGACCCGGCTGGAGAACGCAGCGTGCTCGACCTGCTCGGCGACGTGCGCCGCGAAGTCGCGGTTCTTGTCCCGCCCGAGTGGCACCGCTTCCCGAACAGCTTCTCGCACATCTTCGCCGGCGGTTACGGCGCCGGCTACTACAGCTACAAGTGGGCCGAAGTCCTCTCGGCCGACTGCTACGGCGCTTTCGAAGAGGCCGGCGACCCTTTCGACCAGAACACCGGACAACGCTTCCTGAGCAGCATTCTGTCGGTCGGCGGCAGTCGTCCGGCGATCGAGAACTTCCGCGCCTTCCGCGGTCGCGATCCGCAGGTCGACGCGCTGCTCAGGCACAGCGGCATGGTTTCGGTGTAAAGGAAGGTCACGCCCATGCACCCGACAACCGCCGTCCGCTTCGCCGCTATCGCCGCTTCCTTGCTGGCGGCCAGCGCGGTCAACGCGCAACAAACCTACCGCTGGATCGACGCGCGCAGCGGCGTCACCGTGATATCCGACCGGCCACCGCCGCCGGGAACGCCCGGGGTAACCGTCTCCGAGGGGGCCAACGCAGGCGAAGACGAGCAGCGACTTCCTTACGCCATACGCCAGGCGAGCGCCAGATTCCCCGTCGTCCTGTACACCAGCGCCGACTGTGGCGCCTGCCAGCAGGCGCGCGTGCTGCTCAATGGCCGCGGCGTTCCCTTCGTGGAAAAACTGCTCACCAGCCAGGACGAGCTGACGGCGCTTGGCCGGCAACTGGGCGGCGACGCCGTGCTGCCAAGCATCAGCGTCGGCCGGCAAAGCGCCACCGGCTTTACTGCCGCCACCTGGAACGAGCTGCTCGACTTTGCCGGCTATCCGGCCACCGCTCCCTACGGCTTCAAACCTGCCGGCCCGCCCCGCGAATGAAGATCGCCAGCTGGAACGTCAATTCGCTCAAGGTCCGGCTGCCGCAGTTGCTCGACTGGCTGGCGGCGCAGAAACCCGCTGTCGTCTGCCTGCAGGAAACCAAGCTCGACGACCCGTTCTTCCCGAAGGCGGAGCTCGAGGCCGCCGGCTATCACGTCGTTTTCTCCGGACAGAAGACGTACAACGGTGTCGCTCTACTGACTCGCGAGCCGCCGACGGATGTCGTTTTCGGCAACCCGCTCCATGCGGATCCGCAAAAACGCCTGCTGGCGGCAACGGTGAGCGGGATTTGTTTCATCTGCGCCTACGTGCCGAACGGCCAGGCAGTCGGCAGCGACAAGTACGCCTACAAGCTTGCCTGGCTCGATGCGCTGATCGACTGGATCGCCGCGCAGCTGGCCGAGAATCCACGCCTGGTCCTGGCCGGAGACTTCAACATTGCGCCCGACGACCGCGACGTGCACGATCCGGCAGCCTGGGCTGGACAGATCCTGTGCTCCGCAGCCGAGCGGGCGGCTTTCCAGCGCCTTCTGGACCTCGGCCTGCGGGACAGCTTTCGCCTCTTCGAGCAGCCGGAGAAGAGCTTTTCATGGTGGGATTACCGGATGCTCGGTTTCCAGAAGAACCGCGGGCTGCGCATCGACCACATCCTGCTGTCGACGGCGCTCGCCGGACGCTGTACGGGGGCCGAAATCAAGCGCGACCTGCGCAAGCTCGAACGACCGTCGGATCACGCGCCGGTGACCGCGGAACTGGCCGATTGATGGACAGCCCGCAACCTGGCAGTCTGCCGCCATCCCTGCTCGCACTCTATCCGGCACTGAGCTCGCTGCCGGCCGATCAACTCGCGGATCTCGGCCAGAAAATGACGCAGCGCGACCTGCCCGCTGGCACGAAACTGTTCAGCGAACGGCAGGACTGCCTGGGATTCCCGCTGATTCTTGCCGGCACGATCAAGGTCGTGAAGAGCACCGCCGGCGGCCGCGAGATGCTGCTCTACCGTGTCGAGCCGGGCGGCTCGTGCATCATCAGCTCGAGCTGCCTGCTCGGTCACACGCCTTATTCGGCGCGCGGCATTGCCGAGACGCCCCTGTCGCTGCTGCTCCTGCCGATTGCCGCGTTCGAGAAACTGCTCGCCGAAAACGGGCGCTTCCGCGACTTCGTCTTCCACCTGTTTGCCGAGCGCATAGCCGAGCTGATGCAACTGGTCGAAGAAGTGGCTTTCCACCGCCTCGACCAGCGCCTGGCAAAGCTGCTCGTGGCCAGGGGTGAAAGCATCCAAGTCACACACCAGGCGCTGGCCGAGGAACTCGGCAGCGTCCGCGAGATGGTCAGTCGTCTACTCAAGGGCTTCGCCGTGCAGGGACTGGTCAGGCTGGGCCGCGAACAGATCACGGTGATCGACGCGAGCGGGCTGCAGCAACTGGCGGACAGCCCTCGCTGATCGCCGCTGGCCCCCCGCTGGCGGCGCGGCATTGCCGCCGTGACCCCGTTGACCCTGTGACTCTGTGACTGCGGTTACATACAGCCAGGCTGCAGCGGCGTACTCTGGCGCCGTCACTCACCAACGCTCACGGAGCCAATCATGAAAACCAATGTCGGTGGAATCGACAAAATCCTGCGTATCGTCGTCGGCATCGCGCTGATCACGATGGCCGCCCTCGGGGTCGTCGGCGCCTGGGGCTGGATCGGCGTGGTACCGCTGCTGACCGGCCTGTTTGGTGTCTGTCCCGCCTACCTGCTGCTTGGAGCCAACACCTGTCCGGTCAAGAAAACCGGCTGAACGGCGAGCTGCCTGCGCGAACGGCGTCGCCGGACCGGCGACGCCGTTTTCACGTCAGGCTGTTGGCCAGGCGAACGTAATCGGCCACCGACAGCTCCTCAGCCCGACAAGTCGGTGAAACGCCGAGCGCCGCCAGCTGATCCTCGTCGACCATCCCCCGGAGACTGTTGCGCAGCATCTTGCGGCGCTGCCGGAAAGCGCTGGCGACGAGCGCCGAAAAGCGCGCTTCGTCGCCCGCCAGCAGAGTTTCCGGCGAACGCGGAATCAGGCGCACCAGCGCCGAGTGCACCTTGGGCGGCGGATCGAACGCCTCTGGCGGCACGTCGAGCAGACGATCGATGACGAAACGGTACTGCAGCATCACCGTCAGCCTGCCGACATCGCCACTACCCGGCTCGGCGACCATGCGGTCGACGACCTCGCTTTGCAGCATGAAGTGCATGTCGCGCACGCAGGTGGAATAATCGGCGAGATGAAAAAGGAGTGGCGTCGAGATGTTGTACGGCAGATTGCCGACAATGCGCAGGTGAGCGCCCGCGCTGCTGGCCAGTCGACCGAAATCGAAGGCCAGCGCGTCACCCTCGTGCACCGTCAGTTTGTCCGCCGAATAGATCTTCCCGAGTCGGGCAACGATGTCGCGGTCGATCTCGACGACGTGCAGATGGTCAAGGCGCCGCAACAGGGGAGCGGTCAGGGCGGCCAACCCTGGGCCAATCTCGACCACCTTCTCGCCACGGCGTACGGCCAGCTGGTCGATGATCTCGTCGATGACCTGTTCATCGACGAGAAAATTCTGGCCAAAGCGCTTGCGCGCGACGTGCTTCCTCATGCCCTCGCTGGCCTGCTGCCAGCGGCGCGCGCCACCATTTCGATGGCCTGCTCGATGGCCACCAGCAGGCTGCCGGGATCGGCCCGTCCGCTGCCCGCCAGTTCAAGTGCGGTGCCATGATCGACCGAGGTACGGATGATCGGCAGGCCCAGCGTGACATTGATGCCGTGGCCAAAACTCGCGTACTTGAGCGCGGTAAGGCCCTGGTCGTGGTACATCGCGAGAACGCAGTCGCCGCGCTCGAGGACCGGCCGAGAGAACATCGTATCGGCCGGCAGCGGGCCGAGCAGGGTCATGCCTTCGGCCCGCAACCGCTCGAGCACCGGCGCGATCACCTCGATCTCCTCATGACCGAGGTAGCCCCCCTCGCCGGCGTGCGGATTGAGGCCGGCAACCAGAATCCGCGGGCGATCGATGCCGTACTTCGCGCTCATCTCGCGGTGCAGGATACGCAGGGTCTCCTCGACGGCCGTCTGGGTGACCGCCGCTGGCACGTCACGCAGCGGCAAATGCGTCGTCACCAGTGCCACCCGCAAGCCGCCGCCGGCGAGCATCATCACCACCCGTGGCGTTGCCGTCCGCTCGGCCAGGTACTCGGTATGCCCGCTGAAGGGAATGCCGGCATCGTTGATGACACCCTTGTGCACCGGGGCGGTGACCATGGCGGCAAATTCACCGCTCTGGCAGCCGCTCAGTGCTCGCTCCAGCAGTGCCAGCACGTAGCGGGAATTGGCCGGATCGAGGCGACCGGGGGTCGCCGCGGCGGCCAATGGCTGGTGAAGCACTTCCAGCGTGCCGGCTTGCGGCGGCAGACCGGCTTGCCAGTCACGGAGCTGGCCGGGAAAGTGCAGGGCCTCGGCGCGCTCGGCGAGCAGTGAGCGATCGGCAAGAACGACGATTCGTGCCGGGAAGCGAGCAGCCAGCGCGCAATCAGCCAGACGCAGGCAGATCTCGGGGCCGACGCCGGCCGGTTCGCCACTGCTGACGGCGATCACCGGCGCGCTCGACAGGGCGCTCAACGCTCCTCCAGACGAAGCTCCACGTAGGCGCGATCTCTCGTCTGGCGCAGCCAGTCCTGATAGGCCTCGTCACGCTTGCGCTCACGCAGCACCTGCCGTGCTGCAGCGCGTTGGCGATCACTCGATACATCCTGGACACGACGCTCGAGCACCTCGATCAGATGGAAGCCAAAGGGTGACTGCACCGGCTCGCTGAGCTCGCCCGGGGCCAGCGCATTCATCGCCCGCTCGAACTCCGGAACCGTGTCACCCTCGTAAATCCAGCCAAGATCACCACCCTTTGACGCCGAGCCATCCTGCGAGAAGAGCCTGGCCAGGTCGGCAAAGCTCTCGCCGTGCTTGATCCGTTGGCGCAGACTCTCCAGGGTGTGCCTGGCCTCGGGCTCCGAGACCACTTCGTTGACCTTGATCAGGATATGCCGTGCGTGCGTCTGCTGAACAGCCGGCAAGGCACCGCCACCCCGCTTGTCCAGCAATTTGATCAAGTGAAATCCATTCGAGCTGCGCAGAACCGGCGACACGTCGCCCACCTTGAGCGTCGTCGCCACTTCGGCGAACATGGTCGGCAGGCGGTTGAGCGAACGCCAGCCAAGATCGCCGCCACGCAGACCATCCGGGGCATCGGAATAAGCGGCAGCCAGTTGGGCAAAGTTCTCGCCTTTGCGCAGCCGTTCAACGATCTGGTCGGTCTTGGCGCGCAATTGTTGAATCTGCTCCGGGCTGGCCGACTCGGGAGCGCGCAGCAGGATATGCGCGATCTGATACTCCTCGCCGGCAGCCGGCCCGGATTCGCCCACGAGGTAGTTATCGATCTCGCCTTCGGAGACGAAAATCCGGCTGTCGACCTCGCGCTCACGCAAGCGTGCAATGGTCATCTCGGCACGAATCTCTTCGCGAAAGCTGGCAAAGGCAATACCGTCCTTTTCCAGGGCGACGCGAAACTGTGCGAGTGACAGCTTGTTGTTGGCAGCAATACGTTGCAAAGCCTGGTCAAGCTGTGCGTCGTCGACGCGCAGGCCGACCTCGCGGGCGAACTGCAACTGCACCTTGTCCATGACCAGACGCTCAAGCATCTGTTTTTCGAGCACATCCCGCGGCGGCAGGGTGGTCCCCTGGCGCTGCAGTTGACTCAGCGCAGAAGCGAGACGCGAGCGCAACTCGTGATGCGTTATCACTTCGTCATTGACGACGGCGACGATACGGTCGGCAGGCAGCGGCTGGCTGGAGGGCTGTGCAGCGCTTTGCGCCGCGGCCACTCCGACGAAAAAAAGGGATAGCAGCAGCGCGCGAAATAAAAGCATCATGGTCAACACCTACTGTTCGGCCAGAGCCGAATCCGTCTGCGGCTGATTGGCCACACCGTAGCCGGGAATCCGGCGCTGGAGGAGGCTGATCGGATTCGAGCCCAGGCGCGAGAAATCGCTCAGTTCAAGTTGCACGAAGGCTCGCGTCGTCGCGTCCGCCTCGGTGGTCTGCAGACGCTGCCCGACGACGCGCACCACCCAGCAGCCGGCGTTGTATTCCAGGCCGCCGATAATTTCGATCGGCTGGTTCTGCAGAAACGAATAGTTGTAGCGACCGACCGCCTGCCAGCGGCCATCGATCGGCCACTGCCCGGAAACGTCGACCTGCTTGATCGGCGTCACCGCCTGCGTGTTGTAACTGTACGACGCATTGAGCAGCTTGCCGGCCTCCGGGAAATAGCGCGCACCGAAGGAATAGCGTTGAAACTCCTGATCGTCCACGGTGTATTGCAGGGCGGCGTCGGCATAGACCCGCGGCAGGATCTGCCCGGTGAAGCCGGCCAGAAAATCCGACCTGTCCCACTGCCGAGTGGTCGCTCCCGGCAGCGCCACCTTGTCCTTGGTGAAATAGAGCCGCTGACCGACCATCCCGCGCATGATCTCATTACCGGAAGTCGGATTGATCAGGCGCGAGGAAAGGGCGGCGGTCAGCTGATTGGCGTTGTTGATGCGGTCCCAGCCGGAGAACTGGTTATCGGCAAAGATCTGCGCAAAATTGAAGTCGGCCAGCGCGGTATCGAAGATCGGAATATCGTCCTGATTCTCGTACGGTATGTTGAGGTAGTAAAGACGAGGCTCCAGGGTCTGCGTATAGTCGCGACCGAACCAGTTGCTGGGGCGCTCGAAAGTCATTCCCGAATCGACGCTGAAGATCGGCAGGTTGCGATTGATCGAAGTCGGGAGGATATTCGTCGAGCCTGGGTAATTCAGGGCATAGTGAGTGACATTGACGCCGACGCGCGGCGTGACATACCAGCCGGGGGTGGTGTAGGGCAGTGAAATCTGTGGTTGCATGACCGTCCGCTGCCCGTCGACGGTAGAGGAATCGGGACGGACAAAACTGGTGTACTGCCCGAAAAAGGCGCTGTCGGTCGACAACAAATCCGGCTGGCGCGCGTTTACGGTGATTTGCGGCAAGAGCTGATAGGGCGGAGTGACCGGGTTCTGCGGGTCCGGCTGCAGGGTCTGGAAGGTCTGCACGTTGGCCGTCGCATTCCACCATCCGCCACCACCGTAGCTAAGCAAGCCTTGCTGCAGAAGTTGCGTTTCGGAGGTCTTGGTGATCTCGCTCGACAGGTCGGTGTAGTAATCGCTGTCCGAGACCCGGTTGTAGTTGATCGCGCCCGAGAAACCGTTGGCGGCGACCTGAGAATGGGTCAAGGCCACACCCCAGCGATCGCGGTTCGCCACCCGATCATTCGGAAGATACTCGCCACGGACGTTGCCGAAGTAGGTTCCCCCGTACGCCGCGTTGAGGTAGCGAAAGTCGGTGCCGAGCAGCAGACCGCGCTTGGTGAGCAGGGTCGGCTCGAACGTGGCATCCATGTTCGGTGCAATGTTCCAATAGTAGGGCAGGGTGAATTCGAAACCGCTGTCGCTACTCGTTCCGTAGCTTGGCGTCAGAAAACCCGACTTGCGGTGATTGTTGAGCGAAAAGGATAACCACGGCGAGTAGAGAATCGGCACTCCGAGGAAGTGGACGGTGGCATCGTTGCCACTCCCCACCTCGTTGTCGTAGTCGAGCTTCAGGTCGGCGACGCTGAGAAACCAGTCGTCATTACCGGGCTTGCAGGTGGTGTAGGTCGCCGAACTCAGACGAATCTGGTTCTCGCCCTCGAAATCGATGCGCTGCGCCGTGCCGCGTGCTTCGGTCGGCTCGCCGTTTGCGTCCTGGTGATACTTGAGCTTGGTCTGCCCGGGCAGCAGGCCGAAGGACATGGGTGCCGCAAAACCGCCGCTGAATTCGCTGTCTGCTTCGGTTGGCGCCAGGCCGGAAGCGACGTCGCCGCGGGATTTCGCTCCTGCCGCAGAACGCGGCGGGCGCTTCACGAAATACGAAGCATCGTCGAAGAACCCAAAATGATCCTCGAGCCGCATACGCATCTTGGTCCCTGAGACGACGTCATCACGCTGCTGAAAGCGCGCGCTCCCGACCGCCTCGACCTCGTCTTCGACCGGCCAGTAGGTCAGTTGATCGGCCGTCAATACCTTGTCGGCCTGGCGCAACTCGGCGTCGTCCTGGGCAATGAGCTCCCGGTCAACGACGCCCGAAATCCTCTGCGCACTCAGGAAGGTTGCTTGCGACCCGGCCTCCGCCTCGGCGGGCGGCGTAGCGCTGGCCGGCGACGAGGGCGACGGCACGGCAGCCACCGCCCCGGCCGGCTTGACCGGCACCGGCGAGGGCGTGGAAATCACGCTCGGCGCCGCCTTGTCCACGCTCGGCGCCGCCTTTTCGGCTGGCGGCGGCACGGCGATTGTCGTGGCCGGCGACGCGGATTGTCGTGGCCGGCGACGCGGATAGCGTCGACGGGGCCACGGTCTCCGCGCCACGGGCACTGGCTTTCGGCGTCTCGGCGAGCGGTGCGGCCAGGCCTTGATCGGGCTGGCTGATCACCGGCTGCTCCGCGTCCCGCGCCAGCGCTTTCCCCGCCTGCACGTCGGGCCCGACGTTCGCAGCCGGCGAACTGACGCCTTCAGCCGACGGCTGCTCGCTGACCTCGACTGCAGCCTGGACTGGCTCTTCCGCGGTCGTCGGCGTTGGCACGGGTCGCGCTTCGATGACCGGAGTCACGACAGGCTTGCTCTCCGCAGGCGCAGCGTCTGCCTGCCCCTCAGGCGACCGCTTGACCGGGGCGGCGGGCACAATGGCCGGCAGGCCAAGCAACGCCGGATCGACGCGCAACGGTGGCGCCGGCTGCGCCTGCGCGACGCCGGGCAGGCTGGCGAGAAGCGTCGTGGCCACGGCGCAACGAAAGATCAAGGTCCGCGGCTTGCGCCGAAAGGGAAACGTCATGCCAAGGTTGTCAATAAAGAATGCCAGGAATTGTTGGGACCATTCCGATTGTTCGGACGCCGGGCTGTGGGTTTGGTCGTCTCTGCGGCGGCACTTCAAGCACTGCCCGGATGGTAGAATCGGTCGCATATTTTAGCACCATCGTTCAAGGAGAAGCGGCATGCCGCGTACCGCCCTGCTGCGCAACTGGCTCCGACAGGTCTTTGAGCCAACTTTCCCAGGCTGGGATGCGCGCCTCGAAGCGGCCTCGGCCGACGCCAGCTTCCGGCGTTACTTTCGCGTCGAGCTCCCCGATCGAACGACGCGCATCGTCATGGACGCGCCGCCGGAGAAAGAAGACTGCCGCCCCTTCATCAAGGTCGCCGCCCTCTTTCGCGAGGCCGAGGTGCATCTGCCCGCGGTGCTCGCCGCCGACCTCGAACAAGGCTTCCTGCTCCTCTCTGACCTCGGCAGCAGCACTTACCTGAGTGCCCTGCACGACCGGAGCACGGCGGCGCGACTGTACGCCGACGCCAACCGGGCACTGCTCGCCATTCAGCTCGCCAGTCGACCAGGTGTTCTTCCCGAATACGACGGTGACCTGCTCGGCCGCGAACTGGCCCTGTTCCCCGACTGGTACCTGCGCCGTCACCTCGGAGTGACCATCGACAAAGGCATGCAATCCACCCTGCAGACGGTGTTCGCAGCGATCCTGGCCAACAACCTGCGACAGCCAAGGGTCTACGTACATCGCGACTACCACTCGCGCAACCTGATGCTCGTCGGCGAGCCCGCGCCCGCTTTTCCGAGCAACCCCGGAATTCTCGATTTCCAGGATGCTGTTTACGGTCCGCTGACCTACGACCTCGTCTCGCTCTACCGTGACGCCTACATCGCTTGGCCGGAAGATCAGGAGCTCGATTTCGTGATCCGTTACTGGGAAGGCGCGCGCCAGGCCGGATTGCCGGTAGAGGCCGATTTCCACGACTTCTACCGCGACTACGAATGGATGGGTGTACAGCGCCAGCTCAAGGTGCTCGGCATCTTCGCGCGCCTGTGCCATCGCGACGGCAAGGAGAACTACCTCGCGGACATGCCGCGCGTGCTCGGCTATCTGCGGCGAAGCTGCGAGCGCTACAGAGAACTGCGGCCGCTGGCACGCCTGCTCGACGTGGTCGAGAAGCGGCCGGTCGACGTCGGCTACAGCTTCTGATGAAGGCCATGATTCTTGCCGCCGGGCGCGGCGAACGCCTGCGCCCGCTCACCGATACGACCCCCAAACCACTGCTGATGGCGGGCGGCAGGGCGCTGATCGCCTGGCATCTGCAGGGCCTGGCCAGGGCCGGTTGGCGCGAGGTGGTGATCAACCACGCCCATCTCGGCGAACAGATCGAGGCGGCACTGGGCAACGGCAGCGACTTCGGCCTGCACATCGCCTACTCACCCGAAGCCGGCGGAGCGCTGGAAACCGCCGGCGGCATCGCCAGCGCGCTGCCACTGCTTGGCGACGAACCCTTCCTGGTGGTCAACGGCGACATCTGGTGCGACTGGGATTTCTCGCGGGCCAGGCGCATCGCCAGCACCCTCGACCGCGAGCACGCCCATCTGCTGCTGGTCGACAACCCGCCACACCATCCTGGTGGCGACTTTTGCCTGGATGGCCAGATCGTGCGCGCAGCGACCGGAAACCGCACTGGCTCTCTGACCTACGCCGGCATTGGCGTCTTCCCGCCCGACTTCTTTGCCACCGTCGCGGCCGGCGTGAAAATGAAACTTCGCCCCCTGCTGGACGCGGCCATTGCCCGCGGTACGCTCACCGGCGAACGACACGGCGGTCGCTGGGTCGACGTCGGAACCCGCGAACGCCTCGCTGAACTCGACATGGAGCTTGCCTCAAGCAGATGAGTCTCAAACCCTACGCCAAGCGTCGCCAGCGGGTACTCGACAGCCTCGGGGACGGCGTCGCCGTCCTGGCCACGGCACCAGAGCGCCTGCGTAACCGCGACTCGCATTATCCCTACCGCTTCGACAGCTACTTCTGGTATCTGAGCGGCTTCCCCGAGCCCGATGCGGTGATCGTCCTGGTCGGCGGCGCGGAAGCGAAAGCGATCCTCTTCTGCCGCGAGAAGAACGAGGAGCGCGAAACCTGGGACGGTTTTCGCTACGGCCCCGACGCTGCCGCCGCCGCCTTCGGCTTTACTGAAGCGCATCCGATCGGCTGTCTCGACGAAATGCTGCCCACGTTGATCGCCAACCACGCGGCGCTGTGGCACTCGCTGGGTCACGACAGAGAATGGGACAGCCGCATCGGCAACGCGCTGAATGCCGTTCGTTCCCAGGGGCGCAGCGGCACGCGCGCGCCCGGTGAAATCCGCGACCTGCGTGGCCTGCTCGATCAGATGCGGCTGAGCAAGGACGCGCACGAAGTCCAGCTCATGCGCCACGCCGCCGACATCGCTTCGGCCGGCCACAGCCGCGCGATGCGCGCGTGCAGGCCGGGCATGGCCGAATACGAACTCGAAGCAGAGCTGAGCTACGAATTTCGCCGCCGCGGCGCCGACGGCCACGCCTACACGCCGATCGTCGCCGGTGGCGCCAACGCCTGCATCCTGCACTACGTCGACAACAACAAACTCCTGGCGGGCCAATCGCTGGTCCTGATCGACGCCGGCTGCGAGGTCGCCGGCTACGCCTCGGACATCACCCGCACCTTCCCGGTCGGCGGACGTTTCAGCGCCGAGCAACGCGAGGTCTATGAAATCGTCCTCGCGGCGCAGCAGGCGGCGATTGCCGCAGTACACCCCGGCGCCTCGTTCACCGACTACCACCAGGCGGCGCTGCGCGTCCTGACGCAGGGGCTGATCGATCTCAAGCTGCTCACCGGCAGCGTCGACGGCGCCGTCGAAAGCGAAGCCTACAAACCCTGGTACATGCACCGCACCGGCCACTGGCTGGGGCTCGACGTCCACGATGCCGGCGACTACAAGACCGGCACGGCCGACGACGACTGGGTCAAGCTGGCTGCGGGCATGACGCTGACCGTCGAACCGGGCCTCTACCTGCGCCCCGGCAGCGCCGTTCCGGAACACCTGCACGGCATTGGCGTGCGCATCGAGGACGACGTACTGGTCACCAGCGACGGCTGCCTGGTGTACACCAATGCACCGCGAACGGTTGCCGAAATCGAGGAGGTCATGCGCCATGAGTGAGCCGGCGAACGGCGCGGAGAGCACGAACGCAAGCTCTGTCGACGTCGCCATCGTCGGCGCCGGGCCAGTTGGCATGTCGCTGGCCTTGGCGCTGGCCGGCGGGCCGCAGAGCGTGCTCTTGCTCGACAGCCGCCCGCACGCGGCCTGGGCCCGCGACCCGCGCGCGCTGGCGCTGGCGCATGGCAGCCGCCAGCTGCTTGAACGTCTCGGCGCCTGGAAGGCAAGCGCGGCAACGGCGATCGAAAGCATCCACGTTTCGCAGCGCGGCGGTTTTGGTCGCACGCTAATCGATGCCAGCGAATACGGCATCGCCGCGCTCGGCTACGTGATGCGCTACCGCGATCTCGCCGCCACCCTCGACGCGCGCATCGACGCGACGCAGTGCTTGCACGACTGCACGCTGCTCGACATCACGACCGGCAACGACACGGCCGAGATTACGCTGGCGGCGCAGAACGGCGACCCCGCCGCGCCGCGACGAATCCGGGCCAGACTCGTTGTGCACGCCGAAGGTACGCCGGTCAGCGACCCCGACGTGCGCGTTTACGATTACCGGCAGCACGCCGTGGTCGCCGAAGTTCGCCCCGTTCCTGGTCACCAGCAGCGCGCCTGGGAACGTTTTACGCCCGATGGTCCGCTTGCCCTGCTGCCGCTGGGGCAGGACTACTCGCTGGTGTTTACCGTGCCACCGGAAAAGGCCGCCAACCTGCTCGCCCTCGACGAGGGTGACTTCCTCGCCGCGCTACGGGCGCAGTTCGGCAGCCGCCTCGCTTTCGTTGCCAGTGGTCCGCGCACCAGCTTTCCGTTGGCGCTGCGGGTCCGCGAGCAACTGGCTGGCCGACGCCAGGTGTGGATCGGCAACGCCGCGCAAAGCCTGCACCCGGTTTCCGGACAGGGCTTCAACCTCGGTTTGCGCGACGCCTGGGAACTCGCGGCGGTGCTGCTTGCCAACGCCAGCGGCGACGCGGGCAATGCCGCTGTCCTGGCCGCCTACGCGCGTTCTCGCCGCCTTGACCGCCAGGGCAGCATCGCCTTCACCGACGGCCTCGTGCGCGTCTTCGGCATAGACCTGGCGCCGCTACGGATCGCTCGTGGCGCAGGGCTGCTGGCACTCGACGTCTTGCCGCCGCTGCGCCACTTCGTCGCCAAACGAATGATCTGGGGGGCCCGCGCCTGGCCATGAACGGTCGACGCCAGGCTCTTGGCTGCGCTTAAGCGCAGCCAAGAGCGCCCGCAAAGCACGAAAATGTCGTCGCCGCAGTTCGCTTTTACAGGCGATTCCGCTAGACTTCGCCGATTCCCCAGTTCCAGCAAGAGCGCCCTCACGATCCCATGCCGCCAACCAACAAGACCCCACCACTGATCGAGTTCAAGGGAACCACCCTGCCCATCGTCACGGTCAGCCTGCGATCGCTGCAACTGGGCGAACTCGGCGAAGCCGCCAGCGCGCTGTTCGGCGACGATCCCTTTTTCGATGGCGAGGCTGCCGTGCTCGACTTGTCGCAGGCGGCTGCCGCCTCGTCGGCCAAATGGCAGTTCTTAAAGGAGCTCTTCAGGACCCACGGGCTGAACGTGATCGGTGTCCGGGGCGGCAGCGATGAGCTTCGCGAAAGCGCCCGCACGGCCGGCCTGCCGACCTACGCCGCCGTCGATCGTTCGCTACGCGCGGCGCCCCGTGCCGACGACGAGCTTCCGGCGCCCGCCGCGCCGCCGCCAGTGCCGGAAGCAAAGCCCGAGCCAGCACCGGAAGAAAAGCCCGCACCCGCCGCCAGCGCTGGCGCGAGGTCGCCGACGCTGTTCCTCACCCGGCCCTTGCGTTCGGGGCAACAGATCTACGCACGTGGCGGCGACCTGGTCGTTCTCGCCGCGGTCAACTCCGGTGCCGAAGTCATCGCCGACGGCAACATCCACATCTACGCCCCCTTGCACGGTCGTGCACTGGCGGGCGCCAGCGGCGATACCGAGGCACGCATCTTCAGCACTCGCTTCGATGCCCAGCTGGTCTCGGTTGCCGGACTGTATCGGACTTTCGACAGTGGCGTACCGAGCGATCTGGCGGGCAAAGCGGTGCAGGTCAGGCTCGCTGAAAAAACTGGCGACAGCTCCGGCAAGCTGGTCGTCGAGCCACTCAGGACCGAGTAGCAGCGGCTCTGGCAGCGGCAATGGCACTGCCAGCGCTGCGCGAATCAGCAGAAAGCCCATTCTGCGGGTAGAATCCCGTCTTTAATCTGCGGAGAAAGATCCGTGACACGTATTGTCGTCGTAACGTCGGGCAAGGGTGGAGTCGGCAAGACCACCACCAGCGCCAGCTTCGCATCAGGGCTCGCCCTGCGTGGTTACAAAACTGCCGTCATCGATTTTGACGTCGGTCTGCGCAACCTGGATCTGATCATGGGCTGCGAGCGCCGCGTGGTCTACGACCTGGTCAACGTTCTCAACGGAGAAGCAACGCTCACCCAGGCGCTGATCAAGGACAAGCACTGCGAGAACGGCAATCTCTTCGTCCTGCCGGCTTCACAGACTCGCGACAAGGACGCGCTCAGCGAAGAAGGGGTCGAGAAAGTCCTCAAGGAACTCGAACACATGGCCTTCGATTACGTCGTCTGCGATTCGCCGGCGGGCATCGAGCGCGGGGCGGTTCTGGCCCTGACCTTTGCCGACGAAGCGCTGGTGGTCAGCAACCCGGAAGTTTCCTCGGTACGCGACTCGGACCGCATTCTCGGCATCATCCAGGCCAAGTCACGCCGTGCCCTGAGCGGCGGCGAGCCGGTCAAGGAACATCTGCTGATCACCCGCTACTCGCCAAAACGCGTCGAAGAGGGGGAAATGCTCTCGTACAAGGATGTGCAGGAGATTCTGCGCGTGCCGATCATCGGCGTCATTCCCGAGTCTGAAGCGGTACTTCAGTCTTCGAACGCCGGCTCGCCTGCGATCCACCTCGCCAACAGCGATGTTGCCGGCGCCTACCTTGACGTGGTCGGCCGCTTCCTCGGCGAAACCATCCCCCTGCGTTACGTCGACTACGAGAAGCCCGGCCTGTTCAAGCGATTCTTCGGGGGTAAATAAGGATGTCCCTGTTCTCCCTGATCTTCGGCGGCAGCAAGCCCAAGACGGCGTCCATTGCCAAGGAACGCCTGCAACTGATCATTGCCCACGAACGCAATGAAAGTAACAACACGCCCGACTTCCTGCCGGCATTGCAGCAGGAGTTGATGGCGGTGATCTCGAAGTACGTCTCGGTGAACCCGGAAGATATCAAGGTATCGATCGAGAAGCAGGGAAACATGGAAGTACTCGAGGTGAACATCGTCATGCCGGACACGGCCAACAAGGCTCAGGACAGCGCCTGACGGCCAATTCGGGTGGCCGTCAGGGCGAGAAGCGCCGCGCACGCTGACGCCGCAGGAAGCAGGTAGCGACGGCTGAGCTCAAGGCCCAGTCCGGCGGCAGGCCTGCCGATGCCGTGACGCCATCGCCAAGGCGATCAATGTCGCCGGCACGCAAGATCGTCTGTTTTTCGGGCGCCAATCGCGGTAGAATCCCGGTCTTGCCTTGCGCCCCGGCACCGCACCGCCATGGAATTCCTCGGATTTACGCTTCGCAACAACCTGTTTGTCGCGCCGATGGCAGGTGTGACCGACCGGCCTTTCAGACAGCTCTGCAAGAGCCTTGGCGCCGGCCTCGCCGTCTCCGAGATGGTGACTTCGAACTCACTGCTCTACGGAAGCGCGAAAACCCGCCGCCGCGCCAATCACGATGGCGAAGTGGCGCCGATCTCGGTGCAGATCGCCGGCGCAGACCCGGCGATGATGGCCGATGCGGCGCGCTACAACGTCGACCGCGGAGCGCAGATCATCGATATCAACATGGGCTGCCCGGCCAAGAAGATCTGCAATGTGATGGCCGGCTCTGCCCTGCTCCGCGACGAGCCCCTGGTCGGCAAGATCCTGTCGGCGGTGGTCAAGGCGGTACCGCAGACGCCGGTGACGCTGAAGATCCGGACCGGCTGGGACACCGGCAACCGTAACGCCCTGAGCATTCTGAAAATTGCCGAGCAGTCCGGGATCCGGGCTCTGGCCATGCATGGCCGGACGCGCGCCTGTGGCTACAGCGGTCACGCCGAGTACGACACCATGCGCGCGGTGAAGGCCGAGGCCCGCATTCCGCTGATCGCCAACGGCGACATCGTCTCGCCGGAGACGGCAAAGTTCGTTCTCGAGAGCACCGGCGCCGACGCGCTGATGATCGGCCGCGCGGCCCAGGGTCGTCCCTGGCTGTTCCGCGAGATCGAGCACTTCCTGAACACCGGCACGCCTCTGATGCCGCCGCGGGTCAGCGAGATTCACCGCATCCTGCTCGCCCACCTTGAAGACCTCTACCTCTTCTACGGCACGGAAACTGGCGTGCGCGTCGCGCGCAAGCATATCTCGTGGTACACGAAGGGGCTGGTCGGATCGGCAGCCTTCCGCCACATGATGAACCAATTGCCGACGATCGCCCTGCAACGGCAAGCGGTCAACGACTTTTTCCTGGCGCTCGCCGAGCACAACGAGCACCTGCCCTACGTCAGCAGCGATCCGGCCACGCCGGCGCTGGCCAACGCCAATTGTGAGGATCTCGCCGCATGAAGCGACAACACGATGAGGATGAGGACATTGCAAGTTTCGTCCGCAAGGCGCTGGAAAACTATTTTCAGCACCTTGACGGCGAAAAGCCGGCACCGGTATACGAGATGGTGATCAAGAGCGTTGAACGCCCGATGCTCGAAGTCGTGCTCAAACAGGCCGGCGGCAACCAGACTTTCGCTGCCGAAATTCTCGGAATCAACCGCAACACCCTGCGCAAGAAGCTGGTCGATCACCGGCTCATCGCCTGAACCGACCTCTTGCTCCAATCCTCCCTACCCTGTCGCAAACCTGCCCACCATGAAAATACGCCAAGCCCTGATCAGCCTCTCCAACAAGAATCGTGCTCGCGAATTTGCCCAGGGCCTTGCCGCCTACGGCGTCAGACTGCTGTCGACCGGCGGCACGGCCAAAATGCTGCGCGATGCCGGGCTTGAGGTCACCGAGGTCGGCGATTACACGGGCTTCCCGGAAATGCTCGACGGCCGCGTGAAAACGCTGCATCCGAAGGTGCACGGCGGCATCCTCGCCCGCCGCGATCTGCCGGAACACCTGGCGACTATCGAGGAGCACGGCATTCCGGCGATCGATCTGGTTTGCGTCAACCTCTACCCTTTCCGCGAGACGATTGCCAAACCCGACGTCACGCTCGCCGAGGCCATCGAGAACATCGACATTGGCGGTCCAGCCATGGTCCGTTCGGCGGCCAAGAACTACGCCGGCGTGGCCGTGGTCACCGATCCCGAAGACTACCCGGCACTCCTCTCGGAAATGGCGAGCAACGGTGGCGGGCTGAGCGCAGCCACCCGCTTCGCCCTGGCCAAGAAAGCCTTCGTACATACCGCACGCTACGACGCGGCCATCGCCAACTGGCTGACCTCTCTTGACGAAAGCGAACAGGCAAAGCCCTTTCCCGAGCGGCTGCAGCTGGCTTTCGATCGCGGCGAGACGCTGCGTTACGGCGAGAACCCACACCAGCAGGCCGCCTTCTACCGTGATCCAGAGCCGGTCGCAGGCTCGATCGCCAACTACCGGCAGCTACAGGGCAAGGAGCTGTCGTACAACAACATCGCCGACGCGGACGCCGCCTGGGAATGCGTCAAGACCTTCGACACGCCCGCCTGCGTGATCGTCAAGCACGCCAATCCCTGCGGCGTCGCGATCAGCGCCGATCTGCTGTCGGCGTACGAAAAAGCCTTTCAGACCGACTCGACGTCGGCGTTTGGCGGCATCATTGCTTTCAACGGCACGGTAGACGCCGACGTCATCGTGGCCATGAATTCGCGCAAGCATTTCGTCGAGGTTCTTCTCGCTCCCGGGTTCACCGCCGCGGCCAGGGAACTGCTGTCCGGCAAGCAAAACCTGCGCGTCCTGGAACTGCCACTGGCCAAGGTCTACCACGACTTCGAGATGAAGCGCATCGGCGGCGGCCTGTTGCTGCAGACACCGGACCGATTCAACGTGCAGGCGTCCGACCTCAGGGTGGTCAGCGCCCTGGTGCCGAGCGCGTCGCAGATCGAGAACCTGCTTTTTGCCTACCGCGTCGCCAAGTTCGTCAAGTCCAATGCCATCGTCTTCTGTGGCCACGGCATGACCCTGGGCGTTGGCGCCGGCCAGATGAGCCGCGTCGACTCGACGCGAATTGCCGTAAGCAAGGCCCAGAACGCGTGTCTCGAACTGGCCGGTTCGGTGGTCGCCTCCGACGCTTTCTTCCCCTTCCGTGACGGCATCGACGTCCTCGCGGCGGCGGGCGCCAAGGCGGTCATCCAGCCGGGAGGGTCGATGCGCGACGAGGAGGTGATTGCCGCCGCCAACGAGCATGGACTGACGATGGTGTTCACCGGCGCCCGTCACTTCCGGCACTGATCGCGATGCGGCGGCAAAGACACGATGTGTGACGGGCTTTTTGAGCTGATCTAAATACCGGCGGAATTGTCGACGGCAATCGTTCTGCTGCGGACCAGCAGCATGCCGCCGCGGCCGCTCTCGGGGGAGAGGATTTTTATGAAGTTACTGGTCATCGGTTCGGGCGGTCGCGAACACGCACTCGCCTGGTGTCTGGCCAAGACGCCCGGCCTGCAGAAGGTCTTCGTCGCGCCTGGCAACGCCGGCACAGCTGCGGACCGGGCGCTGGAGAATGTGGCCATCACCGATCTCGACGCGCTCGCCGACTTCGCCGAAGAAGAAAAGGTGTCGCTGACCATCGTCGGCCCCGAAGCGCCGCTGGCGGCGGGCATAGTCAACCTTTTTCGCGCCCGCGGCCTGAAGATCTTCGGCCCGAGCAAGGAAGCCGCGCAACTTGAAAGCTCGAAGGACTTTGCCAAACGCTTCATGGCCAGGCACGGTATCCCGACGGCGCGCTTCGCAAGCTTCACCGACCGCGCTTCGGCGCACGCCTACGTAGACCAGCAGGGTGCGCCAATCGTCATCAAGGCCGATGGCCTCGCCGCCGGCAAGGGGGTGGTGGTGGCGATGACGCTCGTCGAGGCGCACGCTGCGCTCGACCGCATGCTGCCAGAGAATGGCGCGTGCGCACCGGAAGGTGGCACACCGACGCAGGTGGTCGTCGAGGAGTTCCTGGAGGGCGAGGAAGCCAGCTTCATCGTCCTGGTCGACGGCAAGGACGTCCTGCCGCTGGCGTCGAGTCAGGACCACAAGCGTATCGGCGACGGCGATACCGGCCCCAACACCGGCGGCATGGGCGCCTACTCGCCAGCGCTGGTGGTGACGCCTGAGGTGCACGCCCGGACGATGCGCGAAATCATCCTGCCGACGGTGCGCGGAATGGCCGCCGAGGGAATCCCCTACACCGGTTTCCTCTACGCCGGGCTGATGATCGGCAAGGACGGATCGGTCAAGACGGTTGAATTCAATTGCCGCCTCGGCGACCCGGAAGCGCAACCGATCCTGATGCGCCTGAAGTCGGACCTGTTCATGCTGCTCGACCACGCGGTCGCCGGCCGGCTCGACCAGGTCGAAGCGACCTGGGATCGGCGCGTCGCCCTGGGCGTCGTTCTCGCGGCCGCCAACTACCCCGGCGCCCCGCGCACGGGCGACGTGATCAGCGGCCTGCCGAAAGGCGGCGCAAGCAGCGAAGACAGTCATGTTTTCCACGCCGGGACCCGCGAACACGAGGGCCAGACGGTCACCGCCGGTGGCCGCGTACTCTGCGTCACGGCGCTCGGCGACAACGTCAAGCAGGCACAGAAGCGCGCCTACAATCTGATTATCGGAATTCACTTCGACGGTATGCAGTATCGCCACGACATCGGCCACCGCGCCGTGCCACGATGAGGAGTCAGAGCAGGCAGGGGATCTGGTGGGGGTCGGCCGGCAAAGCCTCGAAATGATCGACGCGGCACTCCTGAGGAGCTATTTCACCGGCTTGCAGACGCGCATCGTCGCGGCGCTTGCAGCAGTCGAGGGCGCCGACGGCAGGCAATTCCGCGCCGATAGCTGGCAAAAGGCAGCCGGTGAGCCGCTCGCCGGCAGTGGCTGCACGTGCATCATCGAGGGCGGTCGCGTCTTCGAGCGCGGTGGGGTGGCCTTCTCGCAGGTCAGCGGTTCCACGCTGCCCGCTTCGGCGACCGCAAAGCGGCCAGAACTGGCCGGTCGCGCCTTCGAAGCGATGGGCGTCTCGCTGGTGTTACACCCGCAAAACCCCTACTGCCCGACCGCGCACATGAACGTGCGCGCGCTGGTGGCGACCAGGAGCGATGCCGGACCGGTGTGGTGGTTCGGCGGTGGCATGGACCTGACCCCCTACTACCCATTCAGCGAAGACATCCGGCATTTTCACGCCACGTGCAAGCAGGCGCTGCTCCCTTTCGGGAAAGACGTCCATGCGCGCTACAAGAAATGGTGCGACGAGTACTTTTTCCTCAAACACCGCAATGAGCCACGTGGCGTCGGTGGCGTGTTCTTCGACGACCTGAGCGAGGGGGGGTTCGAGCGTTGCTTCGCGCTGACTCAGGCCGTCGGAGAAGCGTTTACCGAAGCCTACCTGCCGATCATCGACAAGCGCCAAGGAACGCCATACGGAGAACGCGAGCGCGACTTCCAGGCGTATCGGCGGGGGCGCTACGTCGAATTCAATCTGGTCTGGGATCGCGGAACGCTGTTTGGCCTGCAGTCGGGCGGACGAACCGAGTCGATCCTGATGTCGCTGCCACCGACGGTCAAATGGCGTTACGACTGGCGACCCGCGGCCGGCAGCCCGGAAGCAGAACTCTACGCGCTGCTCGAACCGCGAGAGTGGGTCTAAGCGGGCGAGAGACCGATAGACAGACCTAGCCGGGCAAACGAGGCACTGAGCGAGGAGAGCTTAGGCCAAGGCGAAGAAGCGGCGTAGGACGCAGGGCGACCTGCTCGGCGGCGGCCCGGTAGTGCGGCATGGCGTCATCCCAGCGTTCGGTCTGCTCGAAGAGGCGAGCCAACTCAAGCCTGACCGCGCGCTGATCGACCAGCGACAGTGAGGCCTCGAGGTAGATTTGGGCTTTACCCCACAAACGCTGGTGCAAACACAGGCGGCCCAAGGCGAGCAGCAGTTGTGCGTCGTCGGGATGCTGCGGCAGCCATTTCTCGGCGCGAGCAATACACGAAGTCAGGTCGCTACCCCGCACCTGGCCATACAGTTGCACCAGCTCCGAATCCCACTGCCCCTCGAGTTGTTTCTCGATCATGCGCTGCGCATCGTCGTAAACGCCGTGTTCAAGCAGAGCTTCGCAGGCGGTGTGCGTCAGCCTCAGGCTGCGCTCCTTGGCCGGTATGGCGCGCAGGTAGGCGAGCAATTGGCCCTCGTCGGCCTGCTGCTGCCGGCGGATGGTTTCCTGGTGCGCCTGAGTCTTGATTTCCTGCGCCAATTCAGGGGCCAAAGCTTCGCGCTTCTCGAGCAGGCGGGCCAGCCGCAACACCTCCGGCCAGTTGCCGCAACCCTGCTGCGCACGTAGTTCAAGGCGCAACGCGGCGATGTGCCGACCGGAAATGTTCTGCAGGGCGTGCAGCAAGCTCACCGCCTCGGCATAGTGCTCATGGTCGATGGCCATTTCGGCTTCCAGCATCAACCGGGCAGGATCCAGCCGCGCGTCGTTGACGCGGCCGAGCCACTCCTGCTCCTTCTCGGGTTCGCGAAGGCCATGCGCCGCCCGTGCGGCGAGCAGGGCTGCCACGCCCGGCGAGTGGCCAGCAGCGTGCGCCTCGCCGGCCTTCTTCAAAGCCTGCGTGAAACGCCCTTCGAAGAGCAGGCGAATGGCCTCATGAAGCGACGCCGCGGCCTTCTCGCGACGGCGCCGTGCCCGATAGTCACCAATACGGCCGGGCAGGGAGAGCGTCAGCCCAATTGTCCGCAGCAGCAGGTAGAGCAGGGCGAAGGAGGTAAAGAAGAGGAGAATCGCCAGACTGAGTGCGATCTCGATGCGATACGGCGGGACGATCAGCAGCAGGTAGCCGTCGTTGTACCTTGCTGCCAGCGAAATGCCGACAGCCGTGGCAGCAAGTGCCAGTAGCCAAAGTAGCCCTCTCACTGGCGCTCCTGACCGAGCTTGAAGGTCTTGACCGCCGACAGGCTTTCATTGAGCGTCGGCATCTCGATGTTGATCTCGGTGGCAACGAGCTGATCCAGATTGCTTTGCGCGGTCTGCAACGAGCTATCGCTGGTGTCAAAGTAGCGATCGATCCACGCCCGGGCATGCTTCAGCTCGTTCTGGAAAGTCCATTGATCGCGCGCCAGCAAAGCCAGGCGCGCGTTGAGAAGACGCAACTTGAGGTTTTCGCGCAAGAAGAACGCCTGGCCCGGCGCGAGCAAGGCCGGCTCATCGCGGTCAACGCGCTGGATCCGGATCAGCGACTTGACTTCGCCCCAGATCTCGCGACCCAATCGCTGCCACAACTCGGCGCTGACCAGTTGCTGCCAGAACTCGACGCTGCTTACCGAAGGCCATTCAGCGGCCGGCGGCGACGACGCTTCCGCCGCCGCACCGTCTGCGCTTTCTTTTGCGCCCTCGCCATTCGGCCGGGACCGCCCATCGACAGCAAGGGGAATCGTGTCGATGGCATTTATGACACTTTCCAGGCGCAAACTCATGGCCGCAACGTCGATCTGCGGCAAAGCACGCAGGCGATCGAGATCATTGCTCAAAACCTTGCGCAGGCTGACGAACTGTGGCCGGCTGCTCGCCGCCAGGCGGGCGTCGGCGGTTTGCAGGGCGAGCACGGCTGCCTGCACATTGCCCGCCAGCTGCAACTGCTGCGCGGCCAGGGTCACACTTTGCTCGACTTCGGCGAGCGCCCACTCATCCCGGTTGCGGGCGATATCCTGGTACAACTTCTCGAGCATCGCCTGCTGGCTCTGCGATTCGGCAATTTTCCCCTCAAGGGCCGCAAGGCGACCGAGGACGCCAGCCACCTGCTCGGTCGCGCCCTTGGATAGCGCACGGATTTCGGCGCCACTCGAATCGCTGTCGGCGAGGCGACGGGCCAACTCCTGTTGCGTATCGGCCAGCTTCTGCCGGGTTTCGAACCACTGCCAGCCGGCCAGCCCAAGGGCCACCAGCACCACCAGCAACCACGGACTGCGCCAGCCGGGTGGCTGCTGATCCGCCGCCGCCCGGCTTGCCGGCGGCTGGTCGCCTGTACCCTGCGCACTGGCAGGCGTTGGCTGACTGGCTGGCGATGGTGTCTGAGCAGCACTCTTTGCAGATGCCTGCACCTCGGCGCTTGGCGGACCCTCGACCGTCGTTGCTCGACTGTCCGGCAACGGCTCCTTGTCGACCGGCGACTCAGCTTCCGGGACCGGCTCGGCCTTCGCCGGGGAAACCATCTCCGGCCGCTGTTCGCCCGCGGGCAACGACTCGCTCTCGGGCTCTGCTCGAGAACCCGCCGACGGTTGCTCCTCTGGCGGCGGCTTGGCAGCCGTCTCTGCGGCCGCTTGTTCGGAAAGTGGAGACCTTGGGTCGATTTCTTCTTTCATCATGACCGCCAATTATATACGTTCAGAGCAGCAATGATCCCAGCATCTGCCGGTTCGGTCAGAATCACCCGCTGCAAACCAAGTTTCTGCGCCAAGTCGGCGATTCGCTGGTGTGGCACGAACACCGGAGTGGTACACAGAGACGCACGCGCGGAGGCGTCGAGCAGGTCGACAAGGTTCCGCAAACCCTCGCTGGAGGAGACGGTCAGGGCGTCGAGGCGGCCGTTGCGCCAGAGCGCTTCGAGCACGGCGGCACTAGCCGGCGACGAACGCTGGTAACAGCTCACGTAGTCGACCTGCGCCCCGCGCTCCCGCAAGCTGTCGGCAAGGAACTCACGGCCACCGTTGCCGCGAAAGATGACCACCCGTTGGCCGGCGACAGCGGGGCTCTGCAATGCCGGAAGTTCGAGCAGGGACTCCGAATCGAAGCGTTCGAGCGGAGCGAGCGGGTTCCTGATCCCGTACGCGAGCAGTAAGGAAAGGCTCCCCTGACCAATGGCGACCGCCTGCAAACCGGCCGGCCACTGGCGAGCCGCAAGGATTTCCGGGACACTGTGCTCGACGGCATTCGGGCTGATGAAGATCGCCAGCGAATAGCCGTCAAGGGCAGCGATTGCCAAGCGCAACTGCTCCGGGTCGTCAACTGGCGTTATCTCGAGTAACGGAAAAAGCAGCGGCTCGCCGCCGTGTTCGGCGATCCAGGCAGCCAGACGGGGCGCTTGCGCACGCGGCCGCGTGACGACGATTGTCTTGCCGCGTAATGCCTCGGTCATTGCCCTGCTGCAAGCTGGTCAAGTATGGCGCCTGCCCCCTGGTCGCGCAGCATCTGCGCCAGGGCACGGCCGACGGCCTCGTCGTCGTCTGGAGCGCCGCGCAACTCACCCGCAAGCAGCTGTCTGCCGTCTGGTAAAGCGACAAAGCCACGTAGCCAGAGCAAACCGCCCTCGAGCATCGCATGCGCAGCCAGAGGAAGCTGGCAGCTGCCGCCCAGGGCGCGTGAAAAGGCACGCTCCGCGCGCACGCATTGAGCCGCAGCCGGATCGTTGAGCGGAGCCACCAAGGCGATCAAATCAGCGCGCTGGGCTGGCACCTCGATACCGAGCACGCCCTGGCCCGGCGCCGGCAGGGACTGCTCGGGGGTCAACACGGACGCAATTCGACCGACCAGCCCAAGTCGAATCAGGCCCGCGGCAGCGAGGATTATGGCGTCGTACTCACCCGCATCAAGCTTCCGCAGACGCGTATCGAGGTTGCCGCGCAGGCTCCTGATGACCAGATCAGGGTAGCGAGCGCGCAGACTCGCCTCGCGGCGCAGGCTCGAGGTGCCGATCACCGCCTTGGCCGGCAGATCGTTGAGCCCGGCAAAGCGGTTGGAAACGAAGGCGTCGCACGGGTTCTCGCGCGACGTGATGGCGCCCAGGACAAAGCCCTCGGGCATGTCCATCGGCAGGTCCTTCATCGAATGCACCGCGATATCGGCCTGGCCGTTCTGCATCGCCACTTCGAGTTCCTTGATGAACAAACCCTTGCCGCCGATGGCCGCCAGCGGGCGATCGAGGATCTGGTCGCCACGGGTGGTCATGCCGAGGATCTCGATGTTGCGCTGTGGGTATAGTTCTGCGAGACGCCCGCGCACGTACTCCGCTTGCCACATGGCAAGGCGCGACTCGCGCGAGGCGATGACGATACGCGACTCATCTGGACGTGCAGAGCTCAAGGCAGGTCTCCGGTAAACGCGCTGCCAAGCTCGCCGGAAAACCGGCGCGCGAGGGCAGCATCACCCCAAAGGCATCTTGATCAGGAGGCGATTCTAACACGCTTGGCCAGCGCGCTTGCCCCGACAATGCAGTCGTTGAAATCGTCTTCTGCGTGCCCGCAGCGCCGGAAAGACCCGCCTGCGCTGGCTACCTACGCGGACCGTTACCCGGAAAGCGGGAATGAACATGTCATTTGAAGACTCACTCTCTCGAACGGCGCAGCTTAGCGCTCGACCGCCTGAAGGGTCGTCAGATAGGCCAGCACATCCTGGCTATCGCCGTCCTTCAGCCGGTACAAGGCTCCCGTCCTGGCACCTTCTTCGTCGTGCGGGCGATCCCCCTGAAGGTAGGCGTCGATCTGCTTTTGCAGGTAGTTCGTGTATTGGCCAACGAGCATCGGGAACATGCCGCGCCCCTGCGCCGTCTTGCCATGGCAGACGGCGCAGTTCTTCTGGTAGACCGCCTTCCCGTTTTCGATATCGCCGGCGGCACGCGGGATGATCATCACCTTCTCCATTGCCAGCAGGCGCGCCAGGGCGTCGTCGCTGTCCTTGAATTCCGGCGGCCGCGTCGGCAGCTCGATCTGCGCCAGGTAAGCAGCGACCAGCTTGATGTCCTGATCGTCGAGTTCGCGCTCCCGCGTATACGGATACATCGGCAAGTTGATCCGCACCTGACTCTGGAAGGCCAGTAGCTGCTGCTCGACGTATTTTGGCAACTGGCCGGCGATGCGTGGGTACTCGCCTTGCTTGCCGCCAGCGCCGAAGGGGCCATGGCAGGCCGCGCACGGACCGTAGATATCCTTGGCGCGATCGATGTCGAGCGCCGCAGCCGGCAGAACGAGGGCTCCCCCGAGCAGGAGGTAGAAAAGTTTTCTCAAGCCTTGAAAGTGCGTCATGACGACCTCGTGGGATGGCAGCCGGAATTATAGAAAAACCGTCACCGGCCACCTTGATGAGCGTCAAGAAGCGACTCCCGAGCTTGCTTCCAGGTGCCGCGGTTGTCGCTCAGGAACTCAGCTGGCGCGCGAAGGACTTGAGCAAGGACCACTGCCGGCGACTGACCGGCAGCCGATCGGGAACGTCGCGCAGGATCGCCTGCCACTGCGCGTCGGCGTCGTCGCCATCGCTACCCTTCTCGAAACCAGCAAGCGCGTTCCGCGCTGCCAACACGCTGCGATGCAGACGAATGAACTGCGTGCCGAACTCCTGTTCGAGATGGGTCAGCGACTCGTCAAGCAGGAACTCGCGATCACGGGTACGCGCCGTGACGTATTTCAAGTCGGCCCGCAAGTAAATGATGTCAGCCACCGCAATCAGCAACAGCCGGCCCCGTTCGTGGCAGGAAAGGTGGCTGCGCGCAGCCTGCGGCAGTTGCGCGAGCAACCCGGGCGGCACTCGTTTCCGGCGCACTTTCCGCAATGCCTCCAACAGGCGCCACGCACGCACCGGCTTCACCAGGTAGTCAATGGCGTTGAGCTCGAAGGCCTGCACCGCGTAGGCGTCGTAGGCGGTAACAAAGATCACCGCCGGCGGGTGTTCAAGCCGGGACAGGTGACGCGCCAGTTCAATCCCGTCCATTTTCGGCATGCGGATGTCAACCAGCGCCACATCAACCCGGCGGCCCTCGACGGCCGCCAGAGCACGCAGGCCGTTGTCGGCTTCGGCGACGATCTCGTTTGGCAGTTCCGGCGCGATATCGGACAACAGGTCACGCAGACGCGCCAGTGCCGGCGCCTCATCGTCGCAAACCAGCAGAGAAAGAGGGGAAGCTGTAGCGGGCACAGTCATCGCCCCTGCTCCCGGCACGGCAGAACGATGCGCACCCGGTACTCGTGCCGGCCGTCGGCCAGTGCTACAGCGTCGGTTTCGAGGCGCGCCTCAAGGTCATAGTAAAGCGCCAGGCGCTCGCGAATGTTGGCGAGCGCCATGTGGCTGCCGTGCTGATTATCGGCGCCGCCCGCGCAGGGATTGACGATATCGAGTTGCAGCGCGTCAGCGCGGCGGCCGATGCCGATGCGGATGCACCCGCGATCACCCAACGGCTCGATGCCGTGATAAACGGCGTTCTCCAGCAGTGGCTGCACCATCAGTGGCGGGACTTTCAGGTCGAGCGGCAGATCGGGCGCGATGTCCCATTCGACGTGCAGACGCTCGGCGAGACGCAGTTTTTCGAGATCCAGGTACTGCCGGCACAGGGCCAGCTCGTCAGCCAACGGCACCAGTTCGCGATGATCGCGCATCAGCGCGCGAAAAAGCTCGGCCAGTTCCTCAAGCGCCGTCTCGGCACGGCGCGGGTCGGCGCGAATCAGCGAGAGCACCGCATTCAGGGTGTTGAAGAGAAAATGCGGCCGGATGCGTGCGGTCAGCGCCTGTAGTCGCGCCTCGACCAGCGCCGGCGACAGGGCGCCGACGCGCAAGGCAAAGTAGGCAAGCATGAAGCCGGCCGCCAGCCCGGCAAGCAGGCCTGCCCTGAGCAGGCTCTGGCCACCAGCGTCGGCGAAGAGCAGGTGATTCCACAGCGCCGACAACGCCATCGCCGAAGTGACCGCCAGCAGCAACACCGTCAACCGCCCGATCCAGGCTGGCGCCCGCCGCAGGATATTGACAAGGATTGCCAGCAGCGCCAGATTGAAGAGCAGCAAGGGCTGCACCCAGGCGGCCATGTCGATGAAGTGCTGCACGCTGTCCTGCACCCCCTGGCTCTGCACCAGTGCGGCGCCCAGCGCCAGCAGGTTCACGCCGAGCAGGATTCGCAGCATGACACCGGAATTGCGGAAATCCGGTAGCGGCTGGCCGGCCAGGTTTTGCTTTATACTTGCCATTACTCGAATTGGCGCCTGTCCAAGTTTCTACGAGTGATTCTAGCCCAGGAACTCGTCCCCCATGAGCCAATCGGATTCTTCCCAATACACTTGGGCCGGCCGCTTTTCCGAGCCAATGTCCGACCTCGTCAAACGCTATACCGCGTCGGTAGACTTTGATCGCCGGATGTGGCGACAGGACATTCGCGCCTCGCTGGCGCACGCGACCATGCTCGCCAAGCAGGAAATCATCAGCGTCGCCGACCTCGCCGATATCGAACGTGGCATGGCGCAGGTGGTCGGCGAGATCGAGGATGGCACCTTTGTCTGGACGCTCGACCTCGAGGATGTCCACCTGAACATCGAGAAGCGCCTGACCGCCCTCGTTGGCGACGCCGGCAAGCGCCTTCATACCGGGCGCTCGCGAAACGACCAGGTCGCGACCGATATCCGCCTGTACCTGCGCGACGCGATTGATGACCTGCTTCCGCTGCTGCGTCAGTTCCAGACCAGCCTGCTCGACCTGGCCGAAAAGGAAGCCGCCACGCCGCTGCCCGGCTTCACCCATCTCCAGGTCGCCCAACCCGTCACTTTCGGCCATCACCTGCTCGCCTACTTCGAGATGATGCAGCGGGATGCCGAACGCCTTGCCGACTGCCGGCGCCGCACCAACCGTCTGCCACTGGGTGCGGCGGCGCTGGCCGGCACCACCTACCCGATCGACCGCCATTACGTCGCCGAGCTGCTGGGCTTCGAGGGGGTTTGCGCAAACTCGCTCGACGCAGTTTCAGATCGCGACTTCGCGATCGAATTCTGCGCCGTCTGCGCCATGCTGATGATGCATCTGTCGCGCCTGTCGGAAGAGCTGGTGCTGTGGATGAATCCGCGCTTCGGCTTCATCAGGATCGCCGACCGCTTCTGTACGGGTAGTTCGATCATGCCGCAGAAGAAAAACCCCGACGTCCCGGAACTGGCACGCGGCAAGACCGGCCGCGTGTACGGCGACCTGACGGCCTTGCTGACGCTGATGAAAGGCCAGCCGCTGGCTTACAACAAGGACAACCAGGAAGACAAGGAGCCGCTGTTCGACGCCATCGATACGGTAAGCGACACGCTGCGCATCTTTGCCGAAATGATTGCCGGCATCACCGTCAATCGCGAAAGGATGCACAGCGCCCTGGCCGAAGGTTTCGCCACCGCGACCGACCTGGCGGATTATCTGACCCGCAAGGGGCTGCCTTTCCGCGACGCACACGAAGCCGTCGGACTGGCAGTGCGTCGAGCGGAAGAACTGGACGTCGACCTGGCACAACTCCCGCTCGCCGAACTGCAACGCTTCTCACCGCTGCTTGGCGACGATGTCTTTGCGGTGCTTACCGTCGACGGCTCGCTGGCCGCCCGCAGGCACATCGGCGGCACCGCGCCGGAGCAGGTCCTGGCCGCAGTTTCCCGCGCCCGTCGCGGCTAGGCCCCCGCTGCAGGCACCCGGCCAGTGGAAAAGATCGGCAAATACGAACTGCTCCGCGAAATCGGCCATGGAGCAACGTCTACCGTCTACCTGGGGAGCGATGCGTTTACCCAGCGCGAAGTAGCGGTCAAGGTCGCGTTTCCCGGCATCCTGAAAGACCCGAAGCGGGGCAGGCTCTACACTCACCTATTCCTCAACGAAGCGGCACTGATCGGCAGACTGTCGCACCCGCACATCGTCCAGATCTATGACGCGGTCGTAGACGACCACCTCTGCTACATCGTCATGGAATACGTTGCCGGCGGCACGCTGGAAGCCGTCTGCACGCCCGACCGACGGTTGTCGATCGAACGCATCGTCGAGATCATTTTCAAGTGCACACGGGCGCTCGACTTCGCCTTTCGCGCAGGCATCATCCACCGCGACATCAAGCCGGCAAACATCCTGTTCACCTGCACCGACCCCACCGAAGGCGATATCAAGATCTCGGATTTCGGCGCGGCGATCATCGGCGCCCCCGACCGCACGCTGGTGCAGGGGATCGGTTCGCCCGCCTACATGTCGCCGCAACAGGTCAAGGAACAGGCGCTCGATCAGCAGACCGACATCTACTCGCTCGGTGTCGTCATGTATCAGTTGCTCACCGGTCAATTGCCTTTTCAGGCGCGTAACAGCTACGACATGATCTACCAGATCATCAACGCCGAAGCACGCCGACCTTCGACGCTGCGCCGGGAGATTCCGGCAGAGCTCGACGCCATCGTCGCGCGGGCGATGAGCAAACGACTCGATACTCGCTACGCCACCTGGCAGGAGTTCGCCCAAGATCTGGCGCAAGCCTTTCGCCAGCGGCGACCGAAGGCCTCGGCAGACGCGATGGCCGATCTGGAAAAATTCGATACCCTGCGCCGCTTCCCGTTCTTCGCAGATTTTTCCGATGTCGAGATATGGGAAGTGGTGGGCTTTTCGCAGTGGAGCCGCGCTTCACCCGGAACGCTGATCATTCGCGACGGCGACCTCGGTGACTTCTTCTGCGTCCTCGCCGACGGCGAATTGAAGGTGCTCAAGAATGGCCTGCTCCTGGACATGCTGACAGCCGGTGATTGCTTCGGTGAAATGGCCGTCATCGGCAAGTCGACCTGCAAACGCAGCGCCGACATTGTCGCGGTGACCGAAGCCAAGCTGGTACGAATTGACGCCTGCTCGTTGCGTTCTTCGTCGGAGGCTTGCCGAGGGCACTTCTACCAGTCATTTCTGGCGGTCCTCAGCGAGCGCTTGACATCAGCCAATACGCGCCTGGTCACCTTCTGACAGTATCCGCAGCGACCGCACAGCCGAGAGCAGTGGGTATCCGGCGTCACCCCGCCCCCCAGCCCGGCTATCGTCCATCAGTCACCAGCCGCGCGTCCATTGGCGCTGCGCAGACCGCGGATCGCGCAAGGTTTCCAGCCTGGCGACGGCTTGCCCGAAGACGCTCCGCCGCAGTATATTAGTGCTTTCTAATTAATGGAGCACGACGCAGATGAGCAAGTCATTTGACACGATCACGCACGATGTTTCGAAGGCACTCGGAACTCTGCGCCACGAAATTCCCGAGACGATTCAGGGCTTCAATGCGCTGGCCAAAGCGGCCCTCGCGCCAGGCGTGCTGTCGGCGCTGGATAAGGAACTGATCGCCCTGGCGATCGGCGTCTCGAGCCGCTGCGACGCCTGCATAGGGTTTCATGTGAAAGCGCTGATTCGCCTGGGTGTCAGTCGTGCGCAGCTGATGGAAACGCTCGCCGTCTGCACCTACATGGGTGGTGGCCCGACACTGATGTATGCCGCCGAGGCGGTCAGGGCGTACGAGGAATTGAGCGTCGGCAAGGCGACGCCGGCCAGCGCTTGAGAAAAGGCCCGCGCAGCGAGACGCACTGCGAGGGCCCGGCCGCAGAAGCACTTTGGCGATCAGAGCGGATCGACCAGGCCTTCAAGAAGTTTCTGCAACTCGCCGTCCTCGTACATCTCGCGCATGATGTCGCAGCCGCCGACAAACTCGCCGCGCACGTAAAGCTGAGGAATCGTTGGCCAGTTGGCGTAGGACTTGATACCGCTACGGATCTCCGGGTTCTCGAGTACGTTCACGCTCAGGAAGCTCGACACTCCGCAAGCCTTTAGGATTTGCACCGTTACCGACGAGAACCCGCATTGTGGCGCCTGCGGCGTCCCCTTCATGTAGAGGACCACGGGGTTGCTTGTTACCTGCTCTTTGATCAATTGCTGCGCATCCATCGTAAAACCTCTTAGTGACCACTCGTTATGAAAAACAATCAACAGAACAGTTTACCGGGTCGCGGCGCCCAGCGTCAATCGAGTCGCCCCCCACTGACGCGCTCAATTCCCGCCAGGTCACACCACGAACCAATCTCGACAAACCTCTGCTGGCCCAACAACTGCCGCACCGCAGCGGCCTGATTGTATCCGTGCTCGACCAGCAGCCAGCCAGCCGGCCGCAGATGCGTCACGGCTCCGCGGATGATCTCGCGAAGGCAGGCCAGACCGTCACCGCCGACCACGCCATCGGTCAGCGCGATGCGTGGTTCATAGGGCAGACCATCTCCCTGCAGGTGCGGGTCCGCATGCGCCACATAAGGCGGGTTGGCGACGATCAGATCGAAGCGGCTTTCGCCAAGCGGCGTGTACCAGTGACCGGCAAGAAAGCTCACTTCTACTGCGTGCCCTACCGCATTGCCGCTGGCTACGGCAAGCGCGGCCGGCGAAAGATCGACCGCCGTAACCAACGCCCCCGGGCATAGCCGCGCCAGAGTCACGGCCAGAACACCGGACCCGGTACCAAGATCCAGTATCCGAGCGTTTGGCAACGAGCGAAGTCGTTCGATCGCCAGGTCGACCAGTAGTTCCGTCTCCGGACGCGGAATCAGCACTGCCGGCGTAACGACAAACTCCCGCCCATAAAATTCTGCGCTGCCCAGAAGATAGGCCAGCGGCTCGCCGGACGCGCGCCGGCCAACCAGCGCCTCGAACCGGCACAGCTGATCTGCCGAGAGTGTGCGTGTCGAGTGCGCAATCAGGTCGGCATGGGTACAGGTGGCCACCTGCTCGACAAGCAGGCGCGCATCAAGGCGATCGATACGCCGGCTCGCCGAGCGCCATGCAGCATTAAGCGTCATCGTCATTCGGATCGGCGCTCAGCCAAGACCCGGCGCAGAGCAGCGAGCAGGGTCAAGAGTGATCTCCGCCCTTCGTTGCGGGCAGTTCGCATCACTCGCTGTCGGCAAGCATCGCCAGCTGATCGGCTTGGTATTCGGCGGCAAGCGCAGCCAGCAATTCGTCAAGGTCGCCGTCCATGATTGCTTCGATCTTGTACAGGGTCAGATTGATGCGGTGGTCGGTGACTCGACCCTGCGGGAAGTTGTAGGTTCGAATTCGCTCCGAGCGGTCGCCACTGCCAATCAGGTCCCGCCGCGTCGATGCGATGTTCGCGTGCTGCTCGCGCTCCTGCACATCCCTAATGCGCGCCGCCAGGACCGACAGGGCCTGCGCCTTGTTCTTGTGTTGCGAGCGATCATCCTGGCATTCGACGACGATCCCCGTCGGCAGATGGGTAATCCGTACCGCCGAATCCGTCTTGTTGATGTGCTGTCCGCCCGCACCGGAAGCGCGGTAGGTGTCGACGCGAATTTCGGCCGGGTTGATGTGCACCTCCTCAAGCGCGTCGGCCTCGGGCATCACCGCCACCGTGCACGCCGAAGTGTGGATGCGACCCTGCGTTTCCGTGTCGGGAACCCGCTGCACGCGATGGGCCCCTGACTCAAACTTCAGTCGCGAGTAGACGCCGTTGCCGATGACTCGCGCAATCACCTCGCGGTAGCCGCCGAGGTCCGAAACACTGGCCGAAATGACTTCCACCTGCCACCGCTGGCGTTCAGCGTAGCGGGTGTACATGCGAAAGAGATTGCCGGCAAAAAGCGCCGATTCCTCACCGCCGGTACCCGCTCGCACCTCGAGAAAAACGTTGCGAGCATCGTTGGCATCCTTTGGCAGCAGCATTTTCTGCAGCTCCTTCTCGATCTGCGGCAAGCGCTCCCGAACGGCGACGACTTCTGCCGCCGCCAACTCCTTCATCTCCGGATCGGCGAGCATCTCTAGCGCCGACGACAGCTCGGACTCGGCATGTCGCCAGCTCTGGTAGAGAGCGACCACCGGGCCAAGTTCGGCGTACTCGCACGACAGCTTGCGGAACTCGTCCATGTCTTGCGTTGCTTCGCTGCTGGCCAAAATGCGGCCGAGTTCGTCGAGGCGACCGGTCAGCTGTTCGAGTTTGTCGCAAATGCTCTGGTTCATGGGGAAGTCGCTTAAAGCGCGCCGAGCGGCGCAAAATGATGCTGCCGCCTGGCGTCGGTTGCCGGAGGGGCTACTCGCCGAAGCGGGAATCCGGATGAAGGTGGAACAAGCGTCCGACCAGCGTCTGCAACTCGTCCTGGTCTGCACCGGCCTGGTTCAATGCTTGCGTCGGCGCATGCAGAAACTTGTTGGTCAGGCGATGCGAGAAGCGCTCGAGGACGCGGGCCGGGTCTTCACCTTTGGCCAGCAGCTTCAGCGCTTGCTCCATCTCGTGGCGACGCGCACGGTCGGCAGCATCGCGCAGTGACCGAATGAGCGGCACTGTACCACGCGTGGCAAGCCAGCGCAGGAAGCCCTCGACACGTTCGCTGATGATCGATTCCGCGTCCACCACCGCGGCCTGACGCGACTCGAGGCCCGATTCAACGACCTGCGCCAGGTCGTCGACGGTGTACAGGAACACGTCGTCCATTTCGCCGACCTCGACCTCGATATCGCGAGGAACGGCCAGGTCGACCATGAACATCGGGCGATGGCGGCGAACCTTGATCGCCCGCTCGACCATCCCCAGGCCGAGGATCGGCAGCGGGCTGGCGGTGCATGAGACGACAATGTCGAACTGTGACAAGCGCTCGCCGAGATCCTCCAGCCTGATCGCCGTTCCTCCCAGTCGATCGGCCAGCACCCGGCCGCGCTCAACCGTGCGGTTGGCGATGACCACCTGTTTCGGGTGCTGCGCCGAAAAATGCGTGGCGCACAGCTCGATCATTTCACCCGCACCGATAAAGAGGATTTTCTGCTCGGCGATACGTTCGAAAATTCGCTCCGCCAGGCGCACGGCGGCGGCGGCCATGGAGACCACATTGGCCCCAATCGCCGTCGTCGACCGCACCTCCTTGGCCACGGCAAAGGAGTGCTGGAAGAGCTTGTGCAGAGTCGTGCCAAGGGTTCCGGCCTCCTCGGCAACCCGTACCGCCTCCTTCATCTGACCGAGAATCTGCGGCTCGCCGAGAACCATCGAATCCAGCCCGCTGGCGACTCGAAAAGCATGCCGTACGGCGTCGCGCTCGGGATAGGTGTAGAGGTAGGGAACAATGTCATGACGCGCCAGGCGATGGTAATCGGCAAGCCACTGGGTTGCGACGTCGACTGCATCGGTAGCGAAGTACAGCTCGGTGCGGTTGCAGGTCGACAGGATCGCTGCCTCGTGGACCGGTTTGCAGTGGGCCAGGTCAGCCAGTGCATGCGGCAGGCTTTCGGCATGAAACGCCAGCTGCTCGCGAACCGAGAGTGGTGCTGTGTGGTGGTTGATACCAATGGTGAACAGCGCCATGCTTGGGGGACGGTAGGCAGAGGGGTGGCAAGTCAGCAGGCGATTATAGCACCGCCGCCGAAAGCCTCCCGGCGCACGCAAGCGTGCTCGATCCGGCCAAACCCCGCGGCTCAGACAATCTCCGGGCCGGGCTTGCCGATGAAGTAGCCTTGCGCGTAGTCAACACCAAAGGCGCGCAACATGTTCAGCGCCCGTTCGTCTTCCACGAACTCGGCCACCGTCTTCTTGCCAAAGCCACGCGCGACCTCGGCGAGTGCGCGTACGAAGACCTGATCATCCGGGCTATCGACCAGGGTGCGGACAAACGATCCGTCGATCTTGACGTAGTCGACAGGCAACTGCTTGACGTAGTTGAACGAAGAAAAGCCGACGCCAAAGTCATCGAGCGAAAACGCGCAACCGAGTTCCCGTACGGCGTTCATGAACGCTCGGGCCTTGGAAAAATCCGACACCGCCGCGGTCTCGGTAATCTCGAAGATGACATGGCTCGGCAACATCGCGCCACGCGCGAGCTCATCGCGAATGAACGAAAGCAGGCGCGGATCATTGATGCTGACGCCCGACAGGTTGATCGAGAACTTATAGTACTTTCCGGCAGCAAACAGGGCCAGCATCCGGCCAAAAACGTCATGGATCACATAGCGATCGATGTCGCGTATCAGGCCACTGTTCTCGGCCACTTCCATGAACGCACCGGGCGGAATCGGCGAGCCATCTTCTCCCCGCATGCGTACCAGGGCCTCGTAGTGACTGACCTGCCGAGCGCGAATATCCAGGATCGGCTGGTAGTACACGATGAAACCGCGGTCGCCCAGCGAGCGATTGATCATCTCCTCCCAGTACAGGCGACTCTGCATCTTCTCCTGCACACCCTCACCCTCCGAATAGAGGTGCCAGCCGGCGCCGCCTTTCGACTTGGCCTGATACATGGCGATGTCGGCGTTGGCGAGAAGCTGCTTGACGTCCATCATGGACTCGGAAAAAACGACGATCCCGATGCTGGCGGAGACCCGATGGTTCGCTCCCAGGCCGGGGAACTTGATCTCGGCAAGTTGCCTGTTGATTTTCTCGGCCACCTGGATGGCACCGTCGCGATCACATTCGTGCAGCAAGATGCCCAGTTCATCACCACCCAGGCGGCCCAACAGATCGCTGCCCCGCGCCACACTGCCGACTTCGTCGGCGACCACCCGCAGGAGGGCATCACCTGCCTGGTGCCCGTTCAGATCGTTGACGTATTTGAACCCGTCGAGGTCGAGATAAAGCAGTGCTCCGTCATGCAAGGAACGGCGGGCGCTGGCCAGCGCCTGATCGAGCTCATGCTGGAAATGCTGTCGATTCACCAGACCCGTGAGCGGATCGTGCTCGGCGAGATAGCTGACATGCGACTCGGCACGCTTGCGTTCCGTGTGGTCGATGCCCACCGAGAGAATCATCACTGCATCGCGAGGCCCGGAAAGCCGGGAGTGGTTCCACGTAATCTCGTACAACTGGCCGTTGGCGCTCGCCATAATCGATTCCAGTTGCACGTGCTGACGTTCGCCGGCAACGATTTCCCGCACCGCCTGCTGAATCAACAGTTCCGAAGATCCGTCCGGGCACAGCAGTTCGGAAAAGCGCTTGCCCGGCAAATCCTCCTCGGCCCAACCCGAGAGCAACTGTCCGTAGCGATTCAGGGTAAGAATCTGGCCGTTGGCAGCCTGGGTCAGAATGATCACTTGCGCGGTGTCGAGCAGGTTCCTGCTGAAATCGCGCTCGACAGAAATCCGCTGCAGCATCCCCTGCATCTCGGCGGAATGGGCCGCGACGTCGCTCTCCAGCGTTTCCAGCCGATGCGACAGGGCAACCGCCGCCTCGTCCAGGCTGTCGATTTCGTCATCGACCAGTCGCCGAGTGCGCGGCGCAATTCTCGCCCGCGCCTCGGCGAAGGCGCTGCGCCCGAGCAGAGGAATGGCGCGCACTGCCTGGGTCATACGTTGCAAGGGCGCGTGCACCAGCAGCGCCAACAACACTAGCGAGAACAGTGAAGCCAGCAATTCGCCCTGCAGGCGACTCCAGACCGATTTTCGAATATCGGCCAGCGCCTGGGTGAGATCGTCAACGACGACCAGCACGGCCGACGCCTGTCCCTCGACGCCGGGATCGAGCGCCAGAAACGACAACTCGAACTGCCGGCCATCGTACGCGAGCAGACGCCAGGCGCGCTCAGCACGCAGCGGCGGAAGATCCGTCAGCTGCTGCAGCAGGGGCAGGTTGCGCTCCACATTGCTCAACCCGATCACCTGCAGACCCAAGGCAGGCAGCGCGTTCTTGCCCACCGGGTCGGCGGCTGGAACGAGAACGCCGAGATCGGCACCGGACAAGCGGTGGAACGAGACCACCACGTCGGCCAGAGAACTGCCCAGGACCACCGCTCCGGCAACGCGACCAGCCGAGAGGATCGGCGCCGCGGCAAACTGCGTGCACACCTCCTCGCAGCGCGTCCAGTGCATCGCTCGTTCCTGCCCGATGACGGCGCGAACCTCGGCGTCCGGCTCCACCGCAGCGAGGGCATGGGTGCGCCAGGTGGCCAAGGGCGGACCGCTTTGCGCGTAGACCTGCAGCGAATCCAGCCCCAGGTCGAGTTGCAGGACCGACCAGTAGCTGTCGAAGTGCTGTCGCAGCAGGGCATTGCCTGCCTGCGTCTGGAAAAGGCCGACGCCGACGGAGTCGAGAGCCGCCAGCATGCCGGCCAGCGCCTGCAAACGGAGGCCGAAGTCGGTGCGCAGAGCAAGTGCCTGGCCCACCAGACGCTCTCTGGTCGCCGTCCGCTGCACCTCGAAGCGCGTCGTCAGGTCATGGAAGTGCAGCCACGACAACGCCCCGTTGACCGACAGCATCACACCGCCGAGAGTCAACAGGATTTTCCACCTCAGGCTGAGGAAACGGGCGGCGCTACGCGCTTTCGCCGAAGGCGAACTGGCCAACATTTGCAGAGACTAGAAACGGAACGAACCGAGGAGCATGAAGCTGTCCCAGTAACGATGAAGATCCTGCGGGTTAGGATTGTCCTGAACCGCCAGAAAACCTGTTCCATCAACCTGATGCACCTCCGCGCGGAGCATGAACTGCGGAGTGACGTCGAAACGAACGCCGGCTGTCCAGTCTTTGGCGTAGCGCGTAAAACCGGGCATACGGGTGGCTGCGGCAAAGTCCTCGCCATTGCGATCACCCTTGTCCGCATAGTACACGTCGTAGCGCAGAAGAGCTTCCCACTTTGGTGCCAGACGGTAGGTGGCCTGCAGGTAGTAACTCTCGCCAAGCGCGTCGCCGTTGTAGAAGAACGGGCCAAAATCCTTCACCGAGATACGACGACTGGCGTACTCACCCGTCAGGCTCCAGTTCTCGGCGTTGTACTGCGCCGAGAAGATCAGGGGCGTGAGCCTGAAACGGCCAGCACCAAGGCGGTCGGCGTAGCCTGGCTTGTAACGCAGGTCGACATGCAGGGCGGTGAACCCGAGCCGATACTTGCCGCCCTGGCCTTCGTACAGCACCTGAAAATCCGGAGCCAGCTTCGCATCCAGATGGCCGGGTGGATTCACACCGACCAAGGCCACCGTCGCCGACTCGCTGTTCGTCTGTGGCTGGCCAAGCGCGAAACTGGCGGAAAGCGAACCAGCCTCGTCGTAGCGTTCCAGGTAGATCTCCGCACCATCGGCAGAAACCGTCAAGTTACGCGTTCTCTCGAAGTAGATCGATTGCGGCAGGATAATGCTCGGTCGGGTAAATGGAACATCGCGCGTCTTGTTGTACAAACCGTAGGCCGTCTTGATCCGCCCTACCCGCACGCCGCTCCGCCCGTCCTCACTCGACGCCGTGGTCCAGTCAAGCAGGCCGTAATCGAGGCGTACCTGGCCATCATCGGTGCCACCCGCTCGATGCGAAAGCAGCTGGCCAGACAGTTGAACGTCTGGTGTCAGTCGCCACGAAGCGTTCACCCCGACCTCGCTGAATTCATTGCTGATCTGGTCATCGCTCGGCCCGAAAAAGTTGTTGTTCGAGGTGTTCACCAGGGTCAGCGAAAAGAAACCATGCAACTGCAGATCGCCGTCCAGGAAATCGACCGCCCGCGCCAGTGTCGCCGATAGCAAGAGCATCGCTATCGCGGCAATGCCGAAGAGAGGCCTAGCGAACTTTGAGTACACGTACATTCTGATCAACCTCGCTCGCCTTGACGTAACCCATTGCGCCAGGCGTGGACGCCACCCGAGAGAGCATCTCCTTGGTCGAGCCGACCTGTTCGGGGTACTGTCCCTGACCCGAAAACACCTGTCGGTCCCAGGCCATTCGCAGTTGGTGGGGAAACACCTGCAGCACGCTCTTGCTGAAAATGGCGTGCTCGGGCGCGTCATCGCTCAAAACGAAAACCTTCACCGGCGTGTTGCTCGGCCATTTCTGCAGAAGCATGCCAAAGATGGCGCGCAGGGATGCTCGCGGGATGGCTTCCTCACTGGTCGCCTGGTGAGCGATGACCACCATCGCTGGCTCGACTGGCTGCGCCTGCGCTGCGGCGGCCATAAAGGCGACCGCCAGCACGCAGAGCAACTGCGTCCAGCGAACCCAACTCACGAATTTAATGATAAGAGTCTCTTCCATCACGGCGCATCCTACCAGACAAGATGCGCAAGAATTCGCGCTTCAGCGAACGCGAGGAGAGCGTTCCCACGTACGGCAGTCAGGGCGCGCAATTCATTCAGACTCCCCTGTCTCTGCCTGCCAGCCTAGCCGCGGAGCTGCGCGACCGCTGCCCTGAACGAGCGCGCGCCTCCGGGCAGGGCTGGGTATGATCGCAGAATGACGACGAATTGCTCGGCCAGCGAAAAAAAAGCCACGGCATGCCGTGGCTTTCGTCCGCTGCTGCAGGGTCACGCAGGCGTTGCTTTGCCTGATGCTGATGCGCTTTCCATCCAGCGCTTGATGCGGTTTGCATCACCGATACGCGTTTGCTTGCCAGATGAGTCAAGCAGCACGATCACCACCGGTCGGTCGGCGACACGCGCCTGCATAACCAGGCATTTTCCTGCTTCCTGAATGTAGCCTGTCTTCGACAGACCAATTTCCCAGGTCGGGCTCTTGACCAATTGATTGGTATTGCGATACTCGAGGTCGCGCCCCTTCACTTCCGCGGTGGCGCCCGGGGTCGTCGAAAACTCGCGAATTAGGGGGTAGCGATAGGCGGCAGCGACCATTCTCGCCAGGTCGTGTGCGGTAGACACGTTATTGCTGGTCAGGCCGGTCGGATCCTCGAAATGCGTCCTGCTCATTCCCAGCGCTGCCGCCTTGCGATTCATTGCCGCCACGAAGGCCGACAAGCCCCCGGGATAGTGACGGCCGAGGGCGTTCGCTGCACGATTCTCGGAGGACATCAGCGCCAGCAAGAGGGCCATTTCACGGGTGAGGACAGAGCCCACCTGCAAGCGTGACCGACTCCCCTTCAGGTAGTCGACATCCTCGTCGGTAATGGTAATCGGCGCTTGCAGGTTAGGCATCGAGTCAAGCACCACCATGGCCGTCATTACCTTGGTGATCGACGCGATGGGAACGACAATCCTGGCGTTCTTCTCGTAGAGAGCCTCACCCCCGTCCTGTGCGATCACCAGTGCCGAACCCGAGCGGACCGCCAGGTGCTCCTGGCCATGCCACAGGTCAACGGCGTTGGCCATCGACGGGTCCAAGGTCTTCTGCTTCTTAGCGATGCGCGAAGCACTGCTTTTTCCAATCGGCGCCGCCGAACTGGCCTTGGCGACACGGGTGGATTTGGCCTTCGACACCCGCGGCACGGCCTTGCCCTGCTGCGCAACTTTCTTGCTCGACGCCTTCTTGCTGACCGGTGCCGCTTTCGCTTTTTCCGCTGTCCGGGCTTTGCTCTTCTGCGCTTCGCTCTTGCTGCCGGCCTTGTCGGCCGCGTGCACGGCTTCCATCGAGGCCAATCCGGTACCCACGACCAGGGCCCCCCACAGCACTACTGCTCTCAGCATCATCCGCATCGCAAGCCTCCTGCATGAACCGATAATTGACGACAATTCTACCGCAGCCCACCACCCGCGAGCCAACAGCTGAAAAAATAAGGGGATAGATAGGCTATGTAATGTAGCACATCAATTATTCAGAGTTCAAGAACGGCGTTCAGCTGCTCCCTACCGAGCGTGGCGCCGCGCTGAGCAAGATCGCTCAGCGCGGCGCCACAGGACCTCTCGAACAGGATGCATCTGCTCAGAGGTTGTGAATTTTTTGTCTTTGGGCCAGTAGGGGCGTCGTTCCCCTGGTAGGGCCC
>JEMY01000025.1:42189-42441 GCA_000585075.1 Candidatus Accumulibacter regalis | reverse complement strand
GCCAGAATCTCCATGCGACAAACGCCAGCAAACCGAGGGCGAACGGCGAGAAGAGTTTAGGCCGGGGTCGCCGATCGGTGTAATAGCTCCACCACTCCAGCGACGTTACTAGGAGAAAACCAATCGCCACGAGGCCTGGTGTTTCCAGCTTGTCTCCAAGCAGTTTCCGGCGTTCTTCTCGTGTAGTTTTTCACGCAGTAGCGAACATAGGAATGCCAGCGGCGACATGGTTTCAAGCGGCTGTCCGGCGTG